>CAZGUM010000147.1:0-10253 GCA_964529085.1 uncultured Methylomonas sp. | reverse complement strand
TGCTGATTGTCACCTTGCTGGCAGCGTACTCGGTCTATACCTGCGGCCGCTTGGCGCAGGAATGGCTGGAGCGGCGCCAGGCGGGATCGCGCACCGTGCGTCTGTTCAATCTCGATCTGGCCGTCGCGCTGGGTCGTCAGCAACGCGCCAATGCCGCGCCGCTGGATGTGGAGCTGGAACTGTTGTTGCAAACCCACGAACACCGGCAATTGATTAAGTTGGATCAGGTGCGCTTCGTGATCAAGCTCGGCCCGGCGCTGGGCTTGATGGGTACCTTGATACCGATGGGCATCTCCTTGGCTGCCTTGGCGCAGGGCAATATTCCGAGCATGGCCGGCAGCATGGTCACCGCTTTCACCGCCACCGTGACCGGCCTGGGTTGCGGCGTGATTACCTATCTGGTGGCGCTGGTGCGCGAACAATGGCTGCGGGCCGACTTCGCGGCGATGCGTCATCAAGCCGAACTGGCCGCTAGCCGGGTGTTGGATGCGCAGGACTTGGCAATCGAGGAGGACGGCCATGCGCTATCTGAGACGCTCTAATCTGCATCGCAACAGCGAGCCGCTGGAAGACCCGATTGCCGGCGTCGCCAACCTGTTCGACGCCAGCGTGGTGTTCATCGTCAGCATGATGGTGGCCTTGTTTATGGCCTACAACATGCTGGATCTGATGAACCCGGAATCGACGGTGACAATGACCAAAGAAAATGCCGACGGCACGATGGAAATCGTCAGCAAGAAAGGCTCGCAAATCAAGGTTTCCAAAGTGACCGACCGTAAGCTCAGCGGCTCCGGCGAGCGCTTGGGTACAGCGTATCGATTGAACGACGGCAAGGTGGTTTATGTGCCCGAATAAATACGGGGCTTGGTCACTGACCTTTTTGTTGTGGCTGGCAGCCGGCTCTGCTGCCACCGAAACGCCGATCAATCTTAGCCTGATCCTCGGCGACCTAGATTCGCAAACCGCCGTCGAAGCCACCGCCAAACTGCAAAACGATCCGCTGTTAAAAGACGTGACCATCCATGTCTATTCCAGCTCGAAATTGGCGCAAGCAGACCAGGCAGCGCTGCAAAAATCCAATTTGGTACTAGCGCAAATCACCGGCCGCGGCATTTTGCGCGAAGGCGGCGAGCTGTTCAAACAGATCGCCGCTAACGGTGGCCGGCTTTATGCGGTAGGTCTCAGTTACGACGCCGACTTCGCCGATTACGGTCTGCAACTGGACAAACAGCTGCAAGCCTATATGTCGGCCGGCGGGGCCGACAATGCCGCCAACATGATTCGTCTGGCTGTCGCTAAGTTCAAAAACCTACAAGCAGAGATCGCGCCGCCGCAGGCTCAACCCGAAATCGGCGCCTTCGACGTGCGCAGCAAACAACTGTTTGCCGATTTCGACAGTTACCAAAAGGCTTATGCAGGCTATAAGCCAGGCCAGCCGTGGATCGCGATTTTGTTCTACCGTTCTTCGGCTTTGTCCGGTCAGACCGACACGGTCAAAATGCTGGCCGAACAACTGGAAGCCAAGGGCTACAACGTGCTGCCGGCGTTCGGTTATCCCTACGACAAAACTCTGGAAAAAATGCTGGTCGACGGCAACGGCAAATCACGCGTTGAAGCTATCGCCGCGTTGGCTTTAAAAATCGGTGCCAGCCCGGAGAAAACCGTGCCGACTCTGACTCGTTTGGGGGTGCCTGTACTGAATGGTATTGCCTTGAACAGCCAAAGCCGGTCGCAATGGACCGAATCGGCCACCGGACTGGATGTGATGGAACGGGCCTGGCAAGTAGCCTTACCGGAATTTGCCGGTGAAATAGCGCCGACCGTGGTCGCCAGCAAGGAAAGCGTGCACGACCAGGCCACTGGTCAGGATTTCGTCCGCGAAGTGCCGATACCGGAACGCGTCGCCCGCTACGCCGATCGCCTTGACAAGTGGGCGAAATTGCGCAGTACCGCCAATGCCGACAAGAAAGTCGCCCTGCTGTACTACAACTACCCGCCCGGCAAGGAAAACATCGGCGCCTCCTATCTAAACGTCCTGCCGGAATCGCTGTTGCAAATCATGGATCGTTTGCGTCAGGAAGGCTATCAATTGGGTGATGCGCCGCAAAATGGCAATGCCCTGAAAGCCGCCGTGAAGAATCACGGCATCAACCTGGCTAATTGGGAGCCGGGTGCGATCGCCGAAGCCGCCGCCGGCGGCGGCGCGGTGTTATTGCCGGTCGAAGATTATCAAAAATGGTTCGTCGCTCTACCGGAAACCTTCAAAGCCGCGATGCTGAAAGCCTGGGGTAAGCCGGAAGACAGCAAAATCGGTGCCTGGACCGATGCCAAGGGCAAACGCTTTTTGATATTGCCGGCCTTGCAATACGGCAATCTGTTGCTGGCGCCGCAACCGTCGCGCGGCTGGGAGCAGGACATCAAAAAGCTGTATCACGACGTGACCATGCCACCGCACCATCAATATCTGGCGTTCTATCTATGGCTGCAAAAAGGCTACCGCGCTGACGCGATGATCCATTTGGGCACGCATGCGACCCACGAATGGCTGTCCGGTAAGGAAGTCGGTTTCAGCGAGTCCGATCCCGGCGAGATTCTGATGGCCGACGTGCCGCAGATTTATCCCTACATCATGGACGACGTCGGCGAAGCCCTGCAGGCCAAGCGCCGGGCGATGGCGACCATCATTTCGCATATGACGCCGCCGCTCGATAAAGCCGATCTGAATCCGGAATTGGCGAAATTGGCCGGCTTGTTGGACGACTACAACGTCGCGGCTCAAAAGAGCGAGCAACTGGCGAAGATCAGATTGGATGAGATCAATCAGATTGCCGGCAAGGCCGGTTTGTTGAAGGACCTAAAAATGGAGAGGGCCGAAACTGGCGACCAGTTGGAAGAGCTGGAACACTATCTGAAGGAAATCCGCGAGAAAAAAGTGCCGATGGGTTTACACACCTTCGGCAAAGCGCCGGACGAAGCGGCTAGGCAACGTTTCGCCGAAGCCATTGTTGCCCGCGATCCCAAGCTGAAAGGCGAAGCGCTTAAACAAAAAATCCAGGCTACGGCCAAATTGATCGCCGATAGCGCGAATGCGGAAATGAACGCGCTGATCGATGCCTTGGCCGGCCGCTACATCCCGGCCGGCAGCGGCGGCGATCCGCTGCGTAATCCGGACGCCTTGCCGACAGGTAAGGATTTATACGGCTTCGATTCGTCGCGGATACCCAGCGAAGCGGTTTACAACGAAGGTGCGCGCTTGGCCGAGCAAGTGGTCAATGACTTCAAAAAACAGCACGGTCATTACCCGGAACGCCTGGTATTTAATTTGTGGGGCGTGGAAAGCTCGCGCCACGAGGGTGTGATGGAAGCAGAGATCATGCATCTGCTCGGCGTGAAACCGCATTGGGACGAGCGCGGCCGCACTCAGGGCGTGGATGTGATCGCCCGCGACAAGTTGGGCCGGCCTCGGGTGGACGTCACCATCATCCCGTCTGGCCTCTACCGCGACTTGTTCGCGTCGGTCATCAAATTGCTGGATCAAGCCGAAACCAAGGCTCAGGAACAGGGCGAGCCGGATAACCCGCTGCGTCGGCATATCAAAGAAACTCAGGCCGAATTGGTCAAACGGGGTTTGAAACCGGAGGAAGCGCTGGATATGGCCTCAGCCCGTTTGTTCAGCGTACCGTCCGGTGCCTACGGCACCAACCTGGACCGGGCGATTCCGCTGTCCAACACCTGGAGCGACGAAAAGCAACTGGCCGACGTGTTCTTCAATCGCATGCACCACGTATACGGCCGCGGGCATTGGGGCGAAGCGGCCAGCAAGGATGCGGCGCTGGCGGTGGACTTGTTCAAGTTGTCGTTGAAAGACACCGACGCGGTGATCCATAGCCGTTCCAGCAATGTCTACGCCTCGTTGGACGGCGACGATTTCTTTCAATATCTGGGCGGTACTGCAATGGCGGCAAGGCAGGTCAACGGCAAGACCCCGGAGGTGTTGGTTGCCGATCTGGCCGACCCGACCGCCGCCAAGACCATGAGCCTGGAGCGCTACCAGGGCCGGGAAATGCAGAGCCGCTACCTGAATCCGAAATGGATAGAGTCGATGTTGAAAGAAGGCTATGCCGGAGCACGCTTCATCAATATGGTGGCGGAAAACCTGTGGGGCTGGCAGGTGACGGTGCCGGAAGCGGTCGGCGCCGAGAAATGGCAAGCCATGTACGAGACCTATGTCGAGGACAAATACCAGCTGGACATCCAAAACAAGTTCGAGCAGGCCGACAACCTGTTGGCCTATCAAGCCATGGTGGATCGAATGTTGGTGGCGGTGAACAAAGGTTACTGGAAAGCCGATCCGGCCGTGAAAGCCAAGCTGGAACAGGTTAACCAGGAAGTCATCGCCAAGGCCGGCGTGGCCTGTAACAAGGATACGTGCAGCAGCCCGGAAATCGTCAAGCTGGCCGAGCATCAGGACGCGGTTAAAGCCGCCAAAGCAGCAGCGCCGGGTGTGCAAATGCAGCCGGCGGCAACTGCACAACCGATTCAGCCTCAGCCGAGTCAGGCCCAGCAGCAAACCCAACAGCCGCCAGCTCAGTCTCAAGCGCAAACCGCGCCGGATGCTGCCAAGCCTTTGGAAGGCTATGAGATGGAAGAGAAGAAAACCGCCAGCGACAGTACTGAGCAGCAGCAATCGTTGAGTTCGGAGCAAAGCTGGTGGTTGGGCTTCGCGATCCTGCTGTTGTTTGTTGCCGGTTATCTGCGTGGCAGTTGGGAGCAGAGCAAGCAAAAAACCTAGGGACGGCTCGAAACAGCCTGGTTTTGTGGTTCCCGCGAAAGCGGGTCCACAGGAAGTCAGAAGTATGGATCCCGGCTTTTGCGGGGATGACGGGTTGTTCGAGCTTTTGTGCAGCGCCGCATTGATAGACGAAGTGCAAGAAGCAGTCCGCTCTTGATGTAAGAAAAATTAAAAATAAATCCAACATAACCATAAAAAACCGCTTTGTTTAGCGGTCGATTACAGGAGGAGTACGTTGTCTCGTTTACCTTTAATAACGCTGTTAGCCTTAAGTAATCTGGCCTATAGCAATCAAATCCTGGCGGAAGATAGTGATCAAGCGGCCGTGGAACAAGCCGAAAACTCGCCGACCGATAAATCCAGCGGCAACGGCGACACGCTGGGTGCGACGGTAGTTACCGCCACTCGCTCGGAAATGAGCGCGGCGATGGCCCCGGCCAATGTCAGCGTGATCAATGCCGACAATACCGAAAATCGTCTGACGCAACGTATCGGCGATGCGTTGAAGGATATTCCCGGCGTCTATTTGCGCGGTAGCGCCTACGGTACCAATTTTCCTGGTTCCAGTGTGGCCTCATCCAGTTTTCATGGGGTGAGTGGCACCAATCGTTCCTTGTATTTAATCGATGGCTTGCCGGTTAATACCGGCAGCAACGGCAATGTCGATTGGAATATTCTGAACATGGACGACGCCCAGCAAGTCGAATACGTGCCCGGCCCCTTCTCGGCTTTATACGGCAGCGGGGCTATGGGTGGGGTATTGAACGTGATTTCCAAAGTGCCGACCAAACGCGAGGGCCGTTTGTCGTTCGGTGCGGGTGGCGCGGCGGTCGATCAATGGGGCATCAAAGGCCGTTACCGGGACCGTTTCGAAAACGGACTGGGCATTTCCTTGACCTTTAATCATATGGACAGCGATAACTGGGCGGTTTCGGATTATGTCACGGTGGCCCGCGGCACCACGGCCACCAACGGTGCATCGATACCGGTGTTTGGCGCGGTGCCGACCATCAACAACCAAGGCGCGCCGGTATATCTGATCGGCGATAAGGGCCGGCGTCCCTGGGAGCAAAATAATGCGTCCTTGCATCTGTATTACGATCTGACGCCCAATACCCAAATCGACGGCGGCATGAGTTGGAGCCGCAGCGAAACCAACGATACCGGCAGCTATAACAGTTATTTAACGCGCGGCAACGGCAATCCCTTGGCGATAGGCATCGGTAACGCTGGCAACCCCAGCAACAACATCAATATTGGTGGCCGCCGCTACAATGTCTACGAGCAATTATTCCTGCATTCTCTGCCGTCGATAGAAGACACGCGGCGTTATTTCACGCATCTGAAACACGATTTCGGTCATGATGTGAAGTTGAATATCGATTTCCAATACCTGCAGCACGAGACCTATTCGCCGTTCGCCAATGTCGCATCGGACTCGCTCAGCGGCGGCAGCGGCCAGTTGACGGTGACGCCCAGCAACCGGATCGACGGCAATGTTGCCTTGCGCTTTCCGTTTCTATGGGATCAGCACAATTTTCTGACTGTCGGTTTTGGCGCCAACCACAGCGAACTGGAAGGCCAATCGCGGTATACGCTGGGCAATTGGCGTAATTGGGACTCGATCAGCAGTCGTACCGCGCTGGGCAAGGGTCAATCAAGTATCTATTCGGCTTATCTGCAGGACGAGTTGTGGATTCTGCACAACTTGATTGCCCATATAGGAGTGCGTTACGACGATTGGTCGACCTCGGGTCTGAATCAAAGTACCAGCCCCGCAGTGAACCGTACCTATCAGGAACGCTCGGTCGGACAGTTCAATCCGAAGCTTAGCCTGACTTGGCTGCCGGCCGACGGCTACAAATTGTTTGCCTCCACCGGTTGGGCTTTCCGCCCGCCGACCAATTTCGAGTTGTACGGTAATACCCAAACCTCAACGGTATTGACAGAGCCGAATCCCAACTTAAAGCCGGAAACCATGTATTCCTGGGAAGTGGGTGGTGAGGCCACGCCTATCGAAGGCACCACGGTTGCGGCCGCCTATTTTCACCATTACATCAGCGATCTGATTTACGCGAAAAGCGGTATACCGATTCCCGGTTTGTTGCAAACCTTGACCGAACGGCAAAACGCCGGCAAGGCCGAGGTAGAAGGCGTGGAAGTGAAGTTACGGCAGAAACTTTATTGGGACTGGCTGCATTTTAACGGCACTTACACCTTGAACGATTCGATAATTAAGGACAACACCGCCAACCCGCTGATCGTCGGTAAGCAAATGGTGCAATTGCCGAAAACCATGTTTAGTGGGGCATTGGACTTAAAATACGACAAATGGAGCGGCGGCATCATCGGCCGCTACGTCAGTCAGCCTTATTTTAACGATCAAAATCTGGATCAATACACCAAGGTGCCAGGCAGCTACGATCCGTATTTCCTGGTTGATACCCGGATTGCCTACCAAGCTACTAAGAATATCGATTTGTCGTTTTCGGTGAATAACTTGTTGGATAGAGCGTATTCGGCGTTCTACCAACAGGCTGGGCGCACAGTATATGGGGAAATTTCTTATAGCTTCTGATCTGGGTTGCTGGGGCTTTAGGCGTCCATATATTTCGGACGCTAGCAAGTTAGTCAGCGTCCGGGGGCACGGTTGATTTGGGGTTTCAGCGTTGGCATTGCGTGCACAGTTCACAAAAATAAGCGATATGTCGGTAGAAGCCGTCTTCTTCATCCGTTCTTAATCTGTTCCTAATCAAGACTTAAACAATGCCTTCTAGAATAAATTCAGAACTTTTATCCAAAGCAGGCTTTTTATGTTCAGAGTGACAAGTATCGTTGCAACTTTTCTGCTGTATGCGCCATTTGCCATGGCCGATGGTCATGGACATCACAAGCATCATCGACAACATGGCCGTGATGTCGAGGTTGAACGGGTCGTTCAATACGTGCCGGCACCCCAGCCGGCGCCACGTTACGACAGTTACGACCAAAGATCGGCACAGGGTCTGGTAGGCGGTGCATTGGGGAGTGTGGCCGGTTACGAGATGAGCAAGGGCAACCCCTTGGGGGCCGGCATCGGCGCGGCGGCCGGGGCATGGATAGGCAACGGTATGAGCCGATAATCGCTAGTCTTCGATTTCCGCATTGAAACAATTATTACATTGCTTAATGTTGAGGTAACTCATGAGACAGGAGGGCCAAATGAGAACGAAAAATGGTAAAAAATATCAGCAAGAGCAAAACAGCAGGACTGAAAAGCTATTGAATGTGCTGCTGTTTTTCGCCGTGGTTTACTACAGTTATTACGTGCTGTCCTTCTCTCAAATGGGAGCATAAATAGATTAAAGCCTTCGGCGCGTTAGGGTAAAAAAGTAACCTGTTTTATTTTGGACTTGCGTAATGCGTTGAGGTAGTACTGCTTGTTAGATTGTTCGTAACGCAAAACCCCGTCAAGCCTTAGGGCTTGACGGGGTTTTTTATGCGCGGCGAAAGTTACTGAAAATTAGGCTGGAATTGTTCCGATACTCAGGCTAAATACTCGCCAAGGGATTGCCCGCGCAGTTTAGCTAGGTAATAGACAAACCGCGGCGTTGACAATGCCGGACCCACCTGATAGCTTTGCTGTCTGGCACTCGCTAATATCGAGTGCTAACGAAATTGGGGGGTGACGTGGCTGGCGGACAAGATTTAAACGAAAGATCGCTGTATTTATTGAAAACCTTGGTTGAGCGTTACATCCAGGACGGCCAGCCCGTGGGGTCGCGATTATTGTCTAAAGACCCGCAACTTAAGCTCAGTCCGGCCAGTATCCGTAATGTGATGGCGGATCTGGAGGAAATGGGCTTGATCCATTCTCCGCATACTTCGGCCGGTCGAGTGCCGACGGTAAGCGGCTATCGTTTGTTCGTCGACAGCTTATTAACCGTGAAGCCTTTGGCGTCCAGCGAATTGGATCAATTGCAACATGGCTTGCAAGGGCAGGCGGATAAAGCCAGCGACGTGTTGAGTAAGGCTTCCAAATTGTTGTCGGATGTGACGCAAATGGCCGGCGTCGTGACCTTGCCGCGACGGGAGACTGCGACCTTACGGCATATCGAATTTTTGCCTATGTCCAACACTCGAGTCTTGGTGATTTTCGTCACCGACGGCGAGGAAGTGCATAACAAAATCATCCACACCCAAAAGCCCTTTAGTCCTGCAGAGTTGCAGCAGGCCGCAAACTATCTGAACTCGGTATTTTCCGGGCGTAGTTTGGCCAAGATACGCGAGTTGATTATCAAAGAAATGGAGCAAGATCAGCGGCAGGTCAATCAAGGCATGATAGACGCTGTGAGCATGGCCCAACTGACTTTCGCGCAGCAGCCCAACGACGATTACGTGTTAAGCGGCGAGACCAATTTAATGGGTTTTTCGGAGTTGTCGGACATGGAACGCTTGAAACAACTTTTTGAAGCTTTTAGTCAAAAGCGCGGCGTGATTCATTTACTCGATCAATGTTTGCAGGCCGACGGCGTCCAAATCTTTATCGGCGAAGAGTCCGGTTACAGCGCGTTCGATCATTGCAGCCTAGTAACGGCGCCGTATTCGGTCAACGACGAAGTGGTTGGCGTGTTGGGCGTGATCGGACCCACCCGAATGGCGTATGAAAAAGTCATCCCGTTCGTGGACGTGACGGCAAAATTATTGGGCGCGGCCTTGAATCCCAAATAAATGGCCCTATCGTTAGGCCAACCTAAAAATTTAGAACCCTGGAGTAAGTAATGAGTCATCAGCAATCGAGCCACGAACAACAGTCGGATAGCGAATTGATCGCCGAAGTGTTGGAGCAAATCAAACCGGCAACCGCAGAAGAACAGCCTGGCGAAGTGCCCGCTGCCGACGAAGTGACGGTGGAAGCCTTACAGGAACAATTGGCACAAGCCCAGCAACAGGCCGCCTCCAATCTGGATAAGGCCATGCGCACGATGGCAGAAATGGAGAATTTAAAAAAGCGTGTGCAAAAAGATTTGGACGACGAGCGTAAATACGGTTTGGCTAAATTCGCCAAGGAATTGCTGAGTGTATTGGATAGTCTGGAATTAGGCCTGCAAGCCGCAACCGGCGATAGCCCCGAAATCGTGAAACTGCGAGAAGGCAGCGAATTGACTATCAAACAATTCGAAGCGGTGTTCGCCAAATTCAATATCGAAACCATCGATCCGCTCGGTCAGCCATTCAATCCCGAATTGCATCAAGCGATGGTGATGCAGCCTAGCGCTACCGCGCAACCGAATTCTATATTAAACGTATTCCAAAAAGGTTATGTATTGAACGGCCGTTTATTGCGTCCGGCCATGGTGGTAGTCGCCAAAGCCGAAGATAAACCGGCGGATAGCGCAAAAATTGATGAGCAGGCTTGAAATTAATACGATCAACCGCATATCGCTAACAACTTTTTAATTTATTACCAATTCAAGTCTGG
>CAZGUM010000146.1:8655-10335 GCA_964529085.1 uncultured Methylomonas sp. | reverse complement strand
AAAAAAAAAAAATCAAAATAAATTTTTACTTTAAAAATTTTGATAAATTTTTTAATAAATTAGGGTTATAAAATTATTTTTTTTTTGAAAAAAAATGACTAGCTATTTTTATAATTTTGTAAATAATATTAAATTACAAATGCCCTTGTACAGTGATATTTTTATTTGAATAAAAGTTCTTTTATTTTATTTTTATAAAAAAAAAAAAATAGTGGCTAATGAAAAATTCTAAAGGTAGATTGATGCTTAAAAACAATAATATGATTAATTAACCCTAAAATAATGAAAACTCTATTATGGTCAGCGTCAAGCTGATAGAAAATTCCATGAGGAACAGCGGCAAGCTGATAGAAAACGCTATGAGGAACAGCAGCAAGCTGATAGAAAACGCTATGAGGAACAGCAGCAAGCTGATAGAAAACTTATTGAAGAACAACGGAAATAAATAGAAACATTATTTTAAAAGCTTAAATTGCTTCAAAAATGAGTCTCAGTATAAATTTGTTAAAATATTAATATATAAAAAGATTAAAAAATTTTTTTTAAAAAAAAAAAATAAAATAGAAAAGATCAATGGAATCCTTTTCCTCTTCCTATTTTAGTTAGATTAATTTTTTTATATATATTTTTTTAAATTAATAATTATTAGATTTTAATATTTGATTATTGATTATTAATGTTTAATGAGAATGTTGGTTATGCTTATGGGTTTTGTTTTACTTTTATATACTTAAATAATTAATTTATACTTTATTAATGCATGAATTTATATTTGTTTTTTTTTTATATATATATTATATTTGTTTTTTTTTGATTATTGTTTTCTTTAAAATAAATTTAAAAAAATAAAAATTCCTTTTAATAAATTGATCGTGCAACAGCATTTAAAAACACATTAAAATAAAATTAAATAGTATCATTATCAAATATAATATTTTGCGCATAAAAAAAAATAATAAAATATATTTAGACCAAAAATGTACAAAATTCTAAAATACATAACCTATAATAATTCAATAATCATAACAATAATAACTTAAAAATTTGTAAAATTTGTAAAAAAAAAATCTTCATATCAACAGAAAACTTGTATAAAACAGCCAACGGCCTTATAGTGCCAAAACAATTTATTCTAAGACAATTCAAAACCAGGAAAAATAATAATCTTAAATAAAATTTCATAATAAAAAATTTAAATTTAAAAATGCAAGACAGGCTTAAAATTATTATATAAAACCTAATAAAATGAATATTTCATAGTCCTTGAATCAAAAATATAAAGCCTATTTGTAGGCGTATAACTTAGATTAAAATTCTTTTTAGCTTGTTGGTAACCATTTAAAATTGAAAAAAGGGTAAATTCATTTTTTAACAAATTAAAAATTTTAAATTTTGGAAAAAAAAAAAGAACATTATTTGTTCAAAATCTAAAAAACAAGTAATAATCTCCATATCAGGTTAACTAATAAATTTAACCAGATCAAGTTTTAAATAAAAAAAAATATTCCAGACCAAATTATTAAGTCACTAATTAAAATGAAGAAGTCTTTAAATATGATTATTTAATAATAAAATGTAAAATAAAATTAGAGCATTAATGATGTGAACTAAAATGAAAATAATAGTTAAATCCCAAAATAAAATTAAAATTTTTAAAAGTAAAAACCTCAAAATCTTGTA
>CAZGUM010000146.1:0-8555 GCA_964529085.1 uncultured Methylomonas sp. | reverse complement strand
TTAAATCCCAAAATAAAATTAAAATTTTTAAAAGTAAAAACCTCAAAATCTTGTACAAAACTATTCAGAAAGACAATTAAATTTCAGTCAATAATAATAAAAACAATAAAATTAATAAGAAATGGCTTCTGAAATAGAATTTCTCAAAAAAAAGGGAATTCTTGATTGAGATCCATATGTTGATATAGAAACTAATTCTCAGAGTTCAGAAAATGATTATTAAATCAAACAAAAAAGAATGGAGTTCTTGAAAAATTTGAATGAATTCAAAGTTCAGTAAAATCTTAAAAACAATAAAAACTATTATGATTTTCTAAAAGATTAAAATTTTTCACTGCCAAATAGCAAAAACTTTGATAATGATAATCACTTAAAAAAATTTATTTAAAAAAATAATTATATATCAAGTAGTGATTTGCAAAGTCAATCAGCAGCATCTACTAACAAATAAAAATAATAATTTTAAATGCCGTCTTATTCAGCTCATAAATAAGAAAATTAATAAAGAAGTGATCACGAAGATGAGCTCAGATCTTAAAAAAACTTAATCAATAAGTCTCTGTAAAAATCAGAGAGATAGATTAAATTGATGATCTTGGGGATAATCCTTAATAAAATTCTTAAAATTAAATTAATAACAGCAACAAATATGATAATTTACCAGCTTCAAAAGAATTATTTTATGAAGATGAATTTTTGATGTAATAAATTAAAAAAAGACTCAGAAATCTTAAAAAACTTAAGGGGATACTAGCATTTATTTTCAACTCAGATAATAATATTTTAGAAGTAGAGTTCAGTATGACTAACCCTTACTAAAATTCTTTCAAATATGAGTTTGACTTATCAGAAATTATTTAACAAGAAAATTATAATAATTTTTATGAAATTTGGAAAACCTAAATCATTGATTTAATCATTACCAAATTATGTCTTTGCAATAGCTACAAACTAACTTTAAGTTTTTTTGAATTTTTTTTTTTTAGTAATTTTTAAATTTATATTAAAATAGGTGATTTTGTGGAACATAATATGACAACTATCAATTTTAGAATAAAAAAACACTAAAAGGTCGTTTAATTTTAGTTCGAAAATTAGAACTTGACAGTTGTTCATTTTGAAAATTTATAAAATTTTGTGATACCAGTGAAGAATTCTAATCTAATTCAGCCAATTTCTCCCAATAATCAAAATAGAATTTTGTGGTTTTCGAATAATAATGATTAACAATAATATATCGAAAATATAAATCCTTTAGCAACAACGTAGTAAGGCGAAATAAAACCTATGATTTAAACATTTGATCTGGATAATTTTAATGAAGATGATAGTAAATAAAATTCTAATAAAGATTTGGATAGAAAAAAATTCAAAAAATTAGACATTAGTGTAGATGAAGATCAAGATCAATAAGATAATTTGTAAAAAAATAAAGATGAAAGTTATCACGATATTATTAATAATAATAGTAATTTTTAATCTTAAGATGAAAATGTAAATAATTAAAGTAAAAACAAGCTTAAGAGTGGTCCTTCAAGCCAAAAATAAAGTTAAAGAGATTTATTATAATAATAAAAAGATAAAAGTAAAGATGATTTTGATTAATAATAACAAGAAATAAATGACTAAAATTAAGATGAAGAAAATTTAGAAGATCAAGAACAAGAAGGCTAAATGGAAGAAAAGAAGAAGAAGAAGAAGAAGAACAAGAGCAAGCTTAAAAAGATTCAGAGTTTGATGAATAGTATATAAATTCAGTTGTACGAATTTAACAATAGTATAGAAGAAGATAAAGTAATCAATCTTTTGTGTTGTAAGGGGTGAAAGGATTTTATTATGAAAAATTCAAAATTTTTAAAAAAACTAAAATCAAGGCTATTTTGATGATTAAAATTTTCAAACATGCAAAAAATGATAAATATTATGTTATTGGGATGGAACTACGTAGTCTCACTCTCAAAGGAAAAGTTAATAGATTCCATAAAATACTTGAAATTACTGAACAAGATTTTTAAGAAATAACACATTATTATAATCCTTGGCTTTGAGTCTATTTTATTTTTTTTTCTCTTAAAATTTAAATAAGAAAAATTTTAATACATTATTTTTTTTAATAAAAAAAAAATAAAAATTAAATTCATTATATTTTTAAAAAATAAAGTTTAATATTGACATCAGTAACAATGTTTTTGAATATATCCCTGTCAAAAATATGAAAGTTTAAATAGAAAAACTGTTTTAAATGATACAAAACAAAAATAAATTATCATAAACTTATTTTTTTATGAAATGTTAAGAAAATAATAAAAAATATAAAGTTCAAAAGGGTGTAAGCAAATTATTGGTGCCATTTATGAAAAAAAAAATTTCAAAAAATCTCTAAGAAGCATTTTATATGATAAAAGTAAAGCAGGACTAGTGGAAGCAAATTGTAAAGGGAATAGATAGTTGCACAAAAATTGAAAATACAAAATCAACCAAAAACACAAATAATTTATCATAATTTCTATGAAAAAACTAAGTAGCTTTGTATTTCTGAAGAAAAATATAGAAACGTTATATGATAAAATTTCATAACTAAGGATATGTATGTTGAAGCAGAAATTTATTAAAAATATGAGTTAAATTCATGAAATTAAAAAAAATTTAGTAATTCTTGAAAAAAATATTGTACTCAACAACAAATTATATGTATTGAATGTGATATATAACCATGAGGTACCTGAAGTCATTATCAATAGTAACAATCGTGATTTGCTGCCTTTTTAAACTTCTATTCAAAAATTTGATAAATACTTAGATCTTAAGTCTAAGATAGTCAAAATGGTTTCTCTGGTAATAACAACAAAACAAATATTTATTACTTATTATAAAATTTTATCTATAAATATAAATAAAAGATTTAAATAATTCCACAATGGAATAACCCTTAAAAGCTAATAATCAAACTATTTAAGAAGTTAGCAAAATCTAAAAAATTCAGTTTTATTTTTTGAAGAAAGTTTTTGAAAAACCCAGATACTTGGAATTACGGAAAAGTTGGTTGAGGTTGAAGATTTTTTTAGGCAAGATTAGTCAGCAGAAATAATTTATTGTTATAAAAAATTTACAGAATTCGAAGAGATAGTTTTTCAAAATGCCCAATAACTTAATTAGGTATCTTGTTATCAACCATAAAGAAAATAATCAAGAATTTATTTTAAATGAGATTATTCAATCTATTCTAATTGATTAGAGTTTGGATAATTAGTTCACAATCAAGTTCAATAACTTTAAATATGATACTTTTACATTGTTTTAATATAAAATTTTGCTGGAGCTAAAAAATACTTTTATAAAACTACAAGTAACTTGTGATTAAACAAATAATAATATTATATTTTTTGATAAAACAAATAAATTGCGTACAGAGACAATTCATTTTAACAGTTACGATTTAAAAGACCAAAATATCACAGAATTTGTACATCAATAACTTCAAACAGTTAAAATTTTACTTTTTTAATTTTAAATATATTTAAAATAGAAAAATTTATATTTTCATCAAAAAAATTGAATTATGAGATATAAGATTTAAATATGCGTCCCCCCCCCCCCCCACTCCCTCTTCCTCTCTCCCTCTGCCTAATCATCTACCCTAATTTTTTATTTTTAAATCATAAATTAGAATTTATTTTTATTAATTAAAATTTATATTAAAAAATAATAAATATAGTTTTTCTTTTTCGAAGAGAAAAATCAAGTATTATAGTACTTCGAGTCAGTGTTTTAAGATTAAGATCAAAAAATTCAGCTAATCAAAAAATTCATATATGAAGATCCTTAAAATAAGTTGCCATATAAGGGAAATCTGAAAATAATAGAAACAAGAGATAGCATTGTGATGCTATCTTTTACTTAAATAAATGTTAATTACTTCTGCTTGTGGTAGAAGGTGATATATTGTCACAGTATAGATTTCAAATATGAAGTCATAGCTTCCCTTAAAGAAATTTCTATCAAGGATTTGCAATATTCAGCTAATAAAGGAGTGTATATAAGCAATTATTACTTTTCTTAAAAATTCAGCTCAAATTAATCTTACAGTGAAGATGGAAGTTAAGAGGAATATTAAATTAATTCCAAATTAACAAAAGTTTTAGAAACTATCAGCAATGATGATTAAGATGAAGAAGATTAGTAGGAAGAGGAACAAGAATTAGCTAGAATTCAAGAAAAAGAAAAATAAGAAGAGGAAAAAAAATTATAAAATAATTAATAAAATTAGGAAGAAAAAAATGAAAAAGTGGAATAAGAGAAAGAGGAAATGCCTGATTTAAATGATAAGGATGTCATTGCTGCTAGTTTGAAAATTCAGCAATAATACTTGCAAAAAAAAAATAAACAAAAATAAAAAAAAGATGCTATTGAAAAAAATGAAAATTAATTAAGTTAAAAAAAAAGAAGATAATAATGTTAATAAAAATATTGATAAAAAAAAAAAATAAAAAGTTTCAAAGAGAGAAGAAGAGCAGGATAAAAAAAGTGAAGAAGATGAAATGCCTGATTTGAATGATCAAGATGTGGTTGCTGCTAGCTTAAAAATTTAACAAAAGTATTTAGCAATGAAGAAAAAATAAAAAATATCATAAGATAAGAAATCTCAGGACCAAAATAATAAATAAAAAAAAGAAGAGAAACCCTAATAAAAATAATAAGAAAAAAAAGAAGAAAAAGATGAAATGCCTGATTTAAATGATGAAGAGGTGGTTGCTGCTAGTTTAAAAATTCAGTAAAAATATTTAGCTATGAAAAAAAAATAAAAAGTTAAAGAAGAAAAGCAATCTAATAACTAGAATTAACATACAACATAAGCAGATCAACAAAAATAATAAGAAAAAAAAGAAGAAAATGATGAAATGCCTGACTTAAATGATGAAGATGTTATTTAGGCCAGTATAAAAATTTAATAAAAATATTTAGCAATGAAGAAAAAATAAAAAGCAAAAAATGATAACAAAAATAATTAGGAGAAAAATGAAAATAAAAATTAAAAAGAAAAAGAAAATAATAAAAATAAATCGTAATAAAAAGTAGGTGAAAAAAATTAAGTTGAAGAAGATGAAATGCCTGATTTAAATGATGAAGATGTAATTTAGGCTAGTTTGAAAATTTAATAAAAATATTTAGCTATGAAAAAAAAATAAAAAGCTAAAGGGGAAAATCAGAAAAATATTTAGTAAAATCAGTAGTAAAAATAAGATGAAAATAAAAAAAAAAAGGATGATAAAGATGATGAGTTGCCTGATCTTAATGATTAAGAAGTTATTGAAGCAAGTTTGAAGATTTAATAAAAATATTTGGCCATGAAATAAAAATAAAAAGCAAAAAAAAATTAATAAAAAAAGCCAATAAAAACAGAAAAAAAATAAAAAGAAGAAGAATAATCCTAAAATAAAAATAAGGATGGTGGAGATGATGAAATGCCAGATTTAAATGATGAAGATGTCATTCAAGCTAGTTTGAAAATATAATAAAAATATTTAGCTATGAAGAAAAAATAAAATGCTAAAAAATAATAAAAAAAATAAACTGATGCTTAAACTTCTAAAAATTAAGCCAATGAAAAACAAAATGAAAAAAAAGAAGTAGAAAAAGAAGAAGAAGAATTGCCTGACTTAAATGATCAAGATGTGATAGCAGCTAGTTTAAAAATATAGTAAAAGTATTTATAGATGAAAAATAAATAAAAATAAAAAAAGCAATCAAAAAAACCATAAAAAGAAAAAGCAGAAGAGTAAAAAAAAAATGAAAAAAAAGATGGAAAAGAAGAAAAAGATAATGAAATGCCCGACTTAAATGATGAAGATGTTATTTAGGCTAGCATAAAAATTTAATAAAAATATTTGGCAATGAAAAAAAAATAAAATGCAAAAAAAGAATAAAATAAACAATAATAAGAAAAATAAGAAAAAAAAAAGCAAGAAGATGAAATGCCCGACTTAAATGATCAAGATGTTATTGAGGCAAGTTTGAAAATTTAACAAAAATATTTAGCTATGAAAAAAAAATAAAATGCAAAAAAATAATAAAATAAAAATTAAAGTTCAAATTAAAATTAAAATTAAAATTAACAATAATAACAAAAATAAGAAAAAAAGGAACAAGAAGATGAAATGCCCGACTTAAATGATCAAGATGTTATTGAGGCAAGTTTAAAAATTTAACAAAAATATTTGGCTAAGAAAAAAAAATAAAATGCAAAAAAGGAATAAAATAAAAATTAAAGTTAAAGTTAACAACAAGAATAAAAATAAGAAAAGAAAGAGCAAGAAGATGAAATGCCTGACTTAAATGATCAAGATGTTATTGAAGCAAGTTTGAAAATTTAACAAAAATATTTAGCTATGAAAAAAAAATAAAATGCAAAAAAAGAATAAAATAAAAATTAAAGTTCAAATAAACAATAAGAAGAAAAATAAGAAAAAAAAGAGCAAGAAGATGAAATGCCAGACTTGAACGATGATGATGTAATATAAGCTAGTTTGAAAATATAATAAAAATATTTAGCTATGAAGAAAAAATAAAATGCTAAAAAAGAATAAAATAAAAAAAAAAATTAAAATGAAAATTAAAATTAGCAAAAATAACAATAAAAATCAGAAAAAAAAGAGGAAGAAGAAGAGGAAATGCCAGACTTGAATGATGAGGATGTAATTTAAGCTAGTTTGAAAATTTAATAAAAATATTTGGCAATGAAAAAAAAATAAAAAGCTTCAAATGAAAAATAATCCAATTAAAAAAATAGTCAAAAATAAAAAGAAGCTGAAAAATAGATTCAAACAAAAAAAAATAATTAATAATAAGACAAAGAAGATGAAGAATTGCCAGATTTGAATGATAAAGAAGTAGTTGAGGCTAGTTTAAAAATTTAAAAATAATACTTGGAAAAGAAGAAAAGAGAACAACAAAAAAAAGAAAACAATAAAAAAAAAGTAGATTTGAAGGAAAGTAGTTAAATTGACTCATAAAATTTGGATAAGCTTGTGAATGATAGTTTGGGGTAAGTAAATAGTAAAACTATATAAAGTTTAGTTGATAGTTAAAAATTACCAAATTAATAATAAAAAGAAGAAAAATTTTAACATAAAGATGCAAAAAAAGATAAACTTGCTGATTGTGAAAAATTAGTTTCATCAAGTTTAGAGCTTATGAACAATAAGTCTATTTAAAATTTAATTGATAGTTAGAAACTTGACAATTAAAATACTTAAGAATAAAATAGAGAAAAAGAAGAAATGCCAGATTTGAATGATCCAGAAATAGTGGCTGCTTCATTAAAAATATAATAAAAATACTTATAAAAGAAAAAAGATTAAAAATCTAAGCCTAGCAATGATTCAAAAATTAAAGAATAAAAGTCAAAGGAAAATCTATAACAAATTTAAAAGAATCAAAAATAAACTAAATTGAAAGAAGACGAAAACTTCAATGAGAAATCACAACAGCAACTTATTGGATCTCAAACAAAATCGAATATTAAAAAGACTTAGTCTTTTAGTTTTGAAAACAAAACATGGAACATTATAATTAATGATTACGATTAAATTTTATAGTCAACTTTATTTATTTAAGCTTATTTCCGTAACAAGCATTTGAAGGTAAAGGGAAGTGAGTATCCAATAAAAAATATTGAGGACAAAGCTTCATATCATAATCCTTCTCAATATATAGCTAAAAATTTAGAAGAAATTCCAAAATTAGTGTTTCAAATTAATGCTCAGGTTTAAAAATTGCGAGAAAAGTTTAAAATAGATTAAATATAACCTTTGAAGGATGGAATGTATATTAAAAAGTATTACAAAATATTGAAAAATAGCGAGATATATATCGGGCAGTGGAAGTATGGATAAAAACATGGCAAAGGTTAGGTATACAGTGACAATGGCTAGTACTATGAAGGTATGTTCTATTAAAACAAAGAAAACGGTAAAGGACTTAAAATTTTCTCCAACGAAGATTTATATTATGGAAACTGGGTGTTGGGGATGGCCTAAGGTAAGGGCACTTTAGAATATAAAGATGGAGCTAAATATATTGGAGAATTTTATAAAAATTACTATAATGGGTAAGGCACATGGATTGATATAGATTAAAGTAAATATGAAGGAAGCTTCAAAATGGGACTGAAGGAAGGGTATGGTACCCTGGTTAAGTAAAATGGTGAAAATTATGAAGGTGAATTCAAAAATGACGAATTTCATGGAAAAGGAAAATTAATGTTCCCTGATGGCAGTTTTTATGAAGGAAGTTGGGCTAATGGCGTCAAGGAAGGTGAAGGAGAAATTCATTTAGCCAATGGAAAAACTATCAAAGGCACGTTTGTTAACGATAATTTGCATGGATTAGGATTAATTATTGAAAATGGGATCTCTTAAGAATGTTAATGGACTAATGGAGATTTGATCATCAAAAATTGATCTAAATATAAATTAATTAATTTAATAATTTTTTTAAATAACTTTTTTTTTTTTTTTTTTTAGCATATTAAATGAATTTATAAAACTAATTTGTAT
>CAZGUM010000145.1:0-10604 GCA_964529085.1 uncultured Methylomonas sp. | reverse complement strand
TGGAGGCCACGAAAGCCCAAGCCGCCGAACTCATACAGGCGCTTAACAGTCATCAGCCGGCGAAAACCACTGGGGCAAAGAAAACGACACCTAGCTAAAAATCGCTTAGTCTTTAAAACCCGCCGTTTATTGGCCTATTCGGTGGGTTTCCATGCCAGACGGCTACGCATCACTGATTGAGTTAGGACTTCAAGGAAATCGCCCTGCCCTATTCCATTTTGGCGTAAAACAAAAAGCCTTGTTGAATGATATGGCATTGTCGGTGCTCTTGTGTGATCAGGAATTGATGGGCGCCTCAGTTTGAATTGCACCATATTGTCAAAGAGTATGGCGATGGATAAAAATGGCACCGTTTTAGCTCCTTTTTGGTGCTAAAACAGCTTATTATTTTTGCTGAATCAACGCCTGTTATCCCAAGTATTAGCCTCCACCCATGCTAGCCACTATCTTCGAATATCAGGCCGATCTTGGGGTTTGGCGGTGTTGTTTTCGTTCATGCTGGACATCGACCTCCCGGCTTCAAGGATAGGTCGGCGCTAGCTTCACCGTTGTATTTCATCTTTCCGTTGTGCTTTTGGCGGCAACGCTTCCGAAAAACCGGAACTGCGGATTCACGGGTTAGTTTATGGTTGGGCGAAGACGACAAACAGTGCCTGAGTCGGCTAATAGCTTTGATAAACGACTCAGAGGCCAAGAGGGCGTGCCGGTTACGCCGAGGTGATCAGCCGAACCTTGAATCAATCTGACGCCGGTTGGTAGCTGCAACGGTTTGCTGTTCATAAGCAAGGCGCTAAAATGAATTTATCCCCAAAACCTGTGGATAAGCTTGTGACAATTTCGTGACAAACCGCCTTAACTTGCCGCCAGACAACAAGGACGCTTAAATTGACTAAAAATTGGTCAGCCCTGAAGCTTAACTTTTCTTAACCGCCCAGATCTAACCGCGTGACATGTAACCTACCCACTCCGAAAATCTCAAAGGTCTTGTGTAGCCTCTGGCACAAGTTTTTTAGCTCCGCCATCCTACCCTTATTGCCTGCCTTTGTCGGTCGGAGTCGTGGCATTGCTATGACATTAACTTAATGCCATTTACATGCCGAATTGATGCTGTTAAAGTATATTTTTGGTACTAATTAAGCGCAAAATTAACACCATGAACGAACTCACGAAACGCGAAGTCTATCAGGCCATCTTTGACATCTTGCGTTCCGTAATCGAGGAACAAAACCGGTACATGGCACACTTGTTCATGGACCTGTGGTTCGACGTGATTTGTGTGTTCGAAAAAATCTTCGGCCCCACCCCTCCCGTTGTAAAAGGACAAGGACATAAACTGGTTGGAAAAACAGGCGATATTGCTGAATTTCGGATTGAAATCGCGCGCCTATGGACAAAAGATTTGGGGGAAACCGCAGGATTACTTCATCAACCGTGCCGGGGAATATCTGCCCCGGCTCGAATTGACTGAATGCATAAATCTGGTGATAAACGAATTCGCTTCCGAACTCCCGTCCAGGGTGCAGGCCATTCAAATCACCCGAACCTTGATCTTCGTGGTGGTCAGGCTGTTTTGCAACTTGTACAACCATGCCGCCAACATATGATAGGGAGCGGGGCAGGGCGGTAACGAAACGACATTAACAGCATACCAAAACGGAGCCTATAATAAACCGATTTGGTACTATTTTTATACCAAAAAGGCATCATGATTATACTAATTGGAAGTCAAAAGGGCGGTTGCGGAAAATCCACCACCGCCGTCAATATCTGCGCGGTTCTGGCTGGAAGAGGGCACGACGTCGTGCTAGTCGACGCCGACCGGCAATGCACCGCAGCGAACTGGGCGATGGATAGGGATGAAAACCCGGCGTTGAAGAAAGTCCATTGCGTGCAGAAATACGAGAACATCCGCGAGACCTTGCTCGACCTAGACAAGCGCTATGAGTACGTCATCGTCGATGCCGCCGGGCGCGACAGCCGGGAACTGAGAACCGGCATGACCTCCGCTCATGCTCTGATCGTGCCATTCAGGCCATCTCAACCGGACCTGGACACCTTGCCTAACATGCGTGAAATCATCGGCCAAGCAAAAGATCTGAACCCCAATTTGAAGGTTTACGGGCTTTTGACAATGACGCCAACAAATCCGGTTATTCAAGAAGAAGCGCAAGCGCGGGAATTTTTGGTCGACTACCCAGAGATCAAGCTGCTTGGCGTCATGATTCGGGATAGGAAGGTTTACCGCGATTGCATGTCTGAAGGGAAGGGCGTCATCGAAATGTCCAACGACAAGGCGCGGGAAGAAATTGCTGGCTTGGTCGAGGAGGTGCTGTGATGGCTATTAAAAAACGCGAACAACCCGGTAAGCCGGCAGTTTCCGATCAAGAGCTGTCGACGAAGATAGAGCAATTCGCGGCCGGCGCCGACGGCGGCGCCCCGATCGAGCAAGCCAAGGCGCCCGAACTGGATCAGAACGCCAACCGGGATTACAAGGCCATGCGGGTGCCGTTCAACCAGTACGAGCACGAACAGCTCGAACTCGGCGCCAAGCTATCGGGGCGGACTAAGCTAAATTTCATGCGTTATGCGATGCTAAAATTGTCAAAAGAGTTGCAGGAAGAGTAGGTCTAAATTGGCTTATTTTTGGTATTAATTTAATGCCGTTTATATATCTTATTGGCTCATTTTTTTTCGCCGTTTTTGAATATTTAACCAGTGCACGCCGATTCTGTGGAAAATATGCCTTTTCGGGGTAAAAACGTATGTTAGCCGGTCGAGTAGTACAAAGGATTGGCGGTGAAACATCGGCTCTCGTAGGAATGAACGATAGGAACGGTATGAATCGAGAGATTACGTACCGTTGCGCGAGAGCCTGAAGGTGCGATTCCTTTGGGCTATTCGACCACATAATGATGGCGACGCCACTGAATAAATTTTGATCTATCTTTGTTTTACTGACTGTGTGGAGCTAGGCTTACCTTGATGCATATAGAAATCGCACAGTTCGGCACCATCAAAAATTAGTCATTAAGCGGCTGAAAGTTCTTCTCAATATGACTACAAATTGATCGTTCACTTTTTCTTTTTTAGTTTTTCCTTTTTTATATTTTTTAAGCGCGTTAGAGGGCTTACACAACAAGGGCTACAGGGCTCTTATGACTACAAATTGATCGTGATATAGCTACAGATTGATTGCTTTGCCGCTACGGATTGATCTTTATAGGTAGACAGATTGATCGTTTATGACTACAGATTGATCGTTAATAACTACATTGATATTTTTTGTAGTTGTTTTTGTAAGGTAATGGGAATATAGTGATACATCGTCATCAGGATGTAGTCATTTTAGCGTGGATCAGCCTACTTATTTAACCGTTGTAAAATCCAACAAAGTGGTTGAGGCTAGTTACATGCTAACCTTGGCGGAACAACGGGTTCTATTGGCTTGCATTGCGCAAATTGATTCTAAAGCGGAACTGACCGAGAATTACCGATTTGAAATTACGGCTTCTGGCGTGGCTGATTTGGCGGGATTGGAAAATCTCTCCAATGCTTATAGGGATCTCAAGAAAGCGGCTGAAAAGCTCTACGAACGAAGCGTCATCATCGACGACCCAGACCCAGATAATCCTCAGATTGCTACACGTAAAACCCGCTGGATAAGCACCATCGACTATGTGCCCGGCGAGGGCAAACTGGTCTTGAGTTTTTCGACAGGCATTATTCCGTACCTTTCACAACTATCTCGAGAATTTACCAAGTACAAGCTTATGCACGTTGCGCGTTTCGAAAGCGTGTATTCTATCCGCCTATACGAATTGTTAGTGCAATGGAGCTCGGCCGGTGAGCGGGAAATCGAAGTCGAGTGGCTGAAAAAACAGTTTCAGGTCGAAGATAAATACGATAGGCTTGGAAATCTGAAAAAAAGAGTGATTGATCCGGCTGTGGCGGAGATCAATGAGCATTCAAATATTTGGGTGCGATACGGGCAGCGTAAATCAGGCAGGGTCGTAACACACTTTCAGTTTCAATTCGGCTTGAAGGACAAGCCTGCGGCTCTGGAGAGAAAGAGGATCACCGAAGAGGACATTAAACGGCAAGCGAGACCTGGGGAGACTAGGGCGGCGGTGATTGCCAGACTGGCAGGAACATCGTTATCGGAGATAGCAAAGCCAGGGGAGTCGTTTGATCAGGCCTTGGAGAGGAAAAAAGCTTTGGCGGAAGCTAAGAAGAAATTACGGTAGCAGGGTTTCGCACGTTATTTTGAGCCAGAAATTGCGTTAAACGCGAGCCGTTTTACAAGTAGGCCCATTGGGGTGGCGTCTACTTAGAATGGGCTTTATTGTATTGGCAATTACAACTCCACCAACTTCGCGATTGCTTGCATTGGCAGTATCAGTCGAAGAGAGTTAGGTAAGCGAACGAAGCCATTAGCCTCGTAGAAGGTAGCCGCCTGCTCGCTGATGGCGTCTACGATGAGCATTGAAGAGCCAATAGAACTTGCACTTGCATAAGCTCGCTTCACTGCATCCGCGAGCAATAGCGCGCCCAACCCTTGTCTTTGTTGATGACCTACGACGGCTAGACGCCCCACGAGGGTTGCGCTGACCAACGGATAGCGAGGGACATGCTTGCGGGCAGCCACAGGAACGTCCCCTTGCGCAAGCGCTGTCGCACACAAGGTGTAGTAGCCAAGTACTTCAGCCGGTTCGCGCGGATCGACGAGAACGAATACGCCGTTAATTTTGCGCTTTACATCCTGATTGGCTTGCGTTTTGAAATAGTGGTCCAGGCTTTCGACGCCGCAGGCAAAGTCAGCGCGATTGTGATGGGAGCCAAACGGCTCGATTTTTAAGTTTGGCGATAGTGCCTCAGTCATTTATGAAATGATCCGCCGTTTGTGCTCGGCGAGTGCACGAACAAGTCGTTCACTGGCTTGCGGTGGGCTCATGAGCGTATCGAAAAATACCTTTCGATCAAGATCGGAAAGCATAAATGTTTCATGCTCGACAATGGTTCGCCGTGCAGCATCGGTAAGCGCCGTTATACAAAAGTCAGTCAGCTTTCGTGATTCGAGATGGGCTGCGCGTTCGATCAAGTCCTTCGTCTGTTCATCCAGACGAAAACCGAGCCTTTCCTTGTGTACTGGGTTTTGTGCTAACTGCACCTTTTTGCTGGCCATGGCGGAACCTCTTGGTTCATGTTTATAATGTTGGCTAACATTGTACGTCAATTTGACGACCTTTAATAATCACGCCGTTTTTCTATGTAAATAGCGTAATAGCCATTTTTACATTTGACCGTGCACAACTTATTCCCGGCTACGATAGCTTCCTCTTGGGTCTCGAACCACTCCTTTCTGACGGTGCCTGGTGACCCGACTCGACCCCATTCCTTAATCAGTGACCAATCATCAAATAGACCGGGTGTCACAAACATCTGATAAAAACGATGCATGTTGTCATTGTCATCATGCCGTTCCAAATACACGTGATTCATCAGTTACTCCTCATGAAGAGTGGACCGTATTGTCAGTTTGCTGTGATTTCAACGCCGCATCCCGAATCCGCATAATGGTTTGCCGAGTGGTTTTGAATTCCCGAGCCAACTCCGAAACGTTGCTGCCAGCGGCCAATCGTTTCACCACTTCAGCACGATCTTCGGCATTGAGCGCCGGCGGTCGACCAAACTGTTTACCCGCCGCCTTCGCGCGACTAATGCCCGCGTGGGTTCGCTCAATTAATAGGTCACGCTCAAACTCAGCAACCGCTGCGATGACCTGCATGGTCATCTTGCCGGCAGAACTAGTCAGATCAACCCCGCCTAACGCCAGACAATGAACACGCACTCCGGAATCAGAAAGATGCTCGACCGTGGCTCTGACATCCATAGCGTTGCGACCGAGTCGATCCAGTTTAGTCACCACCAACACATCGCCAGATTCCAATCGCTCGATCAGTTTATTAAAACCGGGGCGTTCTTTAGCTGCGACTGAACCGCTGATGCTTTCTTCAATCAAACGATGCGGCTGGATAGCAAAACCGGCGGATTGAATTTCCAGGCTTTGATTTTGGGTAGTCTGGTCAGTGGTCGACACTCGACAATAAGCAAAGACGCGTGACATGCGCTAATTCCGTCCGAAATAGATGTACGAATTATAGCATGTGTACGAAATTAAATAAGCTTACTTTAGGACATATTTTCTAAGACATGTCCGAAAATGGTCGGTTTCGGACTCTAAAAAGATTGCACGTTTCCTTGATTTTATGCACAATGAACCAAGTTTTTTAGATTACCTAATAAGGGGCCGACCATGCAAAGCATGACCATAGAGCAGCTACGTGCTGCCAGTAACGCCGGCGGCGTATCAGGTGTGACTTTGAAAGGGCAGGGCGGGGCGTTCTTCGTTCAGATTGATACTCGTAGCGGTTCCGGTGCCTTGTTATCGAAGGCCCGCAGTACCGAGCCGCGCCGCTTTGGCAATCCGCTGGTCGCGTTGAATGTACTTCGCGATATTGGCATCACCGTAGGCCAGTTCGACGCGAGCGAATATGATCCGGCAAAGAAGGAACAGGATGCCGGCAACCGGGGCAGGGCAGACGCCATGCGCGAAGCGCATGAGGCCGCTGCCTATAACCACTGGCTGGTCACCGAGATTCAGGAAGCCATTGATGACCCTCGACCGAGCATTCTGCACGATGAAGTTATGGCGAGGATGGATGCCAGGATTGCTCGCCACAAGACGAGAAGCGAGAAGCGCGCATGAACCAGTGGTCGCAGCGGTGCGAGTCGACCGACTGATCTATGACGAAGGCAAAAATCCCTTATCGCATCATCTGGCGACCGATGGCTGAAGTCGACTTGGACAACATCATCGACTACATTGCTCAGGATAACCCGACCAAGGCGGAGAAGTTCGGCCAGGCGCTACGTGACAAGATCTTGCCACTTGCGCAGCATCCAAAGCTTGGTCGTACCGGCAGGCCTGGCCTGCCGGTCTTCCTGCGTGAGCTAGTCGTACATCGAAACTACATCGTTTTTTACCGCGTACTAGACGAGGCTCGCACCGTCGAAATTTTGAGATTAAAACACACGGCCCAACAATTATCTGGCGGGATTAGCTCCCCAAAAAATAGCGCCTTTTCACCGCGCACGACAAAGTAGAACTAAACGGATCCAATTTTCAAAGGGATTTTGCTATGGCGTTATGTTTTATAATTAACGGTCTTACTTAGAAAATTCAGTGTGGATTATTCATTTATTATGGACAGCCTCGGCGTGTCAAAAAAATTATTTCAGATAAAATATCAGCGTAATTTTAAATTAAATAAAAATATAAACGGCAATACGTTAGCAACTGATGATAAGTGATAGCATTGTAAATTATATTGAAAATGGATTGCGACTTTAACAAATAGTGATGGATTTAATGAAAGAAAAAAATAATGGACGACAAAATGTGGCATATAAATTTTCATGCCAATCCAAATTAAATTCGAATTTTTTCTCAAAAAAAATATATAATTTCGGTAAAATAAATAATATTTCAATGCGACGTATATTTATACGGTATTTATTTGTTTGTGGAATATCAATCATTGAAATTGCATGCTCTTCGATTGACACATCCCATCAAGCCGGCATTAAACTACCGTGGCGAGCTCCAAATGAAACCCATGATTTAACCAAACAACTTGAATCTAGAGAATTTGAAGATAGCGTAAGTTTTGATAAACAAGAGCTAAATACAACTTATTTCGGCAATGTAAAAACCGATAGGCCAGCGTTAAAAGGCGGCAATTCTCATACCAGCCTTAATAAAGAGGCTGGAACTGATATACAGTTTCGCGACGCCGATATTCATAGCGTAATAGATGCAATTCTCGGTGATGCACTGAAATTAAACTATACAATCGATCCTTCGATACAAGGTAAAATTACTCTACGTACCAGAGGGCCTTTATCTAAAACAGCTCTTCTTCCCGTGCTAGAAACCGCTTTGCTTTCCGTTTCTGCCGCCATTGTTCAGCAAGGCAGCATTTACCATGTTATGCCTCTGGATTTAGCGCCTCAAAGAGTTAGGGGAGCAAACCGACTAATCCATAATGGAGCGGCTACGCCTGGATTCGGCATTGATATTTTGCCTCTTCGCTACGTTAAGGCACAAGAAATCCAGAAAATTATAAATTCCGTTTTCCCTAAAGGAACTGTGCTTCAAGCAGATGAAACATACAATCATCTTGTGATCTCTGGGACAAGCGAGGATCGCATGGCTGTTCAGCGTATGGTTGAAAGCTTTGATGTGGATTGGTTGCAAGGCATGAGTTTTGCTTTATATCGTGTTGAACATTCTAGTCCTACCCAGTTAATCGCTGAGTTACAAGAAATCTTCCAATCGCCCATCGATGTCATGGGTAGTCGAGTGCGTTTTGTTGCATTAAATAGAATGCACGCTGTACTTGGAATTTCCAAGGATCGTTCAGACTTAGAAGTCATAGAAAGTTGGATTAAACGATTAGATATTTCAAAAACCGATGAACAACGTGTATTTGTTTACAATGTTCAAAATGGTAATGCTAAAGAGCTTGTGGCAGCTCTCCGGCAGCTGTTTGGTGGCGGAGGTACAACATCAGCTAGTGATCAACAAGGCGATTCAGGCTTGTCTGAAAAATCCAATATAGCCGAATCTGGGGCTCAAGGCATGTCGATGCAACAGGATTCGCCAATTAAAATGGATGCTTACGAAAAGACATCCATGCCAACTGGTGGCTATCCTTCAAATCAAAGTTCCAACCGTTCTAGTAAATTGGTTGCTAGCGAAGAAACTAATTCACTCCTTTATTACGGCACTGAGAAAGAGTTTCGGGTTATTAAAGATGCACTAATCCAGCTAGATATTATTCCTCGGCAAGTCATGATTGAAGCCATTTTAGCTGAAGTGACCCTGAACGATGACTTGAGATATGGAGTGCAATGGTTTTTTGATTCTAAGCAAAATTCCGTGGAACTAAGTGCAGCCGAAACAGGAATTTCTTCTTTGTTTCCTGGGTTTTCATATGTTTATTCTGGCGGTTCAGATGTTAGAGTCATACTAAATGCTCTCCAGTCGAAAACCGATGTACGCGTTATATCAGCTCCCAAATTATCGGTTTTAAATAATCAAAAAGCCAATCTTCAGGTCGGGGATCAAGTGCCGATATTAACACAGACATCGCAGTCTACAATCGCGCCCGGGGCACCAATAGTCAGCTCGATACAGATGCGCGATACAGGGGTTATTTTGGATATAAAACCGCGTATTAATGAAAATGGTAGCTTACTTCTTGATGTAACCCAAGAAGTAAGTGATGTTGCTAAAACGACGACATCCGGAATTAATTCGCCGACCATCCAAAAGAGAAAAATTCAAACTTCTGTATTAACGAATGATGGATACACAGTTGCATTAGGTGGCTTGATTCGAGATAACATTTCTGAAAGCAATAGTGGCGTACCACTCATCAAGGATATTCCTGTTTTTGGTAATTTATTTAAGGATAACTCTTCTGGAAATAAGCGGACTGAACTGATTGTGTTACTTGTGCCTCATATCATGAGAAATCAAGCCGAGACTCAATCTGTCGTTGATTCTATGGTTAGTGAGATGAGTTCAGCCGCACAAATAATTGATCGAGTACTACCCATTGCCCCAGAAACGAAAAAGTAAAGGTTTTGTTCTACTTCATACCTTATGGCTTTTATTGCTAGTTGCCGCCATTATGGCGGCAACTTTGCAATCTGGACGTCATATGGCCGATAGCCTATCGAGTTATGAAAAAAATATTCGGCTTAATTTAGCGGTAGAGTCTGCTGTTTACGATGTCATTTTTGAATTGTTGGAACAAGGCGAGCGTAGTCGCTGGATACGTGAGAACGGCAGAGTAAAAACGTTATTGGTCGACAATCAGGCCGTTGAGGTAATCAGCAGTAATGTTCATGGGCTAATCGATGCAAATACCGCAGATGAGAAACTGTTACAGATACTATCCGCAAATTTACCAAGTGTCGATCACGTAAATAAGCTTACTATTCAGGCAAAAAAGGATGGATCCCGATATTCCAGTTACTCAGATTTAAGTGCTAGTTTAAACATCCCTCGGGCTGTTTTTTCTTGTATTTATCCCTATATAACACTTTTTTCGGGAAGAACGGAGCCTAGCGCCTCTTTGGTATCTGACCAATTAAAAAAAATGATTGGCCGCATTGAAGATGAAAAACATTCGGCCATGGAAGGTAATACCGTATCGGTGACTGGCGAGGTTTTTAGGATCAATGTGGCCGCTCGTGCATCTCAATTAGCGAATTATTTGTCTGCTGAGGTAATGATTACGGGGAGGAGAGATGTTCCTTATTTAATAAGATCGTGGAACTGGATAGATAGCTGTCAGATTGATCAATAGATTGGTTGTGAAATGTTGTAATAACGAAAATTTTTCCTATGGAAAGCTATTGGAAAACGCAGAATTTTCGCGAAAGCTCCCACTGTTCGTAGAAACTGGGATTTTTATTGGTTTGTTGACCCTTGAGAAGGCCTCACTAAATTGAGGTGCTATGTAATTTCTCAA
>CAZGUM010000144.1:0-10610 GCA_964529085.1 uncultured Methylomonas sp. | reverse complement strand
GGGAAAATCGTTTAAGCAGCGATGATTTAATCTGCCCGTTATTCGTTATCGAAGGTAACCATAAACAGGAAGCCGTGGCTTCCATGCCCGGCGTGTACCGGCTATCCATCGACCTGATTCTCAAGGAAGCTGAAACTTTACTAGGCCTGGGCATCCCGGCGATTGCGCTGTTCCCGGTAACCGCTCCGGACAAAAAGTCCTTGGACGCCGAAGAAGCCTATAATCCAGACGGCTTGGCTCAACGATGCGTCAGAGCCTTGAAAGCTGAACTGCCGGAACTCGGCGTGATTACCGACGTAGCGTTGGATCCGTTTACCTCGCACGGCCAAGACGGCTTGCTCAATGCACAAGGCTATGTGGTCAACGATGAAACAGTCACAGTGCTCTGCAAGCAAGCTTTGTCGCATGCCGAAGCCGGCGCCGATATTGTCGCGCCCTCCGATATGATGGACGGGCGAATCGGTGCAATTCGATCCGCGTTGGAAGCGCACGGCCATATCAATACCCGAATTCTGGCTTATTCGGCCAAATATGCATCCAGTTTCTACGGCCCTTTCCGCGATGCAGTCGGCTCGGCCGGCAATCTTGGCGGCGGTAACAAATACAGCTATCAAATGGACCCCGCCAACTCCAACGAAGCCCTACGGGAAATAGAGTTGGACTTACGCGAAGGCGCCGATATGATCATGATCAAACCCGGCATGCCCTATCTGGACATCATCCGCCGCGCCAAAGAAGAATTCGGCGTACCGACCTTTGCCTATCAGGTCAGCGGCGAATACGCCATGCTGAAAGCCGCGTCGCAAAACGGCTGGTTGGACGAGCAACAAGTGGTGATGGAATCCCTGCTGGCGTTCAAGCGGGCAGGCTGCGATGCGATACTGACCTACTATGCCAAATCCGCAGCCCAGTGGTTAAAACAACAACAATAACAACTACATAAAGGGACCCAATATGAGCGACGACTTTGAGCTTGACGACAACAATTCGGCCGACTTTCAGCCTAGACGGCGCCGCTACTTCGGCCTTGAACAAGCAGTATTTATCCTGCTGGTCATTTTATCGCTGCTGGGCATTGCTATTACCGACTTTAATCCGCATGACGGTTACGGCTACTGGTTATTTATGGTCGTGGTGTTCGGGATGCTGTCAATTTTCGTATCCTGGCTACAAACCAAGACCAGCGAAAACGATTTTGGCGAAATCGTCAAAGCCCAAGGCCTACATTGGTTTCACACACTAATTATTGTGATTGCCGCATCCTTGCTGAATAAATCCGAACATTTATCCGAAATGAGCGCCACCCTGGTGATATTGTTAATTCTAGCTTTAGCAACCATGTTGGACGGGGTACGTATCGGCTGGCAATTTAGCTTGCTCGGATTTTTTCTTGCAACTTGCTCCCTTATCGTCGCCTACTTCGAAAAATTTATGTCGGTTTGCATTACCCTGGGCGTGCTGGTAATAGCATCCACTTTCTTATGGGAATATTGGCGCCGCAAATACACTACCGATGATGAAAATTGATACTTATGCGGTGTTCGGTTACCCGATCGGCCACAGTAAATCGCCACGTATACACAAGTTATTTGCTGATCAATCCGGCGAGATCATGGAATACCTCGCACAAGAAGTGCCGGCGGAAAACTTCACGGCGGCAGCAACGCAATTTTTTGCCGAGGGCGGCAAAGGCTTGAATTGCACGGTGCCGCTCAAGGAACTGGCTTGGCAGTATGCCGACCAACTGACCGAGCGGGCTCGACTGGCAAAAGCCGTCAATACCTTAGCCCGCCAAGCCGATGGCAGTATTTTGGGCGATAACACCGACGGCGTCGGCTTAGTGAACGACTTGACAATTAACCACGGCATCCGGCTAAAGGGTATTAAAATTCTGATCCTGGGCGCTGGCGGCGCCACGCGCGGCATCGTTCCCCCATTGCTGGAACAACAACCGTCGGAAGTGGTAATCGTTAATCGTACCGTCGGCAAAGCGCAGGCCATTGCCGCGGATTTCGCAGCCTTGGGCGCGGCTCAGGCTTGCGATTACACCAACCTGCCGGGGCAACGATTCGATTTGATAATTAACGCCACCTCGGCCAGCCTGAGCGGCGACCTCCCACCTTTACCAAAATCGCTGCTGCATGCCGGCGGCAGTTGCTACGATTTGGCTTACGCCAACCTGCCCACCGCTTTCGTGCAATGGAGTATGAGCAATAGCGCGATTCATAGTCTGGACGGTCTGGGCATGTTAGTGGAACAGGCGGCCGAAGCTTTTTATCTCTGGCGAGGCCTTCGTCCGCAAACCTTGCCCGTGATCGCGCTATTAAACGCCGAACGAGAATTTAATAACGCCAAACAATGAAACTATTGACCGGGGCGATGTCCATGGTAACAATCATCCCAAACCGCCAGCCATCAACGTTTACTGGAATAATATGAGTGGAATCAGAGCTTTTTTTGAAAAATCCCAAACTAAAGGCAAACCTCAGCGCGGCGGCCAACGCATTACGCCGGAAACGCTAAAGCAATTATTCCCAATTAGGAATTTAAGCGACGAGATCTTACAAACCTTCGCCACCGAAAATCATGTAGAAACCTTGCCGGCGGATAGCATACTGTTCAACGTCAATCAGCAAGCCACTTGCGCGATTTATCTATTGCGCGGTACTGTTATCCTGGCCGACCACAACGGCAACAGTTACGAAATCTCCGCAGGTAGCGCGCAAGCCAAATTCCCCATTTGCAGCGGCATCAAACACACCGCCACCGCCACCGCAAAAACCGAGGTCGATCTGCTGCGGGTATCGCTAAAAATCATGTTGACGCCGAGCAGACAAGACCACGGCAAACTGTATATCCCGGAAGATTTGCACAACAACCGGCTATTAAGCCTGTTTATCGAACATTTCGAGAATAACGACCACGAAATAGAAATTCCGTCGCTGCCGGAAGTGGCCCTCAATTTGCGTAAAGCAATCCAGAAGGACGTCAGCATCGACGATGCCGTCAAAATTATCCAGCTCGATCCGGCTATCTCCGCCAAACTGATAGAAGTCGCCAACTGCCCGCTATACCTGACCACAGTACCGGCAAAAAATTGTAAGGACGCGGTCGTGCGGATCGGTCTGAACGCCACACGCAATCTGGTGACGGCAATCAGCATGAAGCAGATTTTCAAAAGCAAATCGCCGCTGATCAAAAACCATCTGGAAGAATTGTGGAAGCAGAGTCTCTATCTGTCCGGGCTAAGCCATGTGCTCGCCAGCCACAGCCTGCAACAAAATCCGGAAAACGCATTGCTGGCCGGGTTGGTCTGCGATATCGGCATGATTCCCTTTCTGAGCTTTGTGGCGAACCTACCTCCCGAATATCATAACGACGCCGAAATCGAGCAAGCCATGCCTATCATCAAAGGCCCGGTAGGCGCGGTGGTGTTGAAGGAATGGGATTTTGCCGAGGAATTCGTCGATGTCGCCAAATTCTCCAGCGACTGGTACCAAAGCAGTGGCGACACCTTAACGCTGACGGACATCGTCGTTCTATCCAGACTGCACTCATTAATCGGTAAAAAAGCGACCGCCGATCTGCCGGCGATTACTGCCATCCCGGCTGCAGCCAAATTAAAAAACTTTTCCTTATCCCCGGAAAACACCTTGGCCATCCTGCACGATGCCAAAACCAAAATTCACGAGGCACTCAGCATATTCTCCGCATAGCCGTATGTTCTGGAATTTTCGCAAAAAGACCGAAACCAAGGCCCCGGCCGAAACCAGCATTCCAGACTCTACTGTCAGCCAGCTGCCGTTGAGCTATCTACACAAGCTTATCCCGCTTGGAGACTTGCCGGCGGCGGAATTGTTGGCGGTTCCGGTAACCATGCGCAACTTCAGCCCCGGCGACATCATCTTCAATCGCGGCGCGGAAACCGAGCAATTAACCTATCTCTATACCGGCACCGTATTCCTGGAAGCCAATAACGGTACGGGTTACACCGTAGAAGCCAATACCTTTAAAGCATTTTATCCGCTAGCGACCTCTGGGGAGCACGCCTTCAGCGCGATTGCCAAATCGCCGACGCAAGTGATCTACATGCCACTCTCCAATCTGCAGCGCAGCAGTAAACCGATCAATAATCCGCTGATCAATTCCGAAAGCATTCCCCCCGCGTTGCGCGGCAGCTTTTTTTTCGACAGTTTTTGCGACGCCTTTCGCGCGGATAATCTGCATGTGCCCAGCCTGCCGGATGTCGCGTTACGCTTACGTAGCGCCTTACAAAAAGACATCAGCATTGCCGATGCTGTAAAAATTCTTAACCTGGATCCAGTCATTTCTTCAAAACTGATTCAGGTAGCCAACAGCCCGATTTACCGAGGCAACAACCCAATTACCAGCAGTCACGACGCGGTCAACCGGCTAGGCTTCAAAACCACGCAAAACCTGGTGACCAGCATTAGCCTGCACCAGCTGTTCAGAAGCCGTAACAGGCAACTCAACAATATCATTCAGAACCTCTGGAAACAAAGCATCCAGATCGCCAGCCTCAGCCATACGCTTGCCGGCCTGACTCGAAAAGTAAACGCCGACGAAGCCTTGTTGGCGGGCCTGATTCACAATATCGGCGCGCTACCTATCGTCACATTTGCCGAAGGCATCGATACTTCACGGTACACTGAGCAGGAATTAAACACCAGTATCGACTGCCTACAAGGCTTGTTGGGTTCGCATATCTTGAAAAAGTGGCATTTCCCGGAAAGCTTCCAGCAAATTCCGTTGAATACTTGTCACTGGTATTACGACGACGGCCAAGGCCTGCAGTTACACGACGTGGTTTTGTTGGCAAAATTCCACGCCCAGCTGGGCAGCGCAAATACGCAAAAACTGCCGCCGCTTAATACCTTACCCGCATTTCAAAAACTGGACGATAGCGCATTAACGCCGGATATGTCGCTGAAAGCGCTGCAGGACGCCAAACAACAAATTGCCGAGGCTATAAGTTTTTTCAGGACATAAAATGAACTGGCTTTCCAAACTGCTGGAAAAAAATACCGACCACAAACTGCCGAATCACGGTGCAATAGCGTCCACCGCGGAAAACCAAGCCAGCCGAGCAATTAGCGAGATCGTGACGCCGCCGTTAACTGCGACCCGGCAATCTCTCCCATTGGCGCAGTTACGAAAATTCGCCCCGTTACGCGACCTTGACGACGCCAGCTTGGCCGCCCTGCCGCACCTTGTCTTGTCCTATGCCAAGGACGCGGTCATTTTTGCATTGGGACAACAAACCGACAGCGTATTTTATTTATTGGCCGGCCAATTGGCGATGCAGCCGGATAGCGAAAACAGCTACCAAATCGCTGCCGATTCCACGCTAGCCAACCTGCCATTAAACAGCGGCAAACGTTGCGGAGCCACCGCTACCGCATTAACCGATGTACGAATATTGGAAATCCCCATCGAGCTCAATCGCCTGTGGGCGGATAAAAGCCAGGAAAGTGCGGATTGCGTGGAATTGATCGACATTCAATTACCTACCCCAATTAACGGCAGCCGCTTCTTTAACAGTTTCGCCCAGGCCTATCGGGAAAACAAGCTGCGTCTGCCATCGTTACCCGATGTCGCACTAAAACTGAAAGACGCGATACAAAAAGACATAGGCATCCACGTCGCAGTGGAAATCATCCAGCTCGACCCGCCCATCGTCGCCAAATTGATTCAAGTGGCGAATAGCCCGCTGTATGCCACGGAAACCCAAATCAACAATTGTCATGACGCCGTAGTTCGCATCGGTCTGAATGCCACTCGCAATCTGGTGATGGGGATCAGCATGAAACAGCTTTTTAGTTGTACCGACCCGGCGCTGATGAAGGGCATGCAGACTCTATGGAAAAACAGCCTGTATGTATCCAGCTTGAGTTTTGTCTTGGCTCAGGAGTGCAGCAGAATTAACCCGGAAGACGCTCTTTTGGGCGGCTTGATTGCCGATATCGGCGCTATCCCTTTGCTGCATTTTGCCGAACAATTCCCGGACGGCGGCCCCAGCTTCCAGGAATTGCAAACCGCCTTACCCTATTTGCGCGGCCCGGTTGGCGCACTGGTACTGCATACGCTGGGCTTTCCCGAACAACTCGGCAATATTCCGCATCATTCCGAAAACTGGCTATACGATAGCGGCCCGGAACTGACGATGACCGATATAGTAATTCTGGCCAAACTGCACAGCTATTTCGGCTCCGGCAACGCGCGCGATTTGCCTTATATCAATTCGATCCCCGCATACAGCAAACTCATCAGCGGCAAACTCAATCCGGACTTCTCGCTGATGGTATTGCAAAAAGCCCAAGCCCGCGTCAATGCGGCTATGCAGCTGTTGTTCTGAAATTCCTACACTCATCCTTGACTGGCTAACGACATGACCAATCCCTTGCTAGAAAACACCGAACTACCGCAATTTTCTAAAATCCTACCCGAACACGTCGAACCGGCCATCAGTCAATTGCTGACGGAAGCACGGCAAACCATAGATCGGCAATTGCAAACCGGCGGCCCTTACACTTGGCAAAATCTGATCGAACCCATCGAAACCGCCGAAGACCGCTTGAACAAAACCTGGTCACCGGTCAGCCATATGAATTCGGTGGTCAACAGCGAAGCGATGCGCGATGCCTACAACGCCTGTTTGGGAAAACTCAGCGAATACGCCACCGAAACCGGCCAGAATCGGGCATTGTATGAGGCTTATCACGCGATCCGCGACAGCGCCGAATTTTCTGAACTAGACCACGCTCAGCAAAAAATCGTCAACAACGCATTGCGCGACTTTCATTTATCCGGCGTGGACTTGCCGCCCGCACAACAGGCTCGGTATAAAGAGATCAACCAACAATTATCGAAACTGGCCAGCCAATACGAAGAGAATCTTTTAGATGCCACCAACGCCTGGCACAAACAGATAACCCATATCGAAGACTTGACCGGCCTACCCGAATCGTCTCTTGCGTTAGCCAAACAAGCCGCCGAAGCCGAAGGCAAAGACGGCTGGCTGATCAATCTGCAATTTCCATCCTATCTGGCGGTGATGACCTATGCCGATAACCGCGAACTGCGCCGCGAGCATTACGAAGCATTCTGCACCCGCGCCTCGGATCAAGGTCCGAACGCCGGTCAATGGGATAATTCCGAACTGATGGAACAAATCCTGGCGCTACGCCACGAAAAAGCCAATCTATTGGGCTTTAACAACTATGCCGAATATTCGCTGGCCACCAAGATGGCAAAATCCACGGACGATGTGGTGAAATTTCTGGAAGATCTGGCAGATAAATCCTGGCGTCAGGCCCGGCGGGATTTGACCGAGCTAAAAGAATTTGCCGCCGCCGAACATGGCCTGAACGACTTGCAAGCCTGGGACATTGGCTATTACTCGGAAAAAATGCGCCAACATTTTTATCAGCTCTCGCAAGAAGAAGTGAAAGCCTATTTCCCCGACAATAAAGTCGTACCCGGCCTGTTTGCGATTGTCGAAAAACTCTACGGTTTGCAAATCAGCGAAATCAAAGACTTCGATACCTGGCACCCCGACGCCCGCTTTTACCGGATTTTGGACAAGAACGGCCAATTGCGCGGCCGCTTCTTCCTGGACTTATACGCCCGCGCCAAAAAACGCGGCGGCGCCTGGATGGACGACTGTGTCTGCCGTAAAAAAGTCGGCGGCAAATTGCAAACGCCGGTGGCTTATCTGACTTGCAATTTCACCCCGCCGACAGGCAACGATCCGGCGCTGCTGACTCACGACGAAGTGGAAACCCTGTTCCACGAGTTCGGCCACGGCCTGCACCATATGCTGACCCAGATCGACCATCTCGGCGTGTCCGGTATCAACGGCGTCGAATGGGACGCGGTGGAACTGCCTAGCCAATTCATGGAAAACTGGTGCTGGGAAAAAGAAGCGCTGGGCCTGATCTCCGGCCATTATCAAACCGGCGAGCCGTTACCGGATGCCTTGTACGACAAGATGTTGGCCGCGAAAAACTTCCAGGCCGGCATGATGATGGTAAGACAATTGGAATTTAGTTTGTTCGATTTCAAGATGCACCAGCATTACGACCCCGCCAAAGGCGGCCAGATCTATAGCGTCCTCAAACAAGTCCGCGATCAAGTCGCCGTGGTTAAGGTGCCCGAATTCAATCGCTTCGCTCACAGCTTTTCGCATATTTTCGCCGGCGGTTACGCGGCCGGGTATTACAGCTACAAATGGGCGGAAGTGTTGTCGGCGGATGCTTTTTCCTTGTTCGAGGAAAAAGGCATCTTCGACCAAACCACTGGCGAATCATTCCTGCACAATATCCTGGAACAAGGTGGCAGCAGCGACGCCATGACATTGTTCAAAAACTTCCGCGGCCGCGAACCCAACATCGACGCTTTGCTCAGACATAACGGTATCGCAGCGTAACTTTCCCCCTCATTGCCTTGATGTCATTCATCAAGGCAATTGGGTTTTTGAGGCGTCAGCAGGAAAGTCAGGCGCTAAAAGGCGCTCTGAAACACATCCACGCGAAGACAGCTCGCAATCCCTAAAAAAATCCTGTGGCACAACGCGCCTTTAAAAAACCAAGACTAAGGTTTTGGACAGTAATTGCGTTCGTGCTGGTCGCACCGTAATTTTAAGTGCTTAAAACAATCGGGAGCTAACGGTCCGGCAACCGATAGTCCCGTAAACTTTGTGCTTAGCATCGCCAGCTATTCTGCCTTAGGTGCTGCGGGCGCAGGCTCGGTCGGCGTATTGCTGACGGTTAAATTATTCGCATCAATCTTCAGTAAAACCGCATTGCTCTGATGCGCCTTCAACTCTGTCAACGTGCGCCAACCGGCATTGTCCAGTTTACGAAAAGCCGCAAAAAAACCCAATATTCGGGTATCCGCAGCCGGCTCGATCCGCAAGGTTTTATTCTCGCCGGGTTTTAACACCAACTCTTGCTTACGTACCAAATCCGCGCCCAAAGTAGCCTGCTCTTTATCGTATATGGCAAAAAAATCGGCACCGTTAAAACCGCTCTGCTCCCGCAACTCGTAGATTCGTAACACCACCGGCGACGCTTTGCCGTCGGCATCAGGGTTGATTGAGGTAGCGCTATTTAGGGTCAACTCGACAACTGTCGGGGGCGGTGGCGCGGGTTGCTCAGGCACCTCGGCACATGAAACCAGCAGCGAAGTGAACAAAATCGGCAACAATCTAGGTAACAACATCTGATCTTCCCTTTAAATAGTTAGGTACATACTCTGCCAATTATTGACTAATCGACACATCAACTCACAAAATAGCACCGCCACCGAGTCATTTCCAGCCCACCTCATTTCCGCAGATATACCGGAAACGCTTCCTCTTTCAAGAAATCAATATCAGTATTCGATCAGCTCGGGCGGATTGCCTTGTTTGTCGTACTTGACACGCTGGCTAAAACCCAGCGCATCGGACACGCCGATCAAATCGTAACTAAAACGTGTGATGCCGCCGTCCGCCGGTCATTCAAAGTGGTGGCGCAGTTGCACAAACATTTCGCTTATCGGATTTCCTGCACTACGAAAAATAGCGACTTGCGATACTTTGACCTAGGCACATCGGCCACTACGTTCAATATATATCCCAGGCCTGTTGGGCGTTAGTTTTCGATCAGTTCACTTAGATCAAGCGTTTGTGGGTTAACGTCGGCCTCGACTGCTCGCCGCAATGTTCCTGGCTTTTTACGGAGTGAATATGCTCGCATCACCGTTAGCGGTGCAAACTCAAGACCCTCAATTTTTGTATGCCCGATGATGACAGGCTTATTGAAATTAATGTTTTTTTCATCATCCAGCGGCACCACCCATCTGCCGCCATAATTCTCACGAACCACCTCACCAAGATGCCTACCGAATGAAACGATCAAACTCGAGCGGGTATCGTTATTAACCCCATCATTCATTAAATCAAACAGTTTTTCTAAACGTTCAAGGTCATCAAGTGAAAAATCGAGAATCAAGTGCCTCCTTCTCGCCTCTTCTTGAAGAGCTTCTAGTTGATCGTCCATCACCATCAAAAAATTATCAAAGTCTTCTAAAGACTGCCTTTTTGTACTCAAAATATCAAGACGAAGTATCAACAGAAACTAGAATAGTTACTAACTGCCGATCGTTTATTTGATTTGCAAAATCCAAAGGACTTCTACCTGCCCTATTTTTATGTCTTATATCGGGCTTAAATTTTAAAAAACAGTTTACAATTTCATAATTCCCTCTAGCGCTAAAAACGGCTGTCCACGTTGGCTGATTTCCATAATCATCCTCAACATTCAATGAACCACCACTATTTAGAATCAACTCAGCTATATCCAAGACCCTATAATTTGCTGCATAATGTAACGGTGCCTGAGATTTCATATCGCGATGATTGACATCTATGTTTCTTTTAATTAGCTCCTTTGCAAAAGGAAAATTGTTATATGCCGCGGCTTTATGCAACATATTTTGACCATTTTCATTAACTTGATTTACATCTACATGGTCAATCTCTGAGTAAAATGCATTCTCATCATTTAAACGGATAGCCTGGAACAAATCTATATTACCCATGCCTT
>CAZGUM010000143.1:0-10661 GCA_964529085.1 uncultured Methylomonas sp. | reverse complement strand
CCGGCGGCTTGCCGACCGTGGCCGGCGGCTGCGCGATCTGCGCTTTGCTCCAAGGCTTTAACAGCGTATTGCCGATGCGCTGGACCTTGTAAGTCCAATCAATCATCGCCGTGCGCATGGCCTTAACCGTGTTCGGACTGGACGCGGAAAGAAAAGCAATCGCCATGGTTTTGGCCGGGTTAAAGCTTTGCTTGCCCATCTTGCGCAGCAAATTGCGCATATTCATCGATACGTCGCCAAAATCGATGTCCACCGGACAAGGGTTGAAGCATTTGTGGCAAACCGTGCAATGATCGGCGACGTCCTCGAACTCCTTCCAATGGGTAATCGAAATCCCCCGTCGCGTCTGTTCTTCGTACAAAAACGCTTCGATCAATAACGAAGTCGCTAAAATCTTATTCCGCGGCGAATACAACAAATTGGCCGCCGGTACGTGCGTCGCGCAGACCGGCTTACATTTGCCGCAGCGCAGGCAGTCCTTCACCGAATCGGAAATCGCGCCGATATCGCTTTGCTGCATGATCAGCGACTCAAAACCCATCAAACTAAACGAGGTGGTATAAGCCGAACGTAAATCCGCACCCGGCATCAACTTGCCGCGATTGAAACGACCTTCCGGATCGATGCGGTTTTTATAGGCGTGAAAATCCGCCAATTCGTCCTCAGTCAAGAATTCGTATTTGGTGATACCGATACCGTGCTCGCCGGAAATCGCTCCACCCAGCGACCGCGCCAAAGCCATGATCCGCGCCACGGCGGCATTGGCCTCTTGCAACATTTCGTAATGATCGGAGTTGACCGGCAGGTTGGTATGTACGTTGCCGTCGCCGGCGTGCATGTGCAAGGCGACGAAAACCCGGCCGCGCAGAATTTCCTTATGCACCGCTTCCACACGTTCGACGATAGGTTTGAAGTTATCGCCCTCGAAAATCTCCCGCAGCCGCGGCAGCAACTCCTGTTTCCAAGAAACCCGCAGCGAATAATCCTGCAAGCGATGAAACAGAATCGGCTCGGCGGCGCGATTGCTCAATTCGCCGATTTGGATGCCTTTAGCCGCGAAGGCTTTTTCGGCTTCGGCCAGTGGCATATCCAGATTGTCGAAAATCCATTGCCAACGCTCTTTTACGGTGTTCACGGCATCTAAAGCCAAAGCCCGGCGCTCGTCGAGCAATTCCGCTTTGTTTACCCCCTCTTCATATGCCCGCAACGGCAAATCGCCGCCCAACAGCTCCGCTAATGCCCGGCACAGGCGCAATTTATTATTCAGCGACAATTCGATATTGATACGCTCGATGCCGTCGCAATAATCGCCCATGCGCGGCAACGGGATCACCACATCTTCGTTGATTTTAAAGGCGTTGGTATGTCTGGCAATCGCCGCCGTCCGACCGCGATCCAGCCAGAATTTTTTGCGGGTTTCCGGATTGACCGCGACAAAACCCTCGGCGCCGCGTGCATTGCACAGACGCACAACTTCCGAAGCCGCCATAGCCACTTGGTTTTCGTCGTCGCCGACGATATCGCCGATCAACACCATCTTCGGCCGGCCGTGGCGCTTGGCTTTAGTGGCATAACCGACCGCCTTCACATAACGTTCGTCCAGGTGCTCCAGACCCGCCAGCATCACGCGATTGACGCCTTCCTTCGGCAGGCCGGCCAGATAGTCGCGAATCTCGACGATAGAAGGCACGGCCTCCCGTACTTGACCAAAAAACTCCAGACAAACCGTACGAGTCACCGGCGGCATTTCGTGCAGAATCCAGCGCGCGGAGGTAATAATGCCGTCGCAACCTTCTTTCTGTATGCCCGGTAGACCGCCAAGGAATTTGTCGGTGACATCTTTGCCCAGACCCGTCTTGCGGAAAAAGCTGCCGGAAATTTCCAACGTTTCTTCACCTAGCAGCTGCTTGCCGCTGGCGTCGAAGCGTTTCAGCAGAAAGCCGGCTTTATCTTGCTCGTGGATTTTACCGAGATTGTGATTCAGCCGCTCAACTTCCAGCCAATTGCCGTCGGGTGTTACCATCCGCCAAGAGGCCAGATTGTCCAATGCGGTTCCCCACAACACAGCTTTCTTACCGCCGGCGTTCATCGCAATATTACCGCCGATACACGACGCATCGGCGGAAGTCGGATCGCAAGCGAACACCAAACCGGCTCGTTCGGCAATTTCCATTACCCGCCGCGTGACCACGCCGGCGCCGGTATGAATCGTTGCATACGAACTATCCACGCCGGGCAAAAAGGTTTGCCGATCAACAACCCCCATCGCCAACAGTTTTTCGGTATTAATTACCGCGGAGTAGGCGTTGAGCGGTACCGCCCCCCCAGTGTAGCCGGTACCGCCGCCACGTGGAATAATAGTCAGCCCAAGTTCGATACAGCCGCGCACCAAGTGCCCTACTTCATCTTCACTGGTGGGATACAGCACCACAAACGGATATTCCACCCGCCAATCGGTGGCGTCGGTGACATGACTGACGCGCGCAAAACCGTCGAAACTAATGTTGTCCTTGCGCGTGTATTGCGACAACAAGGTGAGCACACTGCGGCGCAATTGCGCGGTACGTTCGAAATGCGCTTCGAATTCGTTTACCGCCTGATGGGCGGCGGCGATCAATTGCGCCACGCGCCCCGCCCGATCGGCGTTTTGACTCTCCAACTCCGCCTGCCGAACTTCCATCTGCCGCAAACGATGCCGCAGGGCTTGCAGCAACGCCCGCCGCCGCTTGCCGTTGTTGAGCAAATCGTCTTCCAGATAGGGATTGCGCTGCACGGCCCAGATGTCACCCAGCACTTCGTACAACATTCGCGCCGAACGCCCGGTAACCCGCTCTTCGCGCAAGGAATCAAGCACCCACCACATATCTTCGCCCAACAGGCGAATCACGATTTCACGGTCGGAAAAAGAGGTGTAGTTATAAGGAATTTCCCGCAGTCGCGCGGGGGTTGTATCGTTGGATACGGGTAATAATTGGGAAGCCACTGGCAATCGGCGAACAGGAAGTGATAATGCGCCGAATTCTAGCATGGCGGCGAGCGATGCATGATCGAAAAATAAGCTTACGAACCGCGAAAACTCTGCGCTTGTATCGAGATCATTAATAAGAGAGACGGACTATCTAAAGACACAATAAAAGGCCTTGTCGCCGCTTAAGCATTGGATATAAAAACAAATAACAGCCTAACGGCGGCCTCACCCCAAACGAGCGAGGCCGCCCATGTCCGATCTAAAATTCCAGTCTGGCGCCCAGCATCAACCTGTTGCTGTCGATATGGCGATAACCCTGCAAGGTCTCGTAAGCCAGGAAAGCGGAGACGCCGCCCGGCAATACGCTGGACACCTCGGCACCGAAGGTATAGTAATCGCGGCTTGGAGCGTCATTCACTAAGGTGAACGTCGAGCCGGTGCCGTCGGCGACGAAACTGCCCGTCACTTGCCGGCGGCCATCAAGAAACTGATGATGCCACTCGCCGCGCAATTGCGGGATCAACACCCCCCAAGGAAAACTGAAGGTATAAGCCGTTTGCACCCCGACCGTGGAAATCAGCGACTCAATATTTTGTTTGGCGAATTGCACGGCGGCGGGACTGCCGGATTCGCTGTACCGATCGATATTCAAACCGGTATATTCGCCTCGCGCATAGGGCGCGACCGTTAAAGCTTGATAATTGAAATCGTAGCCGCCGCCCCAGCTGAAAGCGTATTGCTCGGCCACCGGCTTGGCTTTGGCAATTGAAGAGAGGCCGCCAAATGTAACATTGCGAGTGGTTTCATAATCCACGCCGCCATAGGACGCAGTGGCATCGATATGCAGGGCTTTGGTAATAAAGTACGAGGTATACAAACTGCCGGCATAGCTATCGCTTAGGGTTTCACCGCGTCCGGCATTGAAAACGGCGTTGCCGTGCCGGTAGTTAAAGTAGGCTCCCGTTATCCAACTATCGCTGATCCGATAATCCGCTCCGCCCATGAAATTGTGGTTATCGAATTTGAAACCCGCCAAGTTCAGCGCCGTGGTGTCGTGAGAACCGAAGCCGCTATCCACCTTACCCCAAAAACTCAATGCGGAAAAATCGGCATCGCCCGAGCCGCCGCCGATCTTAGGTTTATTGACACCGAAATAATCGTACGGCACCCCGTTTTTGCCACCGTTGATACGGGTAGCCATGGAACTCATCCCAAACACTTGATCCGGCGTCAGGCTTTGCAGATCGGAAAATCCGGATTGGCAGACATCCGGCGGACTTTCCTGCTCTTGAGAATAATAGGCGTCCTGGCAATTACTCAAAGCACCACCCACCGACGATTGATTCGCGTTGAGATTATAGTTCGGCACCGCCCACGCATAGCTGGACGACATTGCCAGGAAAATCATATTGATCGACGTGACATAGCGCCGTTTGGGAACCAGCGATAAGGTAAAGCTTGAATTGCGCATTAGCGTCTCCAGAAAATGTGTTGCCGGCATACTACATCTCACCGCCAAAACCACCAAGTTAAGTTACATATAAATATAATGATAAATCAGATAATTACAACAATATATGAAATTAACTTTGCAAATAATCCCTTTTGATTGATGCTTCCAACCAACAACAAACTGTTTTACTTAACCTAATTAAATCTGAGTTTTTCTCTAAGACTCAACAAACCCTTGTGCGCTGGATTGACCTCCAGCCCCTCCTGGACTTTTTTTAAGGCCTCGGACCGGTCGTTTTTTTCGTAGAACTCCCAGGCCTGTTGCTCGAGGGTATCAGCGATTTTATTGATACCGGCAATTGCCGCATTGTTATACGGATCGATTTTCAACACTTCTTGATATGCCCAAAAAGCGTTGCTGCCTGTCGGCGCGGTGAGATAGCCAACGTCGAAATGAATATCCGCCAACTCCAGCAAATCCTTTATTTTCTGATTTTGCTCGGGGTTCAATTCCACGGCGACCTTCGCCGCCTCGGTATTGGCGTGGTTTTCGTTCAACGTCCAATAGACATTGACACCAATCAGGCACGCCAGCAAAACACCAGACGACCAAAGTCCGTAATATACGGAAGAATGTGGGCCGATCGCCGTTAAAAACTCGTCGATACTCGCGCTGCGATCCTCTTGCCTGAAGGCCAAGCCTTTTTGCAAACCTTTCCATTGCCGGCGCTTTAATTGAGCTATCGGCTTGGGTTGCAGATTCACTTCCATGGCCTTTTCGGCCGACAAGCGGCCGAACGGATGTTTGCCGCTCAACAATTCGTATGTAATGCAGGCCAAAGCATAAATATCGTCACGCGGATCGGGGTCGCTACTCTGCAGCTGCTCCAAACTGGCATAGGCCGGCGTCATCGCCCCGAGCGAACGCGCGTTAAAAATAGTAGCGTCGTGGCCGTCTTTTTCGCTGCGGTTGATAGCGCAAGCGATACCGAAATCCAGGACTCTGATTTCGCCGTCGTCGCCGATAAATACATTGCCCGGTTTAAAGTCGGAGTGGACGATATTTTTCTTGTGCGCGTGCGCCAAGGCTTCGGCCATTGCACTTATGATAGGCCAAGCTTTCTTGAACGGTAATCCGCTATCGACATGCTCGCGTATCAAATGGCTCAGCGGCTTACCCTGCAGGTATTCCATCGACATGAACACATGCGCGCCGTCCCGGTCGAAATCGTATACTTTGATAATATTGGGATGAGACAGAGTTTGCGCCCGCTTGGTCTCACGCTGTAAGGCCACCAAAGCCATGGGATTGAATTGAAAATCCTGGTTCAACACCTTCAAAGCCACAAACGGCTCTTTGTCCGACGCCTCCACTTTACGCAAATCGGTGGCTTTAAACACCATCCCCATGCCGCCGACCCCGAGCAACTCCTCCAGCACAAAGCGGTTTTTCAAGGTACTGCCGACGCTTAGCTCGGTCCGCGGCTGCGAAGGATCCAAACCGTGCAATAGCGATTCCGTGGTCAGCGTGGGGGTTTGCGTCGCCGGCGAGGGCGGAGCGATCGTCGCCGGTTTTACCGGCAAGGGAGTCGACACGATACTGGTCGCATCGTCGGGAACAACTGCATGAGCAAGCGGCGCAATCTGCGTTTCGTCGCTGACGATCCTAGTTTCGTCCTGTAACACCGAGTTCAATCCGCGATATACGTCAACCCCTAAAGCACCGCTCAGGTATTCCGCTTCCAACAATTGCCGGGCAGCATCGTTAACATGATTGGGCTGGTTAGCCACATCGCGCGCAACAGCCAACAAATCTTCATATGCTATTTGCGCCTGTTGAAAAGCTTTCAATGCAAGTTCAAATCTGGACATGGCAAGCAACAGTCAGGGAAAGGCTAAGGATTTTAGCCCAAGAGCATCTTTGTGTCGCCGCAATTGGTATTGGCAATTCCAACCCAGCACATGATCGGTCGTATCCAAAACGGCAAAAATCATTGCTGTATCGAAACATTGGCTACACGCCAAGCGCCGGCCATCAACTCGATATGCCATTTAATCGCTATTGCAAACATTGGCATGCACCTATAATAAGCGGCATAAATAATTTTGGATAAACGTGCATGAAGTCTCTGTTTTTTTTTCAACTGTCGTACTCCAAATTTTCGGCCGATAAATTTCGCGGCTCCGGCACACTGAAGACAAGCGCGTTCCTGACGCTGGTATTAGCGTCCCCTCTTGCCATCGGCGCGGAAATTGCCAGCGGGACATTCAATATCACCAGCTCGGGCGCCGGCTCGATCGGTTATCTACCATTTTCCCTATCGGAAACCACTGCGGTGGATATTGCCACCAGCGGCCCGACGATGGACCCTTACATTTACCTACTGACAGGCACCCGCAGTTTTACGGTGAACTCATTTATTACCGAAAGCGACGACGCTTGCAATCCGATAGATTGCGGCGCCGCAGGCAGCAGTCCGGAATATAACGCCTTAATTAACGATCTCACGCTATCACCCGGCAGCTACACGGTTGCTGTAGCCAATTGGCGCTTCTCTTCTCAAGAAGTCATGGCAGGATCAAAGACCAATATTTCAACCGGCAATGTGTTAGTCGTAGTGGGCGACTCGAATTTGATCATCCCCGGCACGGGCACGGGTTCCGGCAGCGCCAGGCTGGTTAGCTTCGCCGGCAGCGCCGGCACCGTCGTTTCCGAATCACAAATCATCGAATCGACATCCAATACCACTGCCACCTCGCTGGCAATCAACAGTCTGTGCGCATCCGCCGATAACCTGACGGTCATAGGCTACTGCGCGGCCGTCGCCAGCCTCAGCCCAGCAGCAAAAGCCAATGTCGTCGAACAAATCACGCCGGAAGAAATCAATACCATTGCCGCCACAACGGTTGCGACCGCGCGCGCGAACTTCAGCAGTGTACTGGATCGCATCGCCGGACTGAGAGCCGGCAATGTGGGCGGCATCAATCTGGGCGGAAACCGTGTCGGCGCCGCCAGCGCCGACGAACTGCCGGAAATTTTCCAGCGCCTGGGTATTTACGGCAATATCGACGGTAGCTTCGGCAACCGGAAGAGATCGGTTAACGAGCAAGGTTACAATTTCGACAATCAAGGGGTAACGGTCGGCGCGGATTACGCGGTCACCGATAACTTATTTGTAGGGATGGCATTTAATAACGCCCATAACAAAGCGGATTTCAGCAACCGGGCCGGACAACTATACACCGCGGCTTACACCGGCTCCCTGTACAGCACGTTAAATATTCAGGACTTTTACGTCGACGCGCTAGCCAGCTTCGGCGGTATCGATTACGAATCCGAGCGGGCGATGAGTTTTTTCAATACCTCGGCCAAAGGCAAAACTTCCGGCATGCAATACGCGTCCAGCCTCGGCGCCGGCTACAATCATCACATTGAAAAACTGGTTGTCGGCCCCTACATGGGTTTCGATTACACCAAAACCGAAGTCGACGCTTACCGAGAATCCGGCGGCGCCAGTTTTGCAGTCCGGTACGACAAGCAGAACATAGAATCGGTACTCACCAAGGCCGGCGCCAGAATGTCTTACGCCTGGAGCCAGCCATGGGGCGTTATCGTGCCGCAAGTCAATGCCGAATGGATTCACGAGTCCAGCTATAACGCCCAATACAGCGTAGTGCGCTTCGTACAAAACGGTACCGGCCTCACCATACGTTCCGACAAACCCGACCGCGATTACATGCAACTGGGGCTAAATATGGCCGGACAATTTGTCGGCGGCATCTCGGCTTTCGTGTCGTACAACACGGTCATCGACCGGGAAAACGTCACTAACCACACCTTTTCCAGCGGCATTAGAATGTCGTTTTAAGAATAACTCCGATACGGCTTCAGGCGCCCGGCCGCCAGCAGCCGGCCTTGCTAACCCGCCCCCTAACATTACTTGAGCTGCTTTCGTCATGTGCCGAAACAAAAGACGATATTTCTCTATCGAGCTGGGTTTGCTGCTGATACTGTCCGCTTGCAGCTCGCCGGTCGCCCGTCTGCACGATCAAGCAACGCAATTCGGATTCCAAATTGTCGAATCGGTAGCCGCCGGTTTCACGCTAACATCGTTTAAACATCTGCCAGCATCGGGCGGTAAACGCTTGCACGTATATCTGGAGGGCGACGGCCGCCCCTGGGAACGCGGGATGTTTCCCGCCGCCGACCCGACCACCCACGCATCGGTCATACTGAAACTGATGGCGTTGGACCCTTCGCCGGCGTTCTACCTGGGACGGCCTTGTTATAACGGCCATGCCGGCGATCAAGGCTGCACCCAAAACTTATGGACTGGCGCGCGCTACGGCGAGCGCGTGCTAAGGTCCATGACCCAAGCCATAATTGATTTTTGCGGCGAACACGGCTACCGCGAAACTGTATTGATCGGCCACAGCGGCGGCGGCACACTGGCGTTGCTGCTGGCGGAGAGACTGCGGCAAACCGTGGCCGTGGTGACGCTGGCCGGCAATTACGACATCGATACCTGGGCCGACCACCACGGCTACCAACGCTTGAGCGAATCTTTGAATCCGGCTACCCGCAACGATACCGGCATTTTGGAATGGCACCTATTGGGCAAACGCGACAGCAATATTCCGCCGGACTTATTTCAAGAGGCGCTGCAAAGGCGGCGCAACAGCCATGTGCAAGTCGTCGATGCCGATCATAGCCAGGGTTGGCAAGCCATTTGGCCGCAAATGCTGCAACGCCTGGAACAACTGCGTTAGCCGTTTGCGGACTGGCGGTTTTCTGCTATGGTTGGCGGACAAACACCATTCATTCGAAGGCGGCACACCATGGCGACACAAAGAGTATTGAATCGGACGCTAGCATTGGCAATTGGAGGCATTTTAATGTCCGCCTGCGCCCGTGACGTTAGCCAGGAAGAAATGGCCAAGGCGACCGAAGGCTATATCGTGGCGGACACCGGCAAACTGTTTGTCGTCGATTGTCTACTACCGGGTCAAGTACGGAAACTGGGCTCGCAAATGACCTATCTCAGCGCCCGCCGCCCCATCCGTACCACCGCCGCCGATTGCGAGGTTCGCGGCGGCGAATACGTCGCTTACGATCGCGCCAACTACGCCAGCGCTTTAAATATCTGGCTGCCCAAAGCCCAGGAAGGCGACGCCGCCGCCCAGCTCTATGTCGGCGAGATTTTCGAAAAAGGCCTGGGTACGCAAGCCGACTACAAAGCCGCCGCGCAATGGTACGAAAAAGCCGCCAACCAAGGCAATTCTCAAGCGCAGTTGAATCTGGGACATCTCTACGAAAAAGGCCTGGGCGTTGCGGAAGACAAGGAAGCCGCATTGCGTTGGTATCGCAAATCCGCCGGTCTGGAGGACGCCGGCATCCAGTTCGCACCGGCCGTGAATGCGCAGGCCATCGCCAACAGCGAAGAACTGGCAAACTTGCGCAGCGAAGTGGCAGAATCCCGCCGCGAAACGGAACAGCTGCGCGAGCAATTGCAAAGCACTCGTCAGCAAACCCTGGATCAGCAGGAAAGCCTGCGTAAGGCCCAAAACGAACTGGAAGCCCTGCGCAATAAACTGCAACAACAAAAATCCACCACGCCCGGCGGCTCCAGCGACATCGAATCGCTGGAAAAGCAATTACGCGAAAAAGAAAGCCAATTAAAAGACCAGCAAGCCAAACTGGGCAGTTTGACCCAGTCGTTAAGCCAGGAAAGACTGCGCATGAAACGCGAACTGGAAACCGCACGCCAGCAAAGCCCCAACTTTAAAGCGGCGGACAACAAAACCAACGACATCGAAAACAAGCTCAGCGAAAAAATCGAAACTTATCAAAAACAATCGGCGGAACTGACCGGCTGGCTGACCTCACAGGACAAACTGGACAGAAATCAAATAGATCTGCGCAAGCAGGCCTTGCAACAGCAAGCCAAGGAAATCGCCGCGCTGAAAGAAAAATTGCAACAACAATCATCCAATGTAGTGGCCTCGGGCAACGGTCCGAATATCGAATTGCTGGAACCCGCCGTCACCGTTACGCGCGGCATTCCGAGTATCCAGTTCGGCTTGGGTGAGAGCAGCAAACGCATCGTCGGTAAAATCGATGCCGCCACCGGTCTCAGCCGTTTATTGTTAAACGACAAAGCCGTCAAAGTCGACGCCAACGGCCGATTCGAAACCGACGTCAGCTTAAAAGGCGAAGAAACCCTGGTACGCATCGTCGCTA
>CAZGUM010000142.1:0-10676 GCA_964529085.1 uncultured Methylomonas sp. | reverse complement strand
GCAGCAATATTTAACCCGAAAATGCTAGCGGATCGACTGAGCGCTATTGCTTAGTAACGCCTTAAATCATTCTAAAATTAATCCAATCTTCATCTTATCTTAATCCAAATTACAGTGTTTCTTCATCTTGACGCTGTAAATTCTTTTCCAACATTGCGTTTCTCCGACTCTGGCGCCGTTTTTAGTGATTGCAGTAGTGATGCTGTTGTCCTAATAGCCGGGTAAAATCCTACGCTGGAGCTTGGTTGAAAATGCATGATTGGGTCTGGATAATGATTGATAAAGTCTTTTGCGGTGAGTGCGGGATTACAATCAAAGTGCATTTGGTTGTCTGAGTCCTTAGCGTCAAAGAAGTATTGCCCGGATATTTAGGGATTTGATTAATTACGTTATGGAGTTTCATCTTGATTTCTGAAAAGCATTCATTTGATAGTTGTTTTGAGGTTTTTTTGGCTGACACACCTGAAAGCAAACAAATTCATTACAACCTCAGATACCAAGTTTATTGCGACGAGATGGGTTTTGAGGACAAGGATAAGTTTCCGGATCAATTGGAGTTCGACGAATGGGATGAGCATTCGGTGCATTTCATGGTGCGGCACCGATACACAGGGCAGTGGCTGGGCGCATTGCGATTGGTTTATCAAAATCAAGCCGTTTTCCCTTTCGAAGCCAAATGTGTTCCCGATCAACCGATAAGCGCGCAACAGTACGCGCAGTCCATAGAAATCTCCCGCCTGTGTGTTCTTAGAGAAGCCAGACGTTTTGCGCCGAGAGGGTTCTCTAACGGCGAAGAGACTGCCAAGGAAGTCAGCAACGTCAGGTATTTACACAGCATCAAGAATCAAAGCCGCAGCATCATGTGGGGTTTGTACCGGGCAGCCGTTTTGTATTCGGTTCAGAACGGCATCAAGCAGTGGTATATATTGGTCACGCCGTCGCTGGCGTATGCTGTGAAGAAAGAAGGTTTCGAAATGCAGCAAGTGGGAGGCGCTTGCGATCATAGAGGGCAACGAATTCCTTATGCGTTGGATGTCGACCACATTCTTCTTAATCCACTGTGGCAAAAAGACTATAAATTGGAATATCGCCGATATTCCGAGTTGACCGAGAGATCGGCGTCCAAAAGACAAAGGGCTTGATAGATCGGGTTTGGCGATTCGATACTTTTGATGACCGCTCCCTGCGCCATTACCTTATAAAAAGGCGATAGCCTTAGAGGCCGGCCGGGTTCGGATATATTCTCCGCCTAGAGCCTTCCCGTTCTCCACTCTGCTGACACTCTGTCGCGGGGCACTGTCTTATCGTCGAATTGGCGGCGTGGACAAAATCGTCACGCTCCGCTTGGAGATTTTGATCGAATAGCGCATAACTTAATCGTTTAAAGCTATTGCGCAGGCGGCGCCAGCCGAAAAGAGCCTTCGTATTTCCCATAGTCGGAAGACTGAATGCCATTGCGAATCGAGCCGCGGTAGGCAGGGCGGCCTTTTTCCACGATAACTTGCACCGCTCCGCCTTGCCGGCTAATCAGTCCGGCGTGAATGGCGGCCAAACAGATGTAAGAATTGCTAGTATACGCGTCGGTACCGTTCAATATTTGATAAGCCGCGTCGCACTCCGCCGGGCAGGCAACTAAATGCGTCGAGCCGGGGCCGCCTTCAATCTGCGCCGCCGAGAAACTACAGCCTGCTTCGATTACTTCCGCGTTAGTCGGATTGTTTATTGTCGCTGCCGGCTGATTGGCGGGGTATGCTGGCGGATTGCTAGTAGCCATGGGGTTAGCCGCCGTAATAACCGGTACGGCCGGACCGGGAGTCGTTACCTTAAGCGGCGAGTCGGCAATTTGCGCCGATGTTTGCGCGAAATGCATTGTCAGGCCGACCGCAACGCACACCAAGCCCAGCACGCCGGAAAAAATTCTTCCTTTCGGACCCGGTTCGATCCTGCCGCTAATATTACCGAGCACAGCGACCAACAGAAATATCAGGCCCGCCATCACAAACACCGTGGCTAACGGGGCGCTAAACAGCGTTTTGACGATTTCTTCCATCGAAGTCTCCTGGGCCGAACAGCTTGAGACTAAAGATTAAGCCCTTCCGCAAATCCGCACAAGGTTAAAACTTGAATACGCGTCCAGGGCAATCGGCGTGTATCCCGTTTAGCCGAAGACTTTCCCGGTTAAAGACATCAGCGATTTTCTGTCTTATTCCAGAAGCTTACGGTAAAGTTGCCGGGTCAAACTGATATACTCGCTGCCGTCTGGCCCAAGTTGAATTCAACTGTTTCGGGTCGGAAGCCTACGTCATTATTATAAAAATTATATTAGCCAGGATTATTTATGGAAGTTTATTTGCCCATGATTCAAAGCATACTCTCGGATTGGTATCGATTGACCTTGGAAAACCGGGAATATGCCGGATCCTTAGTGCTTGCCGTGTGGTTGCTGACGGCAATGTTTTACAGTATCAGGATTTATTTTCTAAAGAAAACCAATGCCATTAATTTAAAAGCGCGCATTGCCTTGCAAACCGATTTGGATAGCGCTCGGCAACAACTGCAAACCTTGCAAGAACAATTAGCCGCCGCCCTTGAGCAGTTGGAAACCGCGCAAGCGGCCGCTGCCAGCGAAACGCAGCGGGCCGAAAGTCTGGAAGGCAAGCTTGTACAAGCGAATCGGCAAGTAATCGACAGCATCAAAACCTTGGCAAGCAACTTCGAACTGACCGAACCCGGCTTGCCGGCCGCCAACGACCTGCAATCCACCGACCTGTGGCCGCGATATGCCGCCATTACCGCGCAAATCGCCGAACGCTTTAAAGCCGAACAGCAAGGTAAAACCGAGCTGCAACTGGCGCTTTGGGCGGAAACGGCCAAACTGGCTGAAAAAGACGCATTAATCGGGCCGTTGCAGTTGCGCTTGGAGTCGCAAACCGAACAGCTGAACAAACTGGAGTTGGCTGTCGAAGAACAAAAAATCCTGCGCGAGCGCGAGCAAGCCGGCGCCGAACAACGGCTGGCGGAGACCGTCGAAAAACATCAGGCAGAACTGGCGCGTTACGCCGACTCGGCTAAACGCCCGTTGGCGGCAACGGAGCCGGTATCCAAGCCGGAGCCAAAAGTCACGGTTAACGAAGCGCCCGCGATTCAGACATCCCCGGCTGTTGTTGCTCAACCGGTTGCGGTGCAAGCCCCGCAGACACCTATCGAGCCGCCAAAGCCGGTTGAGCTGGAAGTTGCGCCGGTTGCCGCTAAGCCTAAACCTGTCGTTGCCGAGCCGGCACCGGCAAAGCAGTCATCCGTGGATAAGTTGGCCGAGAAAAGCGGCGGTTTCGGCAAATTCAAGCAAATGTTGAACAACACTATGCAGCAAATGGCCAAGTTGGATCAAAAGCTGGGTACACAAACCGAGGTTGCAGCCGAGGCTATCCAGGAAGAATTGGAAGAAATCGCCGCACCTATAATGGAAGCGGCTGTTGAGCTTAAAGAAAATGTGGTGGAAATCGCGGAAACTGCCGCCGAAGCGGTTAAAGAGCCGGCTGCCGGCGTTGGCGGTAAGCTGAAAAGTTTGTTCGGTAAAAAATCGGCAGAGCCTGTCGTTGAGCCTGAACCGGTAGCGGCGGAACCCGAGCCGATTGCCGAAACAGTCGCCGCCGCAGTCGAACCCGCCAAGCCTGCCGGGCTGAAAGGTTTGCTCAAAAAGTGGAAATGATAGTTTCCGCCGTTTAAAAATCAGCCGGGCAACCTCTGCTAGCCCGGCTATTTAATCCGTTCCGATTTCAATTGAAACCTACCGGTGGCTCCAGCCGGCCATAAGTCGATAACTGCATGTCGATTGTCGGTGGCTTCAACGCTGTGGGGCGATTGTAGTCTCGATGCGGCATCAGCGGATTCGAGGGTGTCGGGGCGCTGGTCACCCAATCAGCACTGGCAATTTTAGGACGGTGTCTTTCGAAACCTCGATCGCATTGAGACTGCCTGTTTTTACCTTGCTCGCAACCCGTTTGAGCTCGCGCACGAGGTATTTTGCTATCGTCGCAATCTTTTTTACCTTACACCCTCCATAAAACCCAAATAAATTCAATTTTTTAAGTTTTTTCTAAACAATCTAAACTAAGCTGGTTCGTCAACCATTCACTAAGCAAAGGCAACAGATTCTTAAGAAAAGTGTGGCAAATAACTTATTTTTCATGTGAAGACGAGTGTAATAACGTAACCACTGGGCATAAAAAAGCGCGTAATTATCCGGCCGGATAACGAACCCTAAAGCTGAATTTCAACCTTGTCGGTTACCGATGCCTTTATCCGCCACATCCGATGGTGGCTCCACAATGCCGTTTACCGCAATGCCAGTCAGGCCAAAACGTTCTTTAGTAGCCGATCAACTCAAAATCGCTATCAGCTCTCCCCGCTATTCACAAGCAGATTTCCACGAACCAAGCGTTTAGGCATGCGCTAGAACACAGGTAAAGCTTGGAATTACCGAGACAACGTTGCCCTCACTGACGCTGTATTCCAATTGTTTCCCCTTGCAGAAGAGTCGATATTGAATTAAAGTAAAACAAAACGTTTTGTTTTACTTTAATTAAAGGTCTTATATGCTTTCTAGCAAACCAGAGAAGCCCAGATCGGGTCGCCCCAAAGCCGGAACCGAAGCCGAAAGGATCGATTATTTGTTGGATCACGCACTACGCATGTTCATTCACGACGGATACAGCAAAACCAGTATCGCAAAAATTTCCGCCGCAGCGGGCGTATCGACGAAAACTATTTATGAGCGTTACAAAAACAAGGCCGAATTGCTGCTGGCTTCGATCGGACGCATGGTCGACACAGACGTTTCTGAACTGTCCTCTATCGCGAGTCTGCCGCAGATGACACTGGCCGATGGCCTTGGCGCGATGGGTGAAATGCTGCTCGCCAGAGTGATGCATCCCGATATGGTGGCGTTTTACCGGATGGGCGTCGCCGAATCGATGCATTTGCCGGAAATCAACGAACGGATGGGAGATGCCCTGCCGATGCGTATTCAAAACGTGATCGCGGAATATTTGCGGCAACATGCCAAACAGACGGCGTTGTCGGCGCAGAGCGTCGACCGGGCTGCAGTCTTGTTTTTGGAAATGCTGTTTGCCGAACCTCGCAATAAAGCCCTGTTCGGGCAATTACCAGCCGATTGGAGTGCCAAGGCCCACGTCGATTTTGTCGTTGAGCTGTTTTTAAACGGCTTTACAGGAGCCAAGGCATGAACGCTGGGACGTTGACGGTTTCCAGGTGGAATAGCAGCCTCAAACTAAGGCCAAGCTCAATTGGTTGGCTGAATTTAGCGGCGATTCAGTTGATTTCCAGTATACCGATTGCTGCACGCGAACCAGGCCCAAAACAAATTATGGAAGTCGTTGTTTATGAATAAAACAATACCTCGCCTTTATTTGCTGGTGTTACCCGCGGCAGTGCTTTGCGGTTGCTCCGAGCTTTTTCCCAAAATCGGCCCGGATTACCGACAGCCCGAATTGGTTTTGCCAACCAATTGGTCCGGTTCGGTTACCGCAGCCAATACGCAACCGGCCGGCAAATCCGAGCAGGACCTGGCTCGCTGGTGGCGGCAGTTAGGTGATGAGAGTCTGGATAAATTGATCGACGAAGCTCTGGCCGGCAATCTTGATTTACGCAGTGCCAAGGCCCGTTTACAGCAAGCGCGTGCGACTCGCGACCAAGCCGAGGCAGAGCTTTATCCGACACTGAAAGCGTCGGGCAGTATCAATCAGCGCGAAGTTGATGGTTCCGGCAACGGTGCGACAAGCGGTAGCAGTAACATCGGCGCCGGCATCGGTTCGGGCGGGGTCGGCTCCACGGTCAATGGCGCCACTTACAGCCCGGGTCTGGATGCCAGTTGGGAAATCGATATCTTCGGCGGCATCCGCCGCGGCATCGAAGCCGCAACTGCCGACGAAGCGGCCGCCGAGGCCAAATTGCACAATGCCCGCGTGTCCCTGGTGGCCGAAGTGGCGCGCAACTATATCGAGTTGCGTTCCTATCAACGCCGGTTAACGATTGCCAAAGACAACTTGGCCAGCCAAAGCGAAACGGCGCAAATTACCGAATGGCGTTATCAGGCCGGTTTGGCCAATGCCAGCGACGTCGAGCAAGCCAATACCAGCCGCGAACAGACTCGCGCCGGTATTCCCGATTTGGAAGTGGGCTTACGGACGGCGGAAAATCGTCTGGCGGTCTTGCTGGGGCGCAATCCTGGCGATCTGCACACGCAATTCGCCGAAGTCAAGGAATTGCCTGCCTTGCCGGCGAGTCTGGCTACCGGCATCCCCACCGACGTATTACGTCAGCGCCCGGACCTAATCTCCGCCGAACGTACTTTGGCGGCCGAAACTGCGCGCGTTGGGCAGAAACTGGCCAAGCGTTTTCCCAGTCTGACGCTGAGCGGCTCGCTGAGCTGGTACACCTTTGCCTCGGCCGGCATGAGCACGGCAATTCAAAGCATAGGCGCCAGTTTGGGCACGACGTTGTTCGATGCCGGCCGGTTGCGGGCGGCGGTGGATATTCAAAGCGCGGTGCAGGAACAGGCACTGGTGAGTTATCAGAACAGCGTATTAACCGCGTTGGAAGAAGTCGAAAATGCCCTTAAAGCGTATGCCGCGGGTCACGAGCGAGTCGAAGCCCGTAGCGCCGCCGCAGACTCAGCCCACAACGCCGCGCAACTTGCCAGCCAACTCTATCGATCCGGGCTTGCCGATTTTCAAAGCGTATTGGACAGCGAACGCACGCGTTTAAGCGCCGAAGACAATCTGGCCACCGCCGAGGCGGGGCTCAGAACCAGTCTGATCAGTATTTACAAAGCCTTGGGCGGCGGTTGGCAAGAGATGCCGAGCGCACCGGCTCAATCTTCATCGGAACGGAGTAGCTCCTAATGAATTCATCGACAGAAAACTCAAAGGATGCGTTGCAAACCATCCTGAACTCCAATGCCAAGCAATCGAGCAAGCGCCAAAAGCGTTGGTTGTGGATCGGCGCGGCCATTGTTGGCCTGCTGCTTGTGCTTGCGCTATTAGCCCCCGGCGGCAAACAAAACGCTCAGCAGTATCTTACCGCAGCGGCCGCGACCGGTAACTTGGTGGTGACGGTGTCTGCCAGCGGTACCCTGGAACCGACCACATCGGTGGACGTCGGTAGCGAAATGTCGGGCACCGTGGCCCGTGTGCTGGTGCAGGAAAACGATCATGTAAAAAAGGGCCAACTACTGGCGCAACTCGATCTGACCAAATTAAACGATGCCGTGACCCGCTCCAAAGCCGAACTCGCGTCGGCACAGGCATCTGTGGCGCAAGCCCGGGCTACGGTGGTCGAATCGAAGGCGTCGCTGTCGCGGATGCGCGAAGTCGCGGCAATTTCCGGAGGCAAGGTGCCGGCCCAAACCGAGCTGGAGAAGGCCGAGGCCACGCTGCAACGTGCCGTCGCCAACCAGTCCGGCGCCCAGGCTTCAGTCGAGCAGGCCCAGGCGGCCTTAAAAACCGACGAAACCAATCTGGCCAAGGGCACGATACGTTCGCCGGTCGATGGCGTGGTACTGTCGCGCAAAATCGAGCCAGGTCAGACCGTGGTTTCCGCAATGACCATTCCAGTGCTGTTCACGCTGGCGGAAGACCTGACCAACATGGAATTGCAGGTCAAGGTCGACGAAGCCGATGTCGGCAAGGTCAAGGTGGGGCAGTCCGCAACGTTTACCGTTTCAGCCTGGCCGGGGCAGGACTTTCCGGCCACTATCCAGCGCGTCAGTCTTGGCTCGACCATTGTCGATAACGTAGTGACCTACAAGACGGTACTTGGAGTGCGTAACGACGATCTGGCGCTACGACCGGGCATGACCGCGACTGCGACCATCGTCACCGCCCGCCGCGACCAGGTATTGTTGGTGCCGAACGCGGCCTTGCGCTTCACGCCGCCGGCGACTGCGGGACCCAAACAGAACGGCAGTTTCGTCAGCCGTCTGCTGCCGAGTCCGCCTGCCGAACCTAAAAAGCAGAATGGTTCGACGACATCTACTTCGCCGCAGGTTTGGATACTCGACGACAATCAACAACCCAAAGTGCTGGCGGTCGGGATTGGCGAGAGCAACGGCCGTTTGACAGAAATCATCTCTGGCAACTTGAAACCAGGCATGGCCGTGATCACCGATTATCAGGAAGCCAAGCCATGAGCGAAGTCAACGCGCCACCGCTGATTCAGCTGTCCGGCATTACCAAAATCTACGGCGAAGGCCAGGCTGCGTTTCAGGCGCTACGTGGCATCGATTTGCGCATCGCCGCCGGGGATTTCGTTGCGGTGATGGGGCCGAGCGGTTCCGGGAAATCGACAGCGATGAATATCCTCGGCTGCCTGGATACGCCCAGTAGCGGCACTTACCAGTTCCAAGGCGTTCACGTCGAACAGTTGGAACGTAACCAGCGCGCCTTGCTGCGTCGTCATTGTTTGGGCTTTGTGTTTCAGGGGTTTAATTTATTAGCGCGTACTTCGGCGTTGGAAAATGTCGAATTACCATTGCTTTATCGCGGCGAAAACGCTGTTACCCGGCACGCCGCCGCCAAGGGGGCACTGACCCGTGTCGGGCTGGACGGCTGGGAGGAACATACGCCCGCCGAACTGTCCGGCGGCCAGCAACAACGTGTGGCCATTGCCCGCGCCATCGTTACCCAGCCGCTGGTATTGCTGGCCGACGAGCCTACCGGCAACCTTGATACCCGGCGTAGCCATGAAATCATGGAACTGCTGGTGGCATTAAACCGGGATCAAGGCATCACCATCCTGATGGTGACCCATGAGCCGGACATGGCGGCCTACGCCCGGCGCACCGTGCATTTTGTCGATGGCCGGGTGGCGGAAGATCAAATCACGGGAGAATCAGCATGTGGCTGAATACTTTGTTGTTGGCGTTGCGGGCGATACGCCGCAATTTGATGCGCTCCTTCCTGACGATACTCGGTATTGTTATCGGCGTGGCCGCTGTGGTGACGATGGTAACGCTGGGCCAGGGTGCAACACGGATGGTCTCCGATCAGATTTCCAGCCTCGGCAGCAATCTGTTGATGGTGCGACCGGGCCAGCGCTTAGGGCCGGGACGCGATTCGGCCGGCGCCCCCAATTTCAAGAAAGCCGATGCCGAGGCGATTCGGACACAGATCGGGGGTTTACGGGAAGTGGTGCCGGTGGTCGGCCATTCGATCACTTTGGTGGCTGGCAATAACAACTGGTCCACCACCGTCAACGGCACCACTAATGGCTATTTGGTCGCCGGCAGCTGGAAACTGGCGGCCGGCAGGGAATTTCTCGGCGACGAGGAACGCTCCGGCAAAGCGGTTTGCATTATCGGCGCCACGGTAAAAAAAGAATTGTTCGGTAACCGCAATCCACTAGGTGATGAAGTCCGCATCAAGACTTTTGTGTGCCAGGTGATCGGTTTACTGGCCGCCAAAGGTCAGGGCGCGATGGGCATGGACCAGGACGATACCTTGTTGATGCCGTTATCCACCGTGCAACGCCGATTGACCGGCAATCAGGATGTTTCCAGTCTATTGGTATCGCTAAAGGATGGCGCCGACGCATCAAAAACCATGCAGCAAATCCGCCTGATTTTGCGCGAGCGCCGCAAAATGGCCGACAACGAGGCCGACAATTTCAATATCATGGATACCAAGCAAATCGCCGAAACCCTGTCCGGTACCATCGGCACCATGACTGCCTTATTGGGCGCGGTGGCGGCTGTGAGTTTGCTGGTCGGCGGCATTGGCATCATGAACGTGATGCTGGTGTCGGTGACCGAACGAACCCGGGAGATAGGCATTCGCCTAGCCATTGGCGCACTGGAACAGGAAGTATTGCTGCAATTTTTGATCGAAGCCGTAATGTTGTCCTGCCTGGGAGGCTTGATTGGAATTATTCTGGCTTTCCTGGCCTGCATCGCGCTGTCGACCTTGATGCATCTGCCGTTTCTGTTCAATCCCAGCATTAACCTGTTGGCGTTCGGCTTTTCGGCGGCGATTGGGATTGTGTTCGGTTATATGCCGGCCCGGCGCGCGGCGCAACTGGATCCAATTGTGGCGTTGCGGCATGAGTGATTTGCCAAAATCTCCAAAATAATGTGTAAAGACGGTTTTATTGCATATATCGGCCATCGGAGCAAAATGATAGAACAACAACAGTGGGCGATTGCGACAATTCGCCTCTCCCAAAGGCCTTGTTCTCTAATGACGCAAGTACATCGAAATTGAAAACCGACACGTCATCGGAATACGTGGCGGTTTTCAAGCGGAATAAGTAATCCTTCTAAACTTCCGGTACGAAAAAGAATGGGCTGCCTTCGTGGCCGGCATGCTGCAAGGGGGCGTATTGCGGCATTTGTTCGAAACCGCCGCGCGCCGCCGACGCTCTTACTTGATTGGCCACGTCCCGGAAGATGTCGTAGTCTTCGATAATGCGTTTGTTGCCGCGCAATACTTTCAAAAACGCATTGGCAAAGACCGAATGGTCGCCGCCGCCCTGATCCATAACCGGTTTTACGCCGCCGGAAGTCAGCACGGTGCGGGCTTTGCGGCTATTCATCGCTTTTAGCCAACGTTCGCGCTTGGCGTCGTCCATGCCTTCCGGCAGTTTGGCGACCGCCGATCCGG
>CAZGUM010000141.1:0-10831 GCA_964529085.1 uncultured Methylomonas sp. | reverse complement strand
AGCTCTTCAAAGAGTTCGGCTTTACCGTGGACAATGTCGTCGCTAATGTGGAAGCTGTGCTTTAATAAGCGCTGCGAAATAGGCCTCGGCCGGTAATTTGTCCGGCTGAGGTCGTCATTTAATCAATAGAATAGGGCGGAAAAGATTATGAACACGCAATTGGTTAAGGGCTTTTGGTTTGGATTGGGATTGATGGTGTCGGCAATTGCTGGCGCTCAAGACTATCCTGCGGCGGATTTTCAACCTAAGGTTCTCTACAGGGATCCGTCAATTGTAACGGCCGCTCCTACAGCTGCGACGGGCGCTAGCGCCAGCAACGCAAGCGTTCCTTGTGCGCCAAAACAAGAGTCTGCCGAGGTTGATGCAAAGTACCCCGCAGCTAGCTTTCAACCCAAGGTGCTATTTAGCGCTACGGGTTCGTAGTACTTTTAAGGCGTTATCGCTAATTTGACGGACTAGTCGTTAAAACACATAACAATTATTACATTCAGGAGTATTCTCAAATGACAACTAGCAGTTTGATGAATAGCTTATTCGGCTTTTTATTCGACAAACCAGCAGATAGCGCGAGTCGGGCAGAAGCTTATTTGCGCGTGGATAGCGAAAGCGATCAATTAACAGGTGTTGCTCGTTATTTACAAAAACTTGAGCCACCAAAGCCGGAGCTGGACGACAACGGTAATCCCTTAACTGGCGTGGCGAAATATCTGGCTTTGCAAGCGCAATTGGAAAAAGCCAAGCAAGCGGTTGAAGAAGCGGTCGTCGTTGAGCCGGTTGTCGAAGAAGTTTTGGCTGAAGAGATTATCGAGGAAATCATACAGGAAGAGGCGCCTGAGATCGATCTGGGTCCGGTTCCGACTGGGGTCGATAAATATTTGACTCAGCAGCAGGCAAATCCGGTCACACGGGTTGCCAAGTATTTAATTAAGCAGTCGATTTTATCCAAGGAAGCGCCCGTAACCGGCGTTTCTAAGTACGTTACCAAAAACGACCGCGAAGAGCATGTCGTGACGAATGTCGCCAAATACGTCATTAGGCAAAACCTGCAGGCAGGGGCTGTACCGACGGTAACCGGTGTCGCCAAATATGTGCTGAAACAAGACGTATTGGCGAAAGAGGCGCCGGTGGCGACTGGCGTCAGTAAATATGTAAGCAGGCAAACATGGTTGGCGAAAGATGCACCGGTTGCTACGGGGGTTGCCAAGTATCTCGCACAGCAAGAGCGGGTATTGAAAGAACAGGCTCCGCTGACAGGCGTCGCTAAATTTCTAGCGGAACAAGCAGCGGCGGAAAGAAAAGCCGCCGCTGCTGCGTTAGTTGCCCGATATGTCGAAGCAGAAATCAAATCGCAGCAGGAAAAAGCGGAGGCGAAGTTGAGTCAAGAGCAGAATATTCAGCAAGAGTTGGTCGATGAAGTGATATTTGAGGGTTCGGCGGTAGAGCGGTATCTTGCTAGACAAGCAGCGTCTGCTCAACAAGCACCAAAACCTACCGGTGTTGCCAAATATCTTGCCAGACAACTGCAGTTGCAAAGTCAGGCCGAGCCATTGACTGGCGTTGCGCGTTATATTGCCAAGCAGGCAATATTGGCAAGACAGCTGCCGCCGGCTACCGGGGTAAGTAAATATCTGGCAAAGCAGATTTTGGTGCAAAAACCGGCTGTCGAGCTGAGCTCCGTTAGTCGATACCTTACCAAGCATGAGTTACAGGACAAAGATGGTAAAGAATTGACTGGTGTTGCCAAGTACGTGTCCAAGCAGGATACCTTAGCTAAGGATGCACCCGGTGTTTCCGGTGTGGCGCGTTACATGGCGAAGCAGGCGTTGCAATCCAAGGACGTTGTGGTTGCCAGAACCACGGGCGTTGAGAAATACTTACGCAAACAAGCTTAAGTTTGAATTGAAAAGCCGGCATCTCTGCATGGAGATGCCGGCTTTTTTATATCTGTTGGATTTTGGTTGAGTTGAATTGCATTTACGAGGAAAGCCGTGTTTACCCGCCATGGTTTTATACGATGTAACTGAAACTGTATTATCATGAGTCATCGTTACTATGTTTCGCAGGGATTTAAATGTCTCGACTGTTTATATTTAGCCTGTTACTGCTTCTGCCGACTTTTGGGTTTGCCGTAGAGCCTTTGTCAAATGAGCCGGCTGCGGTTCCCGAGCCGCCGGATTTGCCCCCCCAAGTGCAATCCGGGGAAGAAATGGAACCGGATATCACCATTATCCGCAAAGGCAAGGACACCATTCAGGAGTTTCGCCGTAACGGTAAGCTGTATATGGTTAAGATCCAGCCGCAGGTGGGGCCGGCTTACTATATGCTGGATACGAATGGTGACGAACAGATGGATGTGAAAAAGAACGACTTGGACGAGAACACCAATATCAATAAATGGACTTTGTTCGAGTGGGATTTTAACTAAGTCCATCCCATACTTGAATACGAGAGCTGTAATCTATTTTGTATCGGTTTGGTAATGCCGAATGTCGTTTATTCGGTTACTTTTAGCAGCCAGCCGCCATCTGCGTCGCATTTGCTGACTTTGGCCTTGGCTTTTACTGAAATTCTGACAAACGTGTTTTTCAAGCCCTCCGGCAACTTGCCTTTGACTAAATAGAAGGTGTCTTTGTCTTCTATTTGGACTTCAATTGGTTCTTGCTTGATGTTGACGTGAATGTGGCCGGGACCGTTGCTGCCTGAGACCGCGAACGAAAATTCGGCTCCGGGTTTAACTGTCGCTAGATGCTCGGGATGGTAGCGGGTAATTTTAGCGTTCAGGCAACTACCGTCATCATTTCCCCCGGCACTTCCTCCCCCATGTCCGCCATGGCTAGGTGTAGATTGAGACCAAGCCTGGTTGCAAAAGCTTGTGATGATTAACGCGGCGAAAAAAAGACGGGGGCGCACAGCTTGTCTCCAAATGTTCTTATTTTTTGAATGCAGCGATTATATGTTCTAAGCCTTAAACTTTGAAGCATAAGCGATAAATGCCATAGGCGGTTATTGATTTGATGTTTTGCCGGGTTTTGATTACATTGAGTCGATGCTGTATTGCGCGAAGTACAATTAACTACAATAAAAAAGGGGGAGAAAGTATGTTATTTCTGGCTAAATTGTGTGGCATCTTGACCTTGGTCTGGTTTTACTTGACGGCAAAAAATAACGGAGGCCCGTTAATCAATTGGTCGGTCATTGGCTTGATCGGTTATTGGTTGACTTGGTGGTTATCCAAAATGTTAATCGTGGTGCCGTTGGCGGGTATGGTTACCAAGCATTCGACGACAGAGTTTTTGCTGACTCAGTTGCCGGTTTTCGTGGCGTTGACGGCGTGCTATGTGATCAGGAAAAAATTGATTGCCAGTCTGCCGACAGCTGAAAAATAAAGATGACCAAAAATGCACTGATTACCGGCGCGGCAAGGCGGATCGGTGCAGCTTGCGCGCGGGTTCTGCATCGCGCCGGTTATGACGTTGTATTGCATTATAGAAACTCGGAAGCGGATGCTTTGCACTTATCCGACGAATTGAACGCTATTCGGGAAAATTCGGTTTTTCTGGTAAAAGCCGATTTATCCCAGCAAGGCGAAGTTCAGCAATTGGCCGAAAAGGTTGCGGCTAGAGCGGATGGCATCGACTTATTGGTGAATAATGCATCCTGGTTTCATTCGGTACCGTTCGGGCAGGTCAAAGAGCTGGATTGGGACTTGGCGATGAGCAGTAACCTGAAGGCGCCATTTTTTTTGTCACAGGCACTGTGGCCGGCGTTGAAAAGTAAGTGCGGCTGTATAGTGAATATTGTCGACATACATGCCGAAACCGGTTTGCCGGGCTATCCCGCCTACAGTATAGCCAAGGCGGGTTTGGTGGCGCTGACGCGTTGTTTAGCCAAGGAAATGGCGCCCGAAGTTCGGGTGAACGCTGTGGCGCCGGGTGCGATTTTATGGCCGGAGCTAGGTATTGCCGTTCAGGAGCAAGCAGAGATATTGCAAAGAGTGGCGTTGCAGCGTTGCGGCGAAGCGAGTGATATCGCGGCGGCGGTGAAGTTTTTAGCGGATGACGCGGCTTATACTACCGGGCACGTATTGAACGTCGATGGCGGGCGGACGCTATTTCGGTGAGGTTTTATGTGTTGTAGGTTTGCCGAGTTTTATTTGCTGTAAATTGCGCTTGTCGAATTTTTGCCATAGATTCCCGTAACTGAGTTTGCAGATCGGGTGAAGCAGGTTGGAGGCTATTTCCGCCAGAGGTTCCAAGACGAAGGCATAGCGCTCTATCTCGTCGCGGGGGATTTGCAGGCGGCCTTCGCTGATAATTTGGTCCCCGTATAAAATTAAATCCAGATCCAGTGTTCTTGCCGAAAATTTTTGGCTCTCCCGGCTGCGGCCGTGGTCTAGTTCGATTTGCTTTAACAATTTGGCGACTTCTTTCGCCGACAATTCCGACTCGAATTGCACGACCAAGTTGTGGAAGCTATCGCCGACAAAACCTACCGGCTCGGTTTCGTAAATGCTGGAAACGACCAGCTCTCCAAAAAGCTCGCGCAACGCTGTCAGGCTGGAAGGAATGTGAATTTCCTTGTCTATGTTGCTGCCAATGCTAATAAATCCAATAGGCATGTCTATCTTTCGCCGCGTTCGATGATGATGCCGACGTCTTGAGCCCGGCTAATGGCGCCCTTTTTATTGAGTGTGATCTTGACCCAGGGAATTGCAAATTCACTGCGCAAGATTCGGGCGATTTCTTCGATCAATTTTTCCACTAAATAAAACTCGCTCCGTTCGACAAAGTCGACAATGCGATCGGACACGGCTTTATAGTCTAGCGTATGCGCAATATCGTCGCTGGCGGCGGCTTTTTGGATGTCAAAACCCATTTCTATATCCAAGATGATTTTTTGCTTGATCTTCCTTTCCCAGTCGTAAATACCGATCACGGTATCGATTTCAAGGCCGCCTAAAAAGATGATGTCCATCGTTGCTTTCCGGTTATTATATTTCTGAGAAGCGGCAGTATCGAGTAAATGACGCCGCCGTACAAGTATTGACGAGAGGTTGTTTAAATGATGGATTGGTTGTTGGTGCCCTTGGCGTATTTAACCGGCTCGGTGTCGAGTGCGATTATCGTTTGTAAAACGATGGGCTTGGCCGATCCACGGGAAAACGGTTCCGGCAATCCGGGGGCTACCAATGTGATGCGTATCGGCGGTAAAAAGGCGGCTGCTATTACCTTGGTGGGCGACGCGTTAAAAGGTTTGTTGCCGGTGTTGCTGGCGAAAATCTTAGCTGCCGATAGTCTGGTGTTGTCCTTGGTAGTGTTTGCGGCATTCCTGGGACACCTGTATCCGATTTTTTTTGGCTTTAAAGGCGGCAAGGGCGTGGCGACCTCGTTGGGCGTGGCGCTGGGTGTGGATTGGCTATTGGGTCTGGCAGTTTCCGGTACCTGGCTGCTGGTCTATAAAGTGGGCAAAATTTCTTCGTTAGCGGCTTTGGTTGCGGCTGTCTTGACGCCTTTGTATGTTTGGTTGATTGTTGGCGATATGAATCTGATAGTGACCTTTGCCGTTATTTCCGTCATTTTGCTTTGGCGACATAAAAGCAATATTCAGCGTTTGCTCGCAGGGCAAGAGTCCTAGTGTTTTAAAGGCCGGCTAGTTGGTTCATTGGCCAACGCGGCCTCGCAAAAATTTCCAAGTTTTGACTTTGTCCGGCAAGTAAACGTTGGCAGCCGGCATAGGCGATCATTGCGCCGTTATCGGTGCAGAATTCCGGTCTAGGGAAGTATATTTCCGCATTCTCCTTGGTAGCCATTTGCTGTAATTGCCGGCGAATTTCCCGGTTTGCGCTGACGCCGCCGGCGACCACCAAGGTTTCCAATCCGGTTTGCCGCAGCGCCCGTTTGCACTTGATGCTCAGCGTTTCCGCCATGGCTTGCTGAAAGGCGAAGGCGATATCGGCTTTGTCTTGGGCCGATTGGTCGGTGGCGTGGAGCGCGTTCATCGTGAAGGTTTTTAGGCCGCTAAAGCTGAAGTCCAGTCCGGGGCGGTCGGTCATTGGGCGCGGAAATTTGAACCGGTTACTGCCTCCGCTTGCAAATTCGGCTAATTTGGGGCCGCCAGGGTAGTCTAGACCCAGCATTTTGGCGGTTTTGTCGAATGCTTCGCCGGCGGCGTCGTCTAGTGATTCGCCTAGTAAGTGATACTTGCCTATCGCCCTCACTTCAATGAGCATGGTATGGCCGCCGGAAATTAATAGAGCGATGAATGGGAATAATGGCGGATTGTCTTCGAGCATGGGGGCGAGTAAATGGCCTTCCATGTGGTGCACGGCGACGGCGGGTATTTTCCAGCTCCAAGCCAAGCTTCTGGCGGTGGCTGCGCCGACGAGCAGAGATCCCATTAATCCGGGGCCGGCCGTGTAGGCAATGCCGCCGATTTCGCCGGCTTGCAATTTTGCATCGTTCAGCACGGTTTTGATAAGCGGAACCAGTTTGCGAATGTGATCACGCGACGCTAATTCAGGAACGACGCCGCCGTACTCGGCATGGGTCGCAACCTGACTGTACAGGGTATGGGCAATCAAGCCCCTGCTTGCATGGTAAACGGCGACAGCGGTTTCATCGCAAGAGCTTTCTATGCCTAAAACATACATTAGTTTTTGAATAAAAGAATTTTATGGGTATAATCGGCCGTTTTCGGTGGGCTTGCTTCGCCGATAGCGTCACAAGATACTAACATAAATCGGATTATTGATAATGCCATCAGTTAAAGTTAAAGAAAACGAACATTTTGACATCGCGATTCGTCGCTTTAAACGTGCTTGCGAAAAAGCCGGTGTATTGGCTGAAGTGCGTCGCCGCGAGTTTTATGAGAAGCCAACAACCGAGCGTAAACGTAAAGGTGCTGCAGCGGTAAAACGTCATCTGAAAAAATTGGCTCGCGAGCGTTATGCTTTGAAAAACTTGCGTCGCGGTCGCCCACAAATTTAAGGCTGATAATGGATGCGTTAAAAAAGCGTATCACGGACGATATGAAGGCCGCTATGAAAAGCGGCGAAAAGGCTAGGCTTGGCGTCATTCGTATGATTTTGGCGGCTATCAAACAGGTCGAAGTCGACGAGCGTATCGAGTTGAGCGATGAGCGGGTTATTGTTGTGCTCGATAAAATGCTCAAGCAGCGCCGCGAGTCGATCAAGCAATTCCGTGATGCCGGTCGCAACGATTTGGCGGAAATCGAGGAGGCCGAAGTGTTGGTTATTCAGGATTTTCTGCCTCAACCTCTTAGCGATGCCGAAATAGACAGTATGGTTGCCGATGCAATAGCTGAAGTGGGCGCTACATCGGTTAAAGATATGGGCGGCGTGATGGCTTTGCTGAAGCCGCAGATGCAAGGTAGGGCTGATATGGCGAATGTCAGTGCGAGAATCAAGGCCTGTTTTATCGCTTAATATCTTGTCGGTAATATGTCCGGCAGGATACCTCGTCAATTTATAGATGATCTGTTGGTGCGGATCGATATCGTCGATTTAATCGATTCGCGCGTTCCTCTTAAAAAGTCCGGCAGTAATTTTACGGCGCGATGCCCGTTTCATGCCGAAAAAACCCCCAGTTTTTCAGTCAATCGCGGTAAGCAGATCTATCATTGCTTCGGCTGCGGTGCCAGTGGTAACGCAATTGGCTTTTTGATGGAGTTTAATCACCTTGGCTTTGTCGAGGCGGTTGAAGATTTGGCGGCCTTTGCGGGCGTCGATGTGCCTAGGGAGTTAGTCGATAACGAGCCGGGGTTACCGGATAAGAAGAATGTGTCGCATGTTTACGACGTGTTGGCCGGCGTTGCCGGATTTTACGCTGAGCAACTACGCGGTAATGCCGAAGGTCGGGTGGCTGTCGACTATCTGAAGGCTCGAGGCGTGAGCGGCGAGGTGGCGCGGGATTTTCTTCTTGGTTATGCGCCGAGCAAATGGGATGCATTAGTGGCGCGTTTCGGACAAGCGGATCTTGTTGAGGCCGGTATGTTGGTGGTTAAGGATGATGGCAAGGTTTACGATCGTTTTCGCGGGCGATTGATGTTTCCTATTCGAGACAGGCGTAAGCGCGTTATCGGCTTCGGGGGGCGGGTGCTGGATAGTTCCTTGCCTAAATACCTTAATTCTCCCGAAACCGTGGTTTTTTCTAAAAGCAAAGAGTTGTATGGAATTTATGAGCTTTTGGAACGCAACAGTAAGCCGGAACGGATATTGGTTGTTGAAGGGTACATGGATGTGATTGCATTGGCGCAGTTCGGTATCTTCAATGCGGTGGCTGCCTTGGGTACTGCAACTTCGAAAATGCAAATCGATTTATTATTTCGATTTACCTCAGAGTTGGTGTTTTGTTTCGATGGCGATAATGCTGGTCGGCAGGCGGCCTGGAAAGCAACGGAAGCGGCTTTGCCTTGTCTGCGAGATGGCAGGCAAATCAAGATTATGTTGTTGCCGCAGGGGCAGGATCCCGATTCTTTATTGCGGACGGAAAATTTATCCGCTTTTACGGAACGAATTCGTTCTGCGCAGGTCTTGTCAGATTACTTTTTTCAGAATATTGCGGGCCTGTCGGATTTGTCAACCGTCGAGGGGCGTTCCCAGTTATTGGCGGCCGCAAAGCCGGCGCTGGAGAAAGTACCGGCTGGTTTTTTCCGGGAGATGATGTTTGCTAGGTTGCAGGAGCTAACGGCTACGCGTATTGCTGTGGATGTTGTCGAAAACCAGACTAGACTTAAGTCTAAGTTTGGTGTGGGTAAGATAGCTCAATCTCCGCGAGTGAGTTTGGCGAGGAAGGTCGTAGCCTTATTGTTGCAGCATCCGAATTTTGCCGGCTTGGTTGAGAAAGACGGTGTGGTGCTTGACGAATTGAGCTTTGCGGGGGTCGAGTTGTTAAGGGATGTTTTGCGGCGGATTGCTCTTGAAAAGCCGGAAAATAGCGCCATCTTGTTGGAATCTTATAGGGAGACGTCGCAGGAAAAAGCGATCAAGGCTTTGGCTGGTTTGGAGCTGGATGTGCCTGTCGGTGGGGAGGAGGCCGAGTTTTGCGGAGCATTGAAACAGCTTTGTAAACAAGCTAAGGAAGCTATGCTAAACGGCTTGATCGAGAAGGAAAGTCGAGAGGGCTTAGTGTTTGAAGAAAAAGAGATGTTGCGGAAGCTGCTAAGGGATAAGACCTAGGTGACCGCATTAATTTTTGCCGTTATAATTTCCTGTTCTGCGGCGCTTGGTGCTGAAAACGTATTGTGAGTAAAGAATGAATCAAGAACAACAGCAATCCCAACTGAAACAACTGATAGCAAAAGGTAAGGCGCAAGGTTATTTAACTTATGCGGAAGTGAACGACCATTTGCCTAGCGATATTATCGATCCGGAACAAATCGACGATATTATCGGTATGATCAACGATATGGGGATTCAGGTTTACGAAGTCGCTCCGGATGACGATGACTCGCTAATTACATCGGACGCGGTCGTGACTGCGGATGACGATGAGGAAGTGGCTGAGGTTGCGGCATTGGCGTCTGTGGATAGCGAGTTCGGGCGTACAACCGATCCCGTACGGCTATATATGCGGGAAATGGGCTCCGTAGAGCTGTTGACGCGCGAGGAAGAATTAAAAATCGCAAAACGGATTGAAGAAGGGCAGCGGCAAGTGGTCGGTGCTATTGCTCGGTCCGGATTTATTGTCGAATCTTTTATCGAGGCCTTTGATTCTGTACAAGTTGAAGACTCCGGCGTCCGGCTTAACGATTTAGTGCTGGGTTTTGTAGATCTCACCGAAGTTGAGGATATAGACGTTAGCGGCATCGAGATTGAAGAGCCTGCTGATGATGCCGAAGAAGAAAGCAAAACTGTCGATTATGAAGAGGTAAAGCAAAAAGTCGATCTTCTCAGAAAGGCACTAAAAACAGCGACGGCCTCAGTCAAAAAGAACGGTTACGGCCATGATAAGACCGAAAAGTTGTTCGATGCGCTTGACGAAATATTCTGCGAATTTAAATGGACGCCGCAATATTTGAAAAAAATGGTCTCAGTCTCAGAAGAGTTGGTTGCGGCGATTCGAGAGGAAGAACGGTTCATACTGGATGTTTGCGTTAAAAAGGCAAAACTGCCGCGCAAAGAGTTTATCAATGCGTTTGCGGAGAACGAAGCCAATCTTGATTGGTTAAGCCAGTTCGTGGCGAGTCACCCCAATTTCGCGGAAGTGTTAAGTGTTCATCGCGAGCAGATTAAAGCAGCGCAAACGCGTTTGGCTGAACTTGAATCCCGTTATGGTTTGAGCATCGCTGTTCTGAAAGGTATTTGCCGAAATATTTCTTTAGGCGAAGCCAAGGCTAGACGAGCTAAAAAAGAAATGATCGAGGCCAATTTGCGGCTGGTCATTTCGATAGCCAAAAAATATACCAACCGTGGTTTGCAGTTTTTGGATTTGATTCAGGAAGGTAATATCGGCTTAATGAAGGCGGTGGATAAGTTCGAGTATCGGCGCGGCTATAAGTTTTCTACTTATGCCACTTGGTGGATTCGTCAGGCTATTACCCGTTCTATCGCCGATCAGGCCCGGACAATTCGTATTCCAGTGCATATGATCGAGACCATTAATAAGCTGAATCGCGTTTCCAGGCAGATATTGCAAGAGTTGGGTCGCGAGGCGACGCCGGAAGAGTTGGCGGAGCGTATGGAAATGCCGGAAGATAAAATCCGCAAAGTTTTGAAGATTGCCAAAGAGCCGATTTCGATGGAAACGCCGATTGGCGACGACGAAGATTCGCATTTAGGGGATTTTATCGAAGATTCCAAGATGCTATCGCC
>CAZGUM010000140.1:0-10846 GCA_964529085.1 uncultured Methylomonas sp. | reverse complement strand
GCGATCAATTTATGCCGGCTGTGGAAAGTGATCAAACCGTGCGCGGTCAAACCTTGTTCGCATAGATCCTGCCAGCGCCGCATTACAAATACGCGCTGGATAAAATTTTCCCGTAAACCCGGATCGCCCAGCCGGCCTTCTTCTTCCACCGGCAGGCTGGGGAAAGTACGCTGCAGATAGTCGGCGAAAATGCCTGTGCCTTGCCGCGCGGGTATGTCGTTTTTATAGACTTTCACCCGGGTCATGCCGCAGCTCGGCGAATCTTTTTTCAGAATGTAGCCGCACAGGCCGCGCAGCCAGCTGTGTTGGCGGGCGGAAGCGTGTTCCAAGCGTTCTGTCACGTCCAGACTATGATCCTTCACGCCAACGCAACGGATGCCGTCCGGCGTTTCCCGCAATTGCACGCAGGGGCGGGGAATGCCCAAGCCGGCCTCGACTTCCGGGCAGAACGGTTTAAAGTCGAAATACTGACCCAATGTACGCTCGATATAGCTGTGGTATTTGTGCGCGCCGTCGTAGCGCACTTCGTGACCTAACAGGCAGGCGCTGATGCCGACCGCAATTTTCTGCATGCTTAATCCTGGTTATTACTTGCGATGTTGATCGAAAATCAGTTTTTCGGTGGCAAAACCGAGTGCTTTCGCTTGCTGAATCAGGCTTTGCCGGATGTCGGGTTCCAGTTCCGGACCGCGGGCCAGGATCCATAAATAGTCGCGATCCGGGCCGGCGATCATCACGTAACGGTAGCCGGTTTTATCCAGGGCGATGATGTTATAGGCGCCGTAAAACGGACCGAAGAACGAGACTTTCAGGCGGCCGACGTCCTGCTTATCGATAAAATAGGCCTTGCCTTCGGCGGTTTTTCGTTGGCCTTGCTCGGTATCGTAGCCACTGTTTAACACCTTCACCCCGCCGTCATCGCGCAGACTGTATTCGGCGCTGATGTCGGTCAGCCCACGCTCGAAGCTATGATCCAGGCGGGCGATTTCGTACCAGGTGCCCAGATAGCGCGGTAATTCAAAACCCTCCACCACTTTTACGCCTTCGGGGACGCCGGTGCAGGCGCAAAGCAGGCTTAACAGCACTAACGATAAATTACGCATGATTTACTCTGAGTTAGTTGCGGTGGAGGGCAAGGCTTTGAATTGGGCTTTGATCGATTGGCTTTGCACGGCATGATCGACTCGCGGCGCGGGGTAAGCACCGGCTAGCGGATGTTTTTCCCATTTATGTATTACCGCCGCCGGATAGCCTTGTAATTCAGGAATCCAGGTCTTGATATACAAGCATTGCGGATCAAATTTTTTTTGTTGCAGCCACGGGTTGAAAATCCGGAAATAAGGTTGGGCATCGCAGCCGGTGGATGCGGCCCATTGCCAGTTGCCGTTATTGACGCAGGGGTCGTAATCCAGCAGATGCTGCGCGAAATAGCGTTCGCCCCAGCGCCAGGATACATGTAAATCCTTGACTAAAAACGAGGCGACGATCATCCGCAAACGGTTATGCATCCAGCCGGTTTGGTTCAATTCGCGCATCGCCGCGTCCACTATCGGGAAACCGGTCTGACCGTTGACCCAGGCCCAAAAATCGTCTTGGCCGTTGCGCCACAGTAAACCGTCGTAACGGCTGTCGAAGGCATGACCGAATACATGCGGAAAATGAAAACCGATATGCGTGAAAAAATCGCGCCAATACAGTTGGCGCAGCAATGGGTGATCCGGGTCGAGTTCGGTTTGGATGCTGTGAAATGCCTCCCGCACCGAGCAGCAGCCGAATTTCAGATATGCCGATATCTGACTGGTGGCAGCCATGGCCGGAAAATCCCGCAGATTAAGATAGTTTCGGCAGTTGCCGATGACGGCCAATCTGTTCAAGGCCGCTTGTCGGCCGCCGGGCAGCGCGTTGTGGTGAGCTTGTTTCAGTTGCGTTAGCAGTTCGGGCTTGTGACCGGCATAGTTTTTGGTGAAAAATTTGCCGGTCGCCAGCTTTTGCGGCGATGCGACCGGCTGCTTTCCGGCTTGCCGGTGGAAGGCGGTAAACACCTGATAAGGTTCGCCATTGTGCTTGAGGACGGATTCGGGTTCCGTCAGCAGCAAATCGGCATGGCTGTGAAAAGCCAGGCTTAACTGTGCGCAGCGTTGTTGCAGTTCACTGTCCCTCTGTCGACTGAACGGACTGTAATCGCGATTGACGAATACGGCCTCGATACCGAAATCCAGTTTCAGCGGCTCCACCAGATGTGGGGGCTGATCGTTGAAAATATAGAGCAGGGCGCCTCGCTGTTGCAGTTGCTGCTGCAAATCCGCGAGAGACTCCAGCATGAATTGCAAGCCGGGTGTGCTTTGGTAAGGATGCGCTTGAATTTGCCGGGGATCGAAAATAAAACAGGCGATGACTTGTGCGGAATCGCGCAAAGCTGCGTTGAGGCCGTTGTTATCTTCCAGCCGTAAATCGCGGCGGAAAATAAACAGCGAGGTTTTATAGCGCTTTTTTGCCATCGGTGTTTAGCAGTCGCCCCAATGAATAATCATCTGCTGGCAACTGAACAGGATGTTGGGGTAATACTGATAAATCACCCAACGCAGCAGCAAGTCGAAATAGGCCGCTACGGTCAGCATGCGAGCCACGGCCGCCCAAGCTCTGGAAGTGCCCTTGTCCGAACAGCGCCACACCGCGCCGGTCCAATAGATCAGCGGCATCGCCATGATAATATGGATAGTCACCCAACTCGCTACGGTGAAATTGCCTTCGTCTATCCGATAATCGATAAAAAAAAGCACTGCGTTGTACAGGATAAAAAACGGATAAAACGCGTCTTTCAGTCTTAAATACCCCAGCCAACTCCATTGCAGATAAAAATACAGCGTTGCCGGCGTGCGCTCTTCCCACTCATGCGCGGGTGCGGGGGTCAGATAAAACACCAGCACACCCAATGCCAGCGCCACCGACAGCGCTTCATACCAAGTGATAAAAGAGGTAAAGGCAAACAATAAGGAAAGGCTGTCGATCAACATAGGAGGTTCCCATTGTTTATTTAAGATTTATGCAGGATATCGCGCAACGCGGTACCCAGTTGCGAGTATTTAAATTCAAAGCCTTGTGCCAGCAAGCGCTCCGGTATTACGCGTTGACTACCCAGAACCAACACGGCCATCTCTCCCAGCAATAATTTGAGGGCCTTTTCCGACATCGGTAACAGCTGCGGCCGCTTCAATTCGCCCGCTAAGGTGGCGCTAAATTTCTGATTGTTAACCGGATTGGGGGCCGTGGCATTGTAGGCGCCGCTCATTTTCGGGTGTTCGATCATTGTTTCGACAATGCTCACCCAGTCGTCCAAGTGTATCCAGGAGATCCATTGCCGGCCATTGCCCAGGCGTCCGCCCAAGCCCAATCTGAACGGCAGCAACATGCGTTTCAGTATGCCACCATTATCGCCCAGCACCAAGCCGGTGCGTATCAGGCAGACGCGGCTACCGTGTTTTTCGGCCTGCAACGCCGCCGCTTCCCAGTCCGAGCACAATTTCTGCGAAAAATCAGTGGTATGAAGCGGGCTGATTTCTTTGAGCACATCGTCGCCGCGATCGCCGTATACGCCAATGGCAGAGCCGCTTATCAAGATCGGCGCGGGCTGAGCGGAAGCAGCAATCCAGGCTACCAATTGATCGGTTAGATTGATGCGGCTATCGCGTAATAGCTGTTTACGGGTTTCGTTCCAGCGCTGATCGAAAATGCCGGCGCCGGCCAGATTGATCACTGCTTTAAAGTTACCGGCATTCGGCAAATCCGTGATCGAGCCGATAGCCTGCACATCGGGTCCGAACGTCTCGACCACTTTTGCAGGGCTACGGCTGAGTACCGTGACCGCATAGTTTTTTTGCAGCAAACGCTTCGTCAGCGCGCTGCCCAAAAAGCCGGTGCCGCCGCTGATTAAAATAGAATTTTGGTTCATGGGATTACACTCCGGAAACTGCTCCGCTCAAGCAATAGCGCGAGCAATACAGGGCATGGGTTAATCGGATTCCGTATCAACGGGTTCGCGGCGCTTGGGGATCATCATTTGGCTTATTTTTCGGTTTTTGAGCCAGTTCAAAGCCCGAAAACCCAACAGCATAAATATGATCAACAAATAAAACAGAGGTTCGGCCAGATTGCCTTTAAGTTGCCAGAAATAGTGAATAATCGCTGCTGTAGCGGCAACATAAATAAAACGGTGCAGTTTCTTCCAGCTTTTTCCCAAACGTTTTTTCGCAGACTTTGGCGAGGTGATTGCCAGGGAAAAAATAATGATATAGGCAATTAAACCAAACCAAATATAAGTGCTTTCGATAATATCGGTGCCTATCATGCGCCATTTGAAAACATGATCCAGTGCTAAATAAGCCAGTAGGTGCAGACTGGCGTAAAAAAACGCATAAAGGCCGAATAGTTGCCGATAGTCAGTCATGCCGCGCCACTTAGTAACCGTTTGTAACGGTGTTATCGTCAATGTAATCCACAAAAAACGTAAGGCCCAGTCGCCTAACCGAATATGCAGGGCCTGAAGTTGATTGGCGCCCAGATTATCGAAGGCGATATCGAAAAAAACCCAGATTAGCGGTATAAAACAAGCCCAGATGGTTAAAGAACGCAAATGGTTAATTTGCATAGCCATTAGAAAAAGTGCCTTAAATCCATGTCGCGATACATGTACGCAACTTGCTCGCCGTAGCCGTTAAATAATTCGGTTTGCCGGCGTGTGGTAAAAAAGCCGCTACCCAGTGGCCGCTCGCTATTTTGGCTCCAGCGCGGATGCGGTACTGCCGGATTGACATTGGCGTAAAAGCCATATTCGTTGGGAGCGGCCTTGGTCCAACTGCTAATGGGCGGCCTTTTCAATAGTTCGATTTTGACTATGGCCTTGATGCTTTTAAAGCCGTATTTCCAAGGCACTACCAGACGCAATGGCGCGCCGTTTTGTTTGGGCAAGTGGTCGCCGTACATGCCGACCGCCAAAATGGTCAACGGATGCATGGCTTCGTCGATACGCAGACCTTCGACGTAAGGCCATTCCAGCATGGTGTTGCTACGTTGCTTGGGCATCGTATCCGGTTGATACAAAGCGGTGAATTTGACGAATTTGGCTGTCGATAAGGGCTGAACGGACTGTAACAAATCGCCTAAGGCAAAACCTATCCAGGGCACGACCATGGACCAGGCCTCCACGCAGCGAAAACGGTACACATATTCTTGTAATGCCGACTGCCGCAAAATATCCTCCAAGTGATAAATGCCGGGCTTTTCGACTTCGCCGCCGATTTCGACCGACCAGGGATCAATGCGCAGATTTTGGGCCAGACCGCCGGGATCTTCCTTGTTGAAAGCCAGTTCGTAGTAGTTGTTGTAATTCTTGACATGGCCGGCGGGCGTGAGGTCCAAGCCATCGCCGGACAGCGGACTTTTAGGCAAATTGTTCCAGATTGCCTGGGGTGTGTCGCCCCAACTGGCCCTTAGGCTGCCGCCGGTCAGCATCATGCTCGCCATTGCTTTGAGAATGATGCGGCGCTGCCGGAAAATTAGTGGATCGGTAATCTCGCTGCCGGGAATATCATTTGTTGTTTTTATTATCATGGCTTTACTTTCCGGCAACTTATGCAGAGCGTTTCATTACTTTTTGCCTTTTGGAATCCAGCTGAATAATTGCCGAATTTTTCGTTCCGTGATAAACGCCAGCGAAAATAACTGAATAAAATTTTCCGCTTCGATTAAGTCCAAACCGACATTGGCCGGTATCAGTTCTTTTCGAGTGCCGAATATTCGGTCCCAAAATGCCAATACGATGCCGTAATTACTGTCGTGTTCCGAACGCAACGTGGAATGGTGAGTGCGGTGCAGGGAAGGTGTGATAATGACTTGGGAAATGGCGGCTTCGTTAGGTACGCGGATATTGCCGTGGTGAAAAAAAATAAAAAATAATTCGATAATTTCTATGGAAAGTACTAGATAAGCATCCACGCCAATGACCACAACGAATACGCACTTATAAACTATTTCCAACAGTAAATCGAAAACATGGAAGCGAAATCCGGTGGAAACATTAAAACATTTGTCGCTATGGTGAATTTTATGAAACCGCCACAAATATTCGTATTTGTGACTGGCGTAGTGCCAAATATAAATGGCAAGATCGAAAAAGGCGAAAGCCAAGAGCCATTTGAGCGGGCCGTTATCCAAACCGCTTAATAAACCGAAACTGGAAAATTGCTGAGCGATCAAAAATAAAGACGATGCCCTAAGTGCGGTTAAAATCAAGTTATTAACTAAAAATGCCGTGGTATTGGTGACGAAAGACTCTTTATAAATTTTGGCCGGAAACTCGCGGTAAGGTTTGGTTTTTTCGATGACCAGCAACACTACGAAAGCCAGTACGGCCAAACCGAATAAGGCTTCGTTAAAAAACAGACCATCGTTGGCATTAGCAGTTGTATTCATCAAATTTCTCTACAGTATGAATGTATTTATCGCACGGTAAATTAATTCCCTTGTATGGCGTTCAATAGACTTGTTAATTCTTTTATTTCATTGTTGGCATTTATTTGCTGGGTAATATCATATTGAACTCCTAGATAATAAATTACACGATTTTTTTTATCCAATAATGGGGTTATCTTTAAATGATTATGAAATAAAGTGCCGTCTTTTTTATAATTTCTTAACGTCACTTCAACCGCTTCGTGGTTTCGCATGGCTTCGGCAATTTTAAAACGTGCCTCTTGTTCTCTATCGTCGCCTTGCAAAAAACGGCAGTTGTGACCAATTATCTCGTCATGACCATACCCGGTTAAGCGTTCGAACGCCTTATTGGCGTAAATGATGGGCGCATCTTCCAGGTCCGGGTCCGCCAAAGTGACGCCGTTTACGCATTCATCCAAAATAGCGGAAAGTACTTGCGGAATTAGTCCGCTATCTTTTTCAACAATAAAAGCCATGGTTAAACTCCCGGTTTTATAATAATTATGAGTTTTTATATACTAGTTGCATTCTACTAGAATTAAATTCTTGATATTTTCGACTGTGTTTTCCGCACCGTCTTCTATTGCGCAACGAATGAGCTTTTCAAATGGGCGCATGAATACTTCAAGTTCCAAAAACTCGAAGCGGAAAGTCAAGCGCGTAGATTGATGTTTTTCTTGGTCGGACGCTAAAAAATAGCTGTGCTTATAGGGCTGTGTGATACCTTGAAAGATAAGCGAAGATTGAGGTTGATAATCGGTAATTTCAAAAACCGACTCGATTTCGTTATTATTGTCTTTACGGATTTGTTTGGCTTTGGCGCCGACGAATACCTCTTTGCCGTCGAGTGGTTCGAAGTCAACGACTTCCACCGCCCATTTGGGATAGTTTTCAAAAAAGTTTTTGCCAATGAAGTGAAAAACATCGTCAACTTGTTTGTCGATGTCGACGCTGGCCTCGCCGGCAACGGGTTTTTGTGAGTCGAATGGAAATTTAATATGCATTTTACCCTTCCCCCTCGCTGAACTTGCTGTTCAGCGTTATTATAATTTTTCCTGAAAAATTAAAACCTATCGAACCGTTTTAAATTAACAGAAATATTGCTTTTAGCCGATGTTAGCGCTATGCGTTATTGCTGAGTATACCTCGTAGTTTTACGGATGGAGATAAATTTTATTAATTTGATGAAGATGAGTCAGTCATTTTTTAATTACTAGGCCCGAATAATCGGCTTCTCGCTGGAATTATTGTTCCTTTGTCTTAACACGTTCGTGCTGTTCTTGCCGCATTGCCGCGCAGCCACCGTAAATCAGGTGAGACAAACCGGAATAAATAAATAATTGGCTATAGTTTTCATCGATTTCAATTTGATTTATCGAGCAGTAAAACTGGAGGGAGCCTATTAGTAACAAAAGAAAAATACCTAAGGTGGCTAGCGCTTCCGGGCTATTGCTTAATTTATAAAAACTATAGGTCGCAATTTGAATTAAACATAAATAAAACATCATTAAACGCATATTATTTGCTAACGGCCCATACAAGTCGCTGTTGTCTTCAAAAAACAGCGTATTACCCAGTATGGTCGCGGCGCCGCTAATTAATAATAAAATCACCGCGACATTCAAGTTAATCTGCAACAGCAGTTGCAGTAAATTCATGATTTTTGTCGTTATGGATTGAGTATGCATAATGCTGCCACTGAAAAAAAATACCCTCCAGGAGTACAGCGTTTGGAGGGTATATAGAGGAGGACTTTTAGGACGCCAGCACTTGTCCTTGAGCTGGCTGTTCGCCGGTTTCGTCGTTTATGGCGTCTTCAATCTCTGCAAACGATTGCGGTTCTTCTACTTCCGGTTCCGGCGGAGCAATCATGCGGCCTTGCAATAGTTCATCGATCTGGAATTTATCGATGGTTTCCCAATCCATTAAGGCTTGAGCCATGTTGTGCAGAATCTCGATATTTTCTTTCAAGATGGTTTCCGCCCGGTTGTAATTGGCGTCTATCACCAGCCGTATTTCTTCGTCGATAGTCTGTGCCATTTTTTCGGACATCGGTTTGGATTGCGGTCCCATATAGCCGCCTTCGCTATCGCCGTAATCCATCGGACCCAAACGATCCGACAAACCCCATTTGGTCACCATGTTTCTAGCCAATTGCGTGGCGCGCATGATGTCGTTGGAAGCGCCGGTGGTGACTTTGTTTTTACCGTAGATCAATGCCTCTGCCACCCTACCGCCGAACAAGCTGGCTATTTGGCTTTCCAGTTTGTCCTTGGACGCGCTGTATTGGTCTCGCTCAGGCAGGAACATTGTGATACCCAAAGCGCCGCCGCGCGGCATGATGCTGACTTTATAGACCGGGTCGTGCTCGGGCACTTTACGGCCGACGATGGCATGGCCGGCTTCGTGATATGCCGTCATTAGCAGGTCTTCTTTAGTCATTACCATGGTGCGCTTTTCCACGCCCATAATCATTTTGTCGCGCGCCTTATCCAGATCGTTCATCGTTACCACGCGTTTTTTGTTGCGTGCAGCGAACAATGCGCCCTCATTGATTAAATTGGCCAGTTCCGCGCCGGAAAAGCCGGGCGTGCCGCGAGCCAAATCGTTGATATTGACGTCGTCGGCCAGGGGCACTCGGGCGCCGTGTACTTTTAGGATTTGCTCGCGGCCCTTGATGTCCGGCAAGCCGACCTGAACCTGGCGGTCGAAACGGCCGGGCCGCAACAAGGCTTTGTCCAGCACGTCGGCGCGGTTGGTGGCGGCGATGACGATAATGCCTTCGTTGCCGCTGAATCCGTCCATTTCCACCAAAAGCTGGTTGAGGGTTTGTTCGCGTTCGTCGTTACCGCCGCCGATACCGCTACCGCCACGTTGGCGGCCGACAGCGTCGATCTCGTCGATAAAGATGATGCAAGGCGCGCGTTTTTTCGCTTGTTCGAACATATCGCGAACCCTGGAAGCACCGACACCGACAAACATTTCCACGAAATCCGAACCGGAGATGGAGAAGAAGGGCACGCCCGCTTCGCCGGCAATCGCTCTGGCCAGCAGGGTTTTACCGGTGCCCGGAGGCCCAACCATCAGCACGCCGCGCGGAATTTTGCCGCCTAGTGCTTCGTATTTGCCGGGATCTTTCAAGAAATCGACCATTTCCACGACGTCTTCCTTGGCTTCTTCCACCCCGGCTACATCGGTAAAGCGCACTTTCACTTGATCTTCGGCCATTAATTTGGCCCGGCTTTTACCGAAGCCCATTTGACCGTCGCGACCGCCCATCGCCGCCTGCTTGCGCATGAAATACACCAGCACCATAATCAGTAACAGGGTAGGGGCCCAGGAGATGAGAATATTCATCAAGGTGGACGGTTGTTGTGGCTTCTCGACTTTGATTTTCACGCCGTATTCCAGCAACTCGTCGATCATCCGGGAGTCGTTAGGATTATAGGTGGCAAAGCGGGTGCCGTTTTGGCGGTGGCCGTCGACGTAATTGCCGTTGATCACCACTTCCGTGACGACTTTGTTGCGTACGTCTTCGATAAAGTCGGAGTAGGAGATTTCATAATGCGGATCGTATTCCGGCATGTTGCGGTTCATTACCGCCGACACCACCAATCCAACCGCCACAAGAATACTGAGAAAAATGAACAATTTTTTCATGATAGCTATCTCCTAACTTACTTTTCGCTGGAGAAGTATTTGAAAAAGTCGGAGTTCGGTTTTAACACCAAGGTATCCTGAGTTTTTTCAAATGAGGTTTGGTATGCCTGCAAGCTGCGGTAGAACGCATAGAACTCGGGATTTTTACCGTAGCTTTTCGCGTATATCTCCGCCGATTGCGCATCGCCGCGGCCGCGAATGTTTTCTGAATCGCGTTGGGCGTTAGCGACGATCACGTGTTTTTGCTTATCGGCTTCCGCACTGATTTGCTCCGCGCTTTCCGCACCTTGTGAACGAAATTCTCTAGCCACCCGTTCCCGTTCGGCGCGCATCCGCTGATACACCGAGCTGCTGACTTCCGGCGGCAAATCGATGCGTTTGACGCGAATATCGATCAATTCGATGCCGAATTTTTCCGCAGTGGGCGACAATTTGCTGAGTAAGGTTTGTCTTAACTCATTCCGGTCTTCGGAGATCAATTGCTTGATGGTCCGCACCCCAAATTCGCTACGCATCGCGTCTTTCATGATTTGATCGAGGCGTAAATTGGCTTGAAATTCATCGCCGCCGACCGTGGTATAAAAAAGACCCACATCACCGATTCGCCATTTGACGAACGAGTCAACAATCACGTTCTTCTTTTCGGAGGTAAGAAAACGCTCGGATTTGGCATCCAAGGTCAGCACACGCGCATCAA
>CAZGUM010000139.1:0-10913 GCA_964529085.1 uncultured Methylomonas sp. | reverse complement strand
TCTTTTGGATACTTTTCTTTGGACAAGCAAAGAAAAGTATCTCGGTTGTCGGTCCGAGAACCGACATTAAAACATTCGTCGCGATAGCGACACAAACTCCAAACTTCTGTGTGGGCCAAAAAGCCGTGCCCACCCTAAGTATCTATATCGCTGCTTGGATATGGCCCCGTTTAATGCCGCTACATGCATTAACAAAAGAATATCCAAAGGAAAATTAGCTACCTTGCAGGGCTGAGATCATTCTATCTAACTGTATAGACATTCTCTCCCACTGGCTTTCCATTTGTTCGCGCATCTCAGCTAGATATGCTGTGAGGCCCAGATCTCGACGTATCTCAATTATTACTGAGATTTGTTGCTGTCCAACAATACGCATATCTATGAAAAGTTGGCGGCAGAACTGAATGTTGAGGTTATTAAAATCTGCCCATGCATCCTGCCGAGCTTCTGCGTAATTTTGGGTTTGTGCTTGATACGATGCAAACGCACGCTCTAGGGCTCCGAAGACCTGCTCGTTGGATTGGGCGCTCTCATTAAATCTAGCCATTTCTGATAGAACGCGTTGCACCTCAAATTGAGCCTTATTGTAGAGATCATCATTGATGGCAATGGCTAATTTGGCTTTTTGAAGAGGTACCAGGCGTTCCATGAGTCTTAGCAACAGCTCCCCGTAGGTGCCAACCAATTGATTTACAAGGAGTGCGGTCTTGGGTTCGGCTACGAGTTGCAACTTCGATGCCGCTGCAAAGAAACCTTGAAGACCGTCGGCAGCATTAATTTTGGTTAGATCTGCTTGGGGTAATGATGCCAAATGACTGTTCGCCTTGGTTAATTCTTCAACCGCTTCTAAATACACTTCCTTCCGCATTGCTGCAGTACGTTCTTTTGCTTTCTCTGAGGCGTCATGTTTGAGCTGAATCCTTAACCGTGTTGTATTGCTGCGGTTAGAAATAAGCACCCCGCAAAGGGTGAGCAAAGAAGCGATGATGCCAGACCATACTACGTCTGGTAAGAGGTGAAATAGTTGAGTGAACATGGACATATTTTTTGTTTGCCTAGAGGCTATTTTTAACATTCCCTCCATGCAACCCACATTCCTTCTTCGCCGCATCCTCCCACCACCAGCGCCCCGCGCGTTCGTGCTGATTTGGCAATACCGGCCGGGTGCAAGGCTCGCAGCCGATACTGATATAGCCATGTTTGTGTAGCTCGTTAAACGGTACCTGATAGGCTTCGATGTAATCCCATACCTGCGCCGACGACCAGTTCAGCAGCGGGTTGAATTTGATCAGTTGCTTGCCGGGGCCGGAGAAGCCGGCATCCAGTTGTACTTCCGGGATGTCGCCGCGGGTATCCAGGCTTTGGTCCTTGCGTTGGCCGGTGATCCAGGCGTCCAGCGTCGCCAGTTTGCGTTTCAGCGGTTCGACTTTGCGAATGCCGCAACATTGTTGGTGGCCGTCTTCGTAAAAGCTGAACAGACCTTTTTCTTTGACAAAGGCGTCCAGTTGTTCTCGGTCCGGACTCAAGATGTCAATGGCGATGCCGTAATGCTTGCGCACTTGTTCGATGAAGCGGTAGGTCTGCGGATGCAGACGGCCGGTATCCAGCGAAAATACTTGAATGTCCTTGCGGATTTGCAAGGCGAAGTCGATCAGCACCACGTCTTCGGCGCCGCTGAAGGAGATGGCGATGTTGTCGAAATTGGCCAGCGCGGTTTTTAAAATGGTGCGCGGGTTTTTGCCTTGCAGTTCGGTTTGGGCGGTGGCGAGGTCGAATGCGGTCATCGGTTCAGCTCTGGGCAAAGTAACGGGATAAAAATTCGTCGAAGTCCAGCGTGTCGTTGGCTTCGATGTCGGCTTGTTTTTTCAGCGAGGCGGCGGCCATGCTTTCGAATTGGCGTTGGGTATCGTCGTCCAGAGGTTCGGCGTTGAAATAATGTTTATGCAGCGCCGAGGTGTTGCTGGCAAAGCAGCCGAACTCCTGGCCGTTTTCGCGCATGCAGGCCAGGATGCGCGCCGACGGCGTCAGTGCCGGATTGTCCACCACCGCCAGCTGATGTTGCAGCGCCAATTGATAAGGCCGGTCCAGGCTGCCTCTATCCAGTATGGCGCAGATGGCCTGCATCTCGTAAAGAATGTCGTGAGCCCAGTCGTGCAAGGTAATGGCTTGGCCGTTGCGGTTTAACTGCAATCCGGGTTGGCGGCCCTGGTTGGCGACCAGCAATTGATTGCTGTTATTCACCTGAAATTCGTCGCGGCCTTGCGGCGGGCTTTCGTGCAATAGGCAGTACAACAAAAATGCCTCGATGAAGCGGGCGGTGCTTTCGTCTATACCGATGGGGTTCAGCAGATTCAAGTCCAGCGAGCGCATTTCCACATACAACACGCCGCGGCGTTTCAGTGCCAAGGTCGGCTTCTCGCCCGATTTGGCGATTTGCTTGGGGCGCATGGTGCTGTAAAACTCGTTTTCGATTTGCAGAATGTTGGCGTTCAGCTGCTGATATTCGCCGTCCACCTTGACGCCGATGGCTTCGTACTCCGCATAAGGCGTGTTGATGGCGGAACTCAGGCTGTTCACGTAGCCGTCCAGCGAGTTGTAATCGATTTTTAAGCCCGCCTGGTTTTTGCTTTTATAACCGATGTCGCTCATCCGTAGCGATGTGGCATAAGGATGAAATACGGTGTGCTCGTCGAATTCCTTAAATTGTTCCATCAACTGCGGACGGCTTTTGAAAAAGGTCTTGCAGATGGCCGGCGAGGCGCCGAACAGATACAGGATCATCCAGCCGTGGCGGTGGAAGTTGCGGATCAAGCCAAAATAGGCGTCGGAAATAAAGCTTTCCAGGCTGGCTTCGCTGGCGCTGTGCCGATGCAATACCGGCCACAGGTCTTCCGGTACCGAATAATTGAAATGGATGCCGGCGATGGCTTGCATCGTGCGGCCGTAGCGATGCCATAAGCCCTTGCGGTAAACGTGCTTCATCGTGCCGATATTGGACTTGCCGTATTCGGCAATTGGAATGCTCAGGTCGCCGTCTATGCCGCATGGCATGCTGGTGGCCAGCAACATCTCCTCGCCCAAATGCGGATAAACGAATTGATGCAGCTGATGCATGTAATGCAAGGTTTGCTTGATGTCCGCAAACGGCGGAGTGATGAATTCCAGCAGCGCTTCCGAGTAATCGGTGGTGACGTAAGGGTGGGTCAATGCCGATCCAAGCGCCTTGGGATGGGGCTTTTGCGAGATTCCGCCTTGTTCGGTGATGCGCAGGCTTTCTTTTTCTATGCCCTTTAGACCCTGTTTCAGCAAGTATTGTTGATCGTGGTCGATCAGGTATTTAAGACGGTCGGGGAGCTGGCTGTAAATAATATTCATAGAAGATTGTGGGTGCCTTGAGCGGCTTGAGTAAGCGGCGCATTATAAAGGTTGGCGGTTAGTATATTGAAATTGGGATGTGCATAAAGGGAGGAAATAGGGGGCGCGCAATCCTATTTCAAGGTTTGCCGGGTCCGCGCGGCAAAACCAGCCTGATTTTTGGGCTTGGGCTATTTGATTTTGCGGGGTTGATCTGTGTTCTAATAGCGTTTTGACCATCTGCCTGTTTCTTTCGCGGCATTGATTTTTCACGTTCCGATTCATGACCAATAATCCCGCCCTGCAAACCCTGCGCAGCATCTTCGGTTACGACAGTTTTCGCGGCCAACAGCAACAGATTATCGAGCAATTGCTCGGCGGCCAGGATGTACTGGTATTGATGCCGACCGGTGGCGGTAAATCTTTGTGTTATCAAATTCCGGCTCTGGTGATGGATGGCGTCGGTATCGTGATTTCGCCGCTGATCGCGTTGATGCAGGATCAGGTCAGCGCCTTGCATCAATTAGGCGTGAAGGCGGCCTATTTAAATTCCACGCTGGCTTTGGAACAGGTGCGCGAGATTGAGCAACAGCTGCAAAACTGCGAGCTGGATTTGCTGTACATCGCGCCGGAGCGGCTGTCCAACGCCAGAACCCAGGCCTTGTTTGCCCGCTGCAAGATTGCACTGTTTGCGATCGACGAGGCGCATTGCGTGTCGCAATGGGGCCACGATTTCCGTGCCGATTATCTGCTGTTATCGGTATTGCACGAACAGTTTCCGCAAGTGCCGCGCATTGCCTTAACCGCGACCGCCGACGAACGTACCCGTCAGGAAATCATTACCCGTCTGGCACTGGAACAGGCGCAAGTCTTTGTCAGTGGTTTCGACCGGCCTAATATTCGCTATAGGATCATCCAGAAAGACAATGCCCGGCAGCAGCTGCTGACTTTTATTCGTAGCGAACATGCCGGCGATACCGGCATCGTCTATTGCCTGTCGCGCAAAAAAGTCGAAGAAACCGCCGAATGGCTGAATGACAAAGGTCTGAAAGCCTTGCCGTATCACGCCGGTATGGATCATCGGGAACGGCAGAAAAATCAGCATCAATTTTTGATGGAAGACGGTTTGATTATCGTCGCTACCATTGCCTTCGGCATGGGCATAGACAAACCCAATGTGCGCTTTGTGGCACATCTGGATTTACCGAAAAGCGTGGAAGCTTATTACCAAGAAACCGGCCGGGCCGGGCGGGACGGTCTGCCGGCCAATGCCTGGATGGCTTACGGCTTGCAGGACGTGCTGACGCTGCGGCAAATGCTTAGCGCCTCGAATGCCGATGAGGCGCATAAGCGTATTGAGTTGCATAAACTGGATGCGATGCTGGCCTTATGCGAAATGGTCAGTTGCCGGCGTCAGGCGCTGCTGGCTTACTTTGGCGACGTGTTGGAACAGGGTTGCGGTAATTGCGATACCTGTCTGGAACCGGTGGAAACCTGGGACGGCAGCGTTGCCGCGCAGCAAGCCTTGTCTTGCATCTATCGCACAGGGCAGCGCTTTGGCGTGACGTATTTGATCGATGTGTTGCTGGGTAAAGCCGACGACCGCATGCGCCAATTCGGCCACGATAAACAGTCGACCTTCGGTATCGGCAAAGCGCTGGACGAGAAGCAATGGCGCTCGGTGTTTCGGCAACTGGTCGCCAAGTCCTTGGTGGAAATCGATTTCGAAGGCCACGGCAGCCTGAAGCTGACGGATGCCTGCCGGCCGGTATTACGCGGCGAGCAAACCTTGATGCTGCGCAAGGACGTGCAAATCGCCAAGACCCGCCGCGAAAAAGCGGAAAAGCGCCAGCCGGGCGGCGCGGCGGACAGCGCCTTGTGGAATGCCTTGCGCGCCAAACGCAAAGAGCTGGCCGACGAGCAGGACGTGCCGCCGTATGTGATTTTTCACGACGCCACTTTGATGGCGATGGTCGATGCCCGGCCGCGCAATCATCAACAGCTGAGCATGTTGTCCGGCATCGGTCAGCGCAAGCTGGAGTTATACGGCGATGAATTTCTAGCGGTGCTTGCCGAGTTCGACGACGAACCGCCGGTGTCGGCCACCGATACGGTTGCGGAAAGTCTGGATTTATTTCGATTGGGTTATAGCGTCGAGCAAGTCGCCAAACAACGCAGTCTGAGCGAGGACACTGTTTACAATCACATGGCCAAAAGCCTGGAGTTGGGCTTGGTGGCGCTGGGTGATGTGTTGAATTTGTCGCCGGCGGAAGTCAGCGAAATCGAGGCGGTATTGTTAAATTTGCCGGAAGAGCAACGCAATGCGTTGAAGCCGGTCTACGAGCAACTGGGCGGCGCCTACAGTTACGGAATTTTGCGTTGCGTCAGAGCGGCTTTACAGCAGCAGTTGGGCTGAACTTGCCGTTGCTGAAACGGTATTCGGTCTTCAGGCAATGATCCAGCCACTTTTGCAGAAAATAGTTTAAACGCCATTTGTAATTCCTGATTTCCACCAGACTGCCGGGATTTTGATAGACCTTGTCCACCGTCGGCCGGTCGATGTCGCGCAGCACTTCCGCCAGTTGCGCATCCAGATAAATCCGAATTTTCACCGCCGGCACGATTTGTTCCGATAACTGTTGATCGAAACAATGGCTGAGTTCGATCGTCAGGGTGTAGGGGTTGCGTTCCAGCACTTCCAGATACAGCGCCGGTTTGTTCCGGGTCAGGCCGACGGCGGTCTTATCGAAGGAACGCAGATTCGGAATCAGCCTGAACAGCTTTTGATAATTGGATTCGCAGATCTTTTCCAGACAAAGCGCGGTGTTGACCGGTTGCACCAGGCTCATGCTTAATCTTCCCGATAGCAGGCGTTGGCGCTGGCGGTTTCCCACAACACCACTTGATCGACGTTAAAGCCCTGTTGTTTGACGTGCAGGTAAATCATCTTGCTCAGTACTTCGGCGGTCGGATGTTCGTCGATAGCCAAAAACTGCTCGTTGTTGGCGACCAGCGCCGGGATGATGGGATCGTCTTTGTGCAATAGAAAGTTGTGATCCAATATCTTGTCGATGAACGCCTCCACGCAGTCTTTCACGTCCGAAAAGTCGCAGACCATGCCTTGGTCGTTGAGCTGGTTTTGTTTGATCGAAATGCTGGCCTTGACGCTATGGCCGTGCAGGTTACGACACTTGCCCGGATGGTTCATCAAGCGATGGCCGTAGCAAAAATAAACTTCTTTGGTGATGATATACATAGAGGGCTACGTCCTTGTGGGGAACCGGTGCTGTCCTTAGTTGCCTTTGATACTTTTGATCGATGCGGCTATTTCATAACTGCCGTCGCCTTGTTTGACACTGCGTACCACCTCGATAAAAGCCGTCATCGGCGGGGTGATTTGGGTTTTCGGCATGATGCTGACTTCCATGGCCAAACCGATGTCGAAGGGCTTATCGGCAATAAACGAGACGCCGGCGCCGCTTAACGTCGTGCATTTGCCGGTGCTGACTTCGTTGGAATCGGCTAGCTTGTAGGTAATCTCACAGTCCACATCCATGCGGATGTAATCGCGTTTTTCATCATGAGTCAGCATTGGGTTCCCCCGATTCGGATTAGCATTGGTTGGGTAAAAAATCAGTCGTACGGAGTTTACTATAAAAAACCGTGGCTCTGGTTAGGAAATAGTGGCTTATAAGCTCAGGATCGCCGGGTTTTTTGGACAGGCTGTGACGCAGTTGGCAAACGCGCGAGCCGCCGGTCCCGCGGTTTTATTGCCTGACTATCCCAGGCTATTTGTGTAAAATTCCGCCACTTTTCAATACAGACAGCGCAGGCAGCAGCATGAGTAAATCCATTGTCCTTACCGGTATCACCACCACCGGCACGCCGCATCTAGGCAATTATGCCGGGGCGATCCGTCCGGCGATCAATGCCAGCAAAGACGAACACGTCAGGCCGTTTTATTTCCTGGCCGATTATCATGCGCTGATTAAATGCAACGAACCGGCGCGCGTCAAACAATCCAGCTTGGAAATTGCCGCGACTTGGCTGGCACTGGGTTTGGATACCTCTAACGCGGTGTTTTACCGGCAATCCGATGTGCCGGAAATCCTGGAACTGACCTGGATGCTGACTTGTGTTACCGCCAAGGGCTTGATGAACCGAGCCCATGCCTACAAAGCAGCCGTGGCCGAAAACGAGGAAACCGAAGGCAACGATCCGGACAAAGGCATCACGATGGGCTTGTTCAGCTATCCGATCCTGATGGCGGCGGATATCTTGATGTTCAACGCCAATAAGGTGCCGGTCGGCAAGGATCAAATCCAGCATATCGAAATGGCCCGCGATATCGCCAGCCGCTTTAATCATATCTATGGCGAACATTTTGTATTGCCGGAAGCGGTGCTGGACGACAATGCCGCGACCTTGCTGGGCCTGGATGGCCGCAAGATGAGCAAGAGTTACAACAACACCATTCCCTTGTTCGAGCCGGAAAAGAAATTGCGCAAATTGATCAACAAGATCAAAACCAATTCCCTGGAACCGGGCGAACCGAAAGACCCGGAAGGCTGCACGCTGTTCGGTATCTATCAGGCATTCGCGAATCAACATGAACTGGAAGCGATTCGTCTGCGTTATGCGGAAGGCATAGCTTGGGGCGAGATGAAGCAAGTGTTGTTCGAGAAAATCAACGACGAAATCGCCCCGGCTCGCGAACGCTACGAAGCCTTGCTGGAAGCGCCGGAACATATCGAGCAACAACTGCGGGAAGGTGCCGAGAAAGCCCGCGCGATCACCCGGCCGTTTATCAATACCTTGCGGGAAGCGGTGGGAATTTCCGGATTGGCTATATAACGGACTAAGCCCGTAGAGACGCAAAACCCTTCGGGATAGGTGTGTGTCTTTACATCCCTCACCCTAGACCTCTCCCGGGGGGAGAGGAGGATTTTTAGAGGTTCCCTGAAATTGTTCAAGGATGAGCGTACCCAATGTCCATCATCGCAATCTACATCATCAAGCTGCTTTTGCTGCCGCCTGCCTCTCTGGTCATCCTGGCGCTGATCGGAGTACTGTTTAGCAAACGCAAATGGGGGAAGCGCATGGCGATAGTTTGTCTGACCTTGTTATGGTTGCTGAGTTTGCCGATTGTCGTTAACCAATTGGCCAGACTGTGGGAAAGGGTGCCGCCGCTCTCCGTCGAAGACGTGAGGGAGTTCAAACCGGAAGCGCTGGTGGTGGTAGGCGGCGGTTTGGAATACGCTGCTCCGGAGTATTCAGGACAGGCCACTTTACATGTCAGGACCTTGCTCCGCGTGCGCTATGCGGCCAAATTATCTTGGGAGCTGGGTCTGCCGATTCTGGTTTCCGGGGGCGGGGCATTGGATCCGGAACAGTCGTCCGAAGCGGATGTGATGGCGCAAACGCTGGATCGCGAGTTTAAAACCCCGGTCGCCTGGTTGGAGCGCTACAGCAGCAATACCGCGGAAAACGCCCGTTTCAGTCGCGAGGTGTTGAACGAGTTCGGCATCGATAAAATCGTGCTGGTCACCCAGGCCTATCATATGCCGCGCGCCGCCTTGGAGTTTCGCAAAGCCGGGTTTGAAGTGTTGCCGGCACCGACGGCGTTTATTGGTCACGAAGGCGAATCCCGCGTGCTGGACTGGTTGCCGTCGCCGACAGCGTGGGCCAACAGTTTCCTGCTGGCGCATGAAATGATCGGCATGTTGTGGTATCGGATTCGCTATTAATCCGGCTCAGGCTTGGCGGCTGACCAGCCAAGTCCGATCATCGACGGCGCGGGCGCCGGGCAATTGGCTATAATGCCGTTAGCTTTGCTTATCTGATGCCAACATGTCCAAATCGTCAACCAAGGAGGGTTTCCGTCGCGCGGCGGAAGCGCCGCCGTTACCTACCAACCCCTGGCGTTTCATCCTGTTTAGTCTGCGGCCGTTCCGCTGGCTGTTACTGTTGATGCTGGTATTGGAAACCGGCCAGGCCGCCGGCGGCATCCTGGTGCCTTATGCCATTAAAGCCTTGATGGACGCGGTGGCGGTTCAGCCGCCCAGCGCCGATTTGCTCGAGACTTTTCGCGAACCCTTGCTGTTTTTGGCTGGTTTGAATGTGGCGGAAATCCTTTTCAGCCGCAGCAGCGGCGCGGTACTTATCACCATGGGGCCTTTATTGCGGCAGCGCACCGCCCGTTTGCTGTTTGCCTATCTGCAGTGCCACGCCCCTCGCTATTTTGGTAATCACTTTGCCGGTGCCTTGGCGCACCGGATCAGCGAAACCGCGATGAGCGTCAATCACACCACCTGGTCCATCATCTGCGACTTCTGGCCGATCGCAGTGACTTTTTCGGTATCGGTGACTTTGCTGCTGACGGTACATCAGGGCTTGGGTTTGTTCGTGGCTTGTTGGGTGCTGATCTATGTTTTGGTTTCATACTGGCTGGCGACCCGCTGCCAACCTTTCGCCCAGGAGTTCGCCGCGACCCGCAGCATGGTCAATGGCAAGGTAGTGGATGCGGTGACCAATATTCTGAATGCCAAACTGTTTGCCCGTCTGGATCACGAACGCAAATATTTGGACAGCTTTCTGGATACCGAACTGAAGAGCGCCCGCCGCACCTTTTGGTATATGGAGAGGGTGCGTTGGTTTCAGTTTACCGCCGCCGCGATCCTGAAAATCGGCACTATCGCTTATGCGCTGCAACTTTGGCAGAACGGCGAGATCAGTGTTGGCTCGTTTGCGATGAGTACCGGTCTGGCCTTATTGGTGATAGGGGATGCCCGCAACCTCAGCCGGCGCTTTCTGGAGTTTTTCGAGTATGTCGGCAATGTCGCCAACGGCGTGGAGACCATCATCCAAAGTCACGAAATCGTCGATTTGCCGGATGCCGAACCCTTGCAAATTACACAGGGCCGCATCGAGTTTAAAGACGTGAGCTTTAGCTACGAGCCGGGCCGGCAGGTGTTCGATCAGCTGAATGTGGTGATAGAACCCGGCCAGCGCGTCGGCCTGGTCGGCTTTTCCGGCTCCGGCAAATCCACTTTTGTGAATCTGATTCTGCGCAACTTCGAGCCGCAAGCCGGGCAAATCCTGGTCGACGGCCAAGACATTACCTTGGCTACTCAAGACTCGTTGCACGCCCAGGTGAGTTTGATTCCGCAAGATCCCAGCCTGTTTCATCGCAGCCTGAAGGAAAATATCGGCTACGGCAAACTGGATGCCGACGACGCGCAAATCGGCTTTGCCGCCAAGCTGGCGCATGCCGAGGAGTTCATCGCCGGCATGCCGGAAGGCTACGAATCTTTGGTCGGCGAACGCGGCGTGAAACTGTCCGGCGGCCAACGCCAACGCATCGCGATCGCCCGGGTGATGCTGAAAGACGCCCCGATCCTGATCCTGGACGAAGCCACCTCCAGCCTGGATTCAGTCACCGAAAAAACCATTCAGGAAAACCTGGACCGGGTCATGGGCCGTAAAACCGTCATCGCCATCGCCCACCGCCTCTCCACCATCGCCCATCTGGACCGGGTGCTGGTGTTCGATCAAGGCCG
>CAZGUM010000138.1:0-11012 GCA_964529085.1 uncultured Methylomonas sp. | reverse complement strand
TATTGAATTTATTGCTGTTGCCGGCGATTTTGCAGCGTTATGGCCGGTTTGATGTGGCTTTTGAGAAGCAGGTTTAGTGGAAAGAATAGGCTCTTTTGTTAGCTTTTCGAAGCTCCCGCAATCACAGCCTGCCCCAAGGCCAATCCACCATCATTCATTGGATAGCGTTGCGGCGACAATACGGTTTTACCGTGCTGGCGCAATTGCTCGCTCACGGCTTCCAATACCAAGCGATTTTGAAATACGCCACCGCTTAAAACGATACTATTCGCGCCGGTTTGGCTACTCAAGCCATTCAACACATCGACAGTCGCGGCGGCCAGGCTATGGTGAATACGGGCGGCGATACGGGCTTTTTCGACACCTCGCTTAAGATCGTCCAACACCGCTTGCCACAAGCGCCGCCAGCTTAGCACCGCCAGGCCGGTGTCGTTGGCAATAGTCCAAACTTGCGGGTAGGTCTGCTCGGCGATAAACACAGACTTAGCCAATACCTCCAGCGCTATCGCCGCCTGACCTTCATAATCGACCCGCTCGGCATGCAAGCCTAATGCAGCCGCGAACGCATCGAACCAGCGACCGCAAGAACTGCTGAGCGGCGAGTTGAGATTTTTTGCCAGCATCGTGTCAAGCGTCGCCAAAGGCTTAACCGCCAACAACTGCATGATTTCCACGTCCGCATAATCGTTCTGTAACCTTTTCCAATCGAAATAGTGCCGCAGTTGCGCATAAGTATTCCGCCAGGGTTCGCGCATAGCCTGAGCGCCGCCCAGTAAGGCGATAGGCTGAAAATGCCCGAGCCGGGTGTAACGGCGATAATCGCCGAGCAAAAACTCGCCGCCCCATAATTCGCCTTCCTCACCCATGCCCAGGCCATCGAAGATCGCCGCCAATACCGGCGGCTCATCCAACCCAACGCCATACTCCGCGAGGCAAGCCGCCAGATGGGCATGATGATGCTGGACGCCGGCTAATTCCGCTGTTTCGGTCGCAGCCAGAATCTGTCCGTATTGGGTCGACAGATAGCCTGGATGCTTATCAACCGCAATCTTGACCGGTCGAAAGGCGTTAAGCTTTCGGTACAAGTCGATGGCTTGCCGGTAGTCCTGTTGCACCGCGGCGTTTTCCAAATCGCCGATATGCTGGCTGACGATGGCACGGCCGTTTTTCAGCAAGCAAAAACTGTTTTTCAACTCGGCGCCCATCGCCAGAATGTTGCCGGACTCGGCAAAACCCGGCGGCAATCTCAAAGCCTCGGGACTATAGCCGCGCCCCCGGCGCAGCGTACGCATCCGGCCGTCCATCAATCGCTGCACCGAATCGTCCAGTCTATTAACAATTTCCCGGTCATGCAGCAGCCAATAATCGGCAATGCCGGCCAGTTTTTCCCGCGCATCGGCGTTATCGGTACATTGCGGTTCGTCGGAAATATTGCCCGAGGTCAACACGATAGGGGCATCCAGTTCTTGCACCAGTAGGGTGTGTAATGGCGTATAGGGCAACATGAAGCCTAGCTTGTCATCGCCGGGTGCAACGCCGGCAGCCAAGGCTTCGCCGCCAGCTCGCAATAATACAATCGGCGCGGCGCGCTCCTGTAATGCTGACAGTTCCTGAGGGCTGACGGACGTATAACGGCTTACCATTGCAATATCCCTGGCCATCAGCGCAAACGGTTTGGCGTAACGGCGCTTAAGTTGTCTGAGCCTATCAACGGCCTCCGCATTACTCGCGTCGCAAGCCAGATGAAAACCGCCCAGACCTTTGATGGCGACAATCAGGCCTTTGCGCATCAGGCTGGCGGCGAGAATAATCGGAGTACCCAAGGACGCCCCATCATCAGTATCACTTGCAGAATGCTCGCGATGTAGGGGCGAATTCATCCGCCCTGAATCAGGCAACTGGGCGAATGAATTCGCCCCTACCTGATTTGCCGCCTCTTCGTTCAGTGTAGGAATGTGGTTGCCCAGCGCATCCACCAGCCACAATCTCGGCCCACACACCGGACAACAATTGGCTTGAGCGTGAAAGCGCCGGTCGGCTGGATCGTCGTATTCCTGTTGACACTGCGGACACATAGCAAACGCCGCCATGCTGGTATTTTGCCGGTCGTAAGGCACATTGCGCACGATAGATAAACGCGGGCCACAGTGGGTACAGTTGGTGAAGGGATAACGATAGCGGCGATTGTGCGGATCGGCAATATCCGCCAAACAATCCGGGCAGGTCGCTGCATCAGCGGCAATGGGGGTATCGATACCATTTTGACGACTAGCCACAATCGTAAATTCATCGGGCGCGATGCCCGATAATTCATCAACTTCCAATCTATCCAAACGCGCTAAAGGCGGCAATTGCAGCGGAATTTGGGTAACAAAGTTGGTCAGATCCTGCCCGTCACCGAAGACATGAATCATCACCCCTTCACCGTCATTCCACACCGAGCCGGTCAAACCGTACTGCCGGGCCAAGTGCCAGATAGTCGGACGAAAACCCACGCCTTGCACTACCCCCCGCGCCCGAATCGCCTTGCCAGGCATCAGCAGATGCGCGGTAACTGCTCGCCGACCGGCCAATCGACGATACGCCGTCCACCGAAAGCCGTGGTCATCTGCACGAAGCCGTGCGGATCTTCGACAACTTGGCCGATGATAGCCGCGTCACGGCCCAGCGGATGTTGTTGCATTACGGCCAACAAAGCCTCGGCCGCAGCGGCGTCGCAAATGCACACCAATTTACCTTCGTTGGCGACATATAAGGGATCGAGGCCGAGGATTTCGCAGGCAGCTTTGACTTCGGCTTTGACCGGAATCTTGGCTTCATCGATGACCATACCGACACCGGATTGTTTGGCCAACTCGTTCAAAGCCGTCGCCAGCCCGCCGCGCGTCGGGTCACGTAAGCAGCGTAAGGCCCTTGCTGCGGTTGCCACCAAATCGGCTACCAATCCGTGCAAGGCCGCTGAATCGGAAACGATAGTGGTCTGAAATTGCAGATTCTCCCGGCTGGCCATTATCGCCACCCCGTGATCGCCAATCGATCCGCTGACTAAAATCGCACAACCCGGCTCTGCTCGGTCGCCGGAGATAGTCACGCCCTCCGGCACCTGGCCCACACCGGTGGTGGTAATAAAAACGCCGTCACCCTTGCCGCGTTCCACCACCTTGGTGTCGCCGGTGACGATAGGAGTACCGGCGGCCTTAGCGGCAGCGGCCATGCTGATGACGATTTTCTCCAGATCTGCCAGCGGCAAACCCTCTTCCAGGATAAAGCCTGCCGAAAGATACAAAGGCTTGGCACCGGACATTGCCACATCATTCAGCGTACCGTGCACCGCCAAGGAACCGATATCACCCCCCGGAAAAAACATAGGCGAAATGACATGCCCATCGGTGCTGATCGCCAGTCGCCCAGCCGGTACATTGAACAAGGCCTGATCGTTATGCTGACGCAGCAGCTCGTTGTCAAAATGTTTGATGAACAGCTCGTCGATCAATTGCGCCATGGCGCGCCCCCCCCCGCCGTGGGTAAGATCGACTTGGCCGGATTTTAGGTTGAGTGAATGGGAATATGACATGGGGTTGAGTTATTGAAGAACTGGGGATGGATTGGTATGGAAGCATGCGTCCGATTACGCTTCGCGAATCGGAGAGATCGCGGCTGAGGTAATCATACTGACCGAGTTTATCGTTCCAAAGTGGATTTAGTGGTTAAAAAAAGTCTTTTCATGGCCTTATAAAAAAAGATGAGGAATATGCAACAAGGAAACGCCATTAAAATATGTTTTGTGTAATCAAAATGCTGCTCGAACAAATCTCTTGTTTCCTCGATACCATGAAAGAAGCTTTGTCCAATCCAGGTATCTGGATTGTTAAATTCGTTTTTATGAATTGTGAAGTTTTCTTGGAGAACGCCGAATATTGGATGAAACCAAAATTTACCAGTCGCACCTTGTATACCATTTTTTGGAAATCGTTCATATCTAGCACCTGGTAAGCCCCAATAAATCTCATGTTTACCGGAAGAGTTGACTACATAATAAGTAGGAGGGGTGCATGAACCTCTTATGCATTTCTCTTCTACCTCTACAAGTACAGCCCCCTCATAAACAACAGCATCTTTAAGCCTAGGAAAGTTTACAAAATGACTATAAACCTTACATAAGAACGGCTGAGCAGGAATGTATAAAATAAACCCCGAAAAAAGCCATACAGTTAATATTAAAACTTTCTGTACCGTATTTATTATCCTATTCACGATACTATCTCCACAGGGCTATAAGATGTGTTGAGCGTAAGCGCATTGCCCGCGAACGATACCCCTCACGTTGTTCGGCACATCCTAAAAATGGTTCTTTAACACCGAATGATATACAATCCAAAAAAGTATATTTTATCGAGGGCTCTAACATGCAAGTCGCCAAATGGGGTAATAGTCTAGCCGTCCGCCTACCCGCCGCAGTGGTCGAAGCATTACAGCTAAAGGAAGGCGACGACATCGAGATTCAGGTTACCGGTGAGCGTGCGTTCGAAATTGACAAAAAAGCCAACAATCAAGAGCTTCTGAGCAGATTGCGTAAATTCCGTGGTCGTATGCCGGCGGATTTTAAATTTGATCGCTTGGAAGCGAATGAAAACCGCTAAAACATTCATCGATACCAATGTGTTGCTGTATGTGTTTTCGGCAGACAGCGGCAAAGCTAATCGAGCCGAAGCTATTCTGCAAACCGGCGGTTTCGTCAGCGTGCAAGTACTGAATGAGTTTTCGTCGGTCGCCAAACGCAAATTCAATATGTCATACCCAGAGATTCGCGAAACTTTACAGGTCGTTAAAGCCGTTTGCCAAATCCTCCCGCTCACCCTTGAAATACACGAACAAGGCCTGGACATCGCCGAACGTTTCGGTTTTTCGATGTACGACAGCTTAATCGTTGCCGCTGCGCTGCTCGCTGGATGCACCGCGTTGTATTCAGAAGATTTACAACACGGCCAGCTGATCCAAGACCAACTTTTGATTGTCAATCCGTTTGCCGATCCAGTCGATTAAACCCTGGCGTCAACCAATTCCCTCCTAGACTTTGCTTCGCATTTCAGGCTGTGATAGAAAACTCTCGCCGGTGATAAAAAATCATCTGCGCCATCGGTTGGCTCTGGATACTGCTGTAAAAAAGTATCCACGCTTACCGCTGAGTAAAAATAATTACAATCACGAGGAAACTTACAATGAAAACTAAAATTTTTGCACTGCTGGCGATTGCTTCTGTTGCTTTAATTCCTTCCCTATCCTCTGCTGGCGAAGCGGACACCTGCAAAGGTTGCCATAACGGCTCCGTGGCGCCGGCTGTTGACGCTTTAAAAGCCAAATTCAAAACCGCTGACGAATTGGTCGCCGGCGCCAAAGCATCTAAAAACGAGATGATGAAACCGATGCAAGGCAATGACGCGAAATTGAAAGCAGCTGCAGCAGAAATCTATAAATAAGCCCAGTTTACTCACCCCGTTTTAAGTCGGGGTGATCCAGGTGGACACTTTACCGGTGTCCACCATTTAACCTCTAGCCTTGCCGCAGCCGTCCGTAACTCCAATATGCGGCACACGCCCCTTCCGAAGACACCATGCACGAGCCCATCGGGTTTTCCGGGGTACAAACCGTACCCAACAATTTGCAATCTTGCGGTTTTTTCGCGCCGCGCAATATGGCCGGACATTCGCAGCCTTTCACATCGTTGGCTTTGATGGGCGGCATCTCGAAGCGCTGTTCGGCATCGAATTCGGCAAACCCGGCTTGTAATTTCAATGCGCTATTCGGAATCAGTCCCAGACCGCGCCATTCGAATTGCGGACGCAGCTCAAACACCTCGGCCATCAAGGTTTGCGCTTTGACGTTGCCGTCGCGCGTCACCGCCCGGCTGTATTCGTTTTCCACTTCATGCCGGCCATCGTTGAGTTGCCGAATCAGCATCAAAGCAGATTGCATCACATCCAGCGGCTCGAAACCGGCGATGACGATGGGTTTGGCGTAATGATCAGAGAAGGTCTCGTAGGGTTTGCTACCGATCACGCTGCTGACGTGCGAAGGCCCGAGAAAAGCGTCGATAGCCACCGGCTCCGGCGCATCCAGAATAGCCTGCATTGCTGACGGGGTGAGAACATGGTTGCAAAACACCGAGAAATTAGTCAGCCCTTCGGTCTGTGCCTGTTTAATAGCAACGGCAGTCGGCGGCGTGGTGGTTTCAAAGCCAATCGCGAAAAACACGACTTGCCTATCAGGATTGTCGCGGGCAATTTTCAAGGCATCCTGAGTGGAATAAACCATACGAATGTCGCCGCCGGCCGCTTTAGCTTTGAGCAGACTTTGCCTGCCGCCACCCGGCACACGCATCAAGTCGGCGTAGGTGCAGAGAATGACATCATGCTGCTCGACCAGCTGAATCGCATTGTCGATGCGTCCCGTCGGCAGCACGCACACCGGGCAGCCGGGGCCGTGAATGAACTCGACATTGCTCGGCATTAAATCCTGCACGCCGTAACGAAAAATCGCGTGGGTATGGCCGCCGCAGAATTCCATCAAGCGATAATGCCGCTCAGGCTTAACGATTTGGGCAATCACTTGCGCCAGGTGCTTGGCCACATCATGCTGACGAAATTCGTCGATGTATTTCATGAGGCGGTCAAACCCGCTTCGGCAAACAAGGCCAGCGTTTTCAAGGCTTCGTCCTCGTCGATCTTGTTCAACGCGTAACCGACGTGCACCAGCACGTAATCACCGACTTTCACATCATCCACCAAAGCCAACGACACTTCGACCTTGACGCCGCCCACTGACGCCGTCGCCATCTGTGTCGCAAAATCGATATCGGTAATTTGGGCAGGCAGGGCTAGGCACATGGCAGTATTAAAAGTTGCGGCAAAGCCGGTTAAGCATACGCTATCCGTTGCAAGGCCATCTCCGCGCGCAGCCAGGTCAACCAGTTTTCCATGCCGTCGCCGGTCTTGGCCGATAAGGACAACACCTTGATGCGCGGATTAACCTGCTTCGCGTACTGGATGCATTGCGCGCTGTCGAAATCCAGATACGGCAGCAAATCGGTTTTGTTGAGGATCATCAAATCGGCGGCATGAAACATGTCAGGGTATTTGATTGGCTTGTCTTCGCCCTCGGTAACCGACAGGATCACCACTTTGTGCGCTTCACCCAAATCAAAGGCCGACGGACAGACCAAATTGCCGACGTTTTCAATAAACAGCAAACTGTGCTCAGGCAGATTCAAACTTTCCAGGCCATGACCGACCCGATGCGCATCCAAATGACAGCCCTTGCCGGTATTGATTTGCAAAGCCGGCACGCCGGTAGCGCGGATGCGGTCGGCATCGCGAGCGGTTTGTTGGTCACCTTCGATCACCGCGATGCTTAACTCGTCTTTCAAACGCAGAATGGTTTCGGTCAGCAGGGTGGTCTTACCGGAACCGGGACTGGACACCAGGTTTAAAGCCAACATGCCGCGCTCGCTGAAATAGCGGCGGTTTTCGTCGGCATAACGGTTATTTTTGGCCAGAATATCCTGTTCGATCTGCACCATCCGCGCCTGAGTCAGACCGGGAGCATGTGAATGTTCCGCAGTATGTTCGTGATGATGGTGATGTCCATGCTCGTGACTGTGGTGGTGATCATGAGCATGCTCGTGATCGTGTGGTTCGTCGTGCGAGTGGGTATGGCCCTCGCCGCAGCCGCATACGCCGCACATTACTCTACCTCCAGTTCTTTAATTCGCATCTGATCGCCGTCGACGATCTGTAATTGATGACTGCCGCAGTGCGGACATTCGTCGTATAACTGTCTCACCAGCACCTCACAGCCGCAGGGCATGCACCATGCCAGGCCCGGAACTTCGATAATTTCCAGTTTGGCCTGTTCCGCCAAGGAGCCTTGCATCACCACTTCAAAACTAAACTGCATCGCCTCAGGCTCCACGCCGGACAAGGCGCCAATCTCCAGCCACACGGTTTTGACTTTGGCGAATTGCTGGGCCTTAGCCTGCTGTTCGATAATCTGTAACACGCTCTCACAGAGCGACATTTCGTGCATGATGATTGCTCTGCTAAATTCAATTTTCTGGGATTAACGCCAGCCGGTACTGCACACAAGGATCAACCGCGTTGATCAGCCATTCCTCCTGCTGCCGCAAGCCATCCGCATCGGCGGCCTGCAAAGACTTTAAACCTTGGGCCAGCACGCCGTCGGGATGAAAATTCCATTCGGTTGGCGCGACAATGCGGTAATCGTACACCCGGCCTTGGCGTAAGGCCAGGCGGTGAATCAATAAGCCCCGCGCTGCTTGCACTTGTGCCAGACCGACGCAATCAGCGGCATACGCCGACATCGTTCCAAGCGATGGTTTTAAGCCCCGCGGGATAGCAGCCACTTCAAATAAAACGGCAACAAATCGCGGCAGCAAACCATTGCCGTAGCGGCTGTGCAAATCCGCGAGCAAAGGCCGGCTATGCTGCCGACTGAATGGCGTCGATTCGCAACACTGATCCAGCCACTGCGGCATTCGGCAAAACGTCGATAAATCGGTATTTTGCAACTGCCTGTTCAGCTCGGCCGGGACCAAGCTCGGCAAACCCGCCACATTGCAATTCCCCAGAGCCTGCCACCCTCGTTGGTACAGCGTATTCAATAGTTGCGCCGCCAACGCCATGTTGCCATCCAGCCAGTCTTGCAGTTGCCCTTCGTCGGTCAGAGCCAGAAAGCGATTTTGCCCACCCCCAAAAATGGCTCGATCAATCAAACCGGTCAACTCATCCAGTAAACCTTGCAGACGCATTGCGTCAATCTGCAAACGACTATCCAGCTTAAACGCCTCGGAGTCGCCGAACAGGCATGATTTGAACTGCCTATCCACCTTCAATAACCGGGCAACGCTATCTTTATCCGCCGCCCCATCCAGCAAGCCCGGCCAATCCAGTAATATTCGCCAAGCATGTTCGCGCACGGTTTCCAATTGCACCAAACATTCCCTGGCTGCATCAGCTTCCGGCTCGGTGGGCATTCCCATCGCAGCGCGGCACGCCTGTAAAGCCGCGTAAGCCTGGGCATTGCCGCACAAAGAAAACAGCAGCGGCACCATGCTCAACACCTGCTCCGGCGTTTTGCCGATCAACACCCGCGCTGCTTCAGGCCGGGTCGAGCCTATTTTCACCGCACCGACCTGGCCGGCTCGATGCGTCACTTCGATAGTAATCTCGCCCGCTGGTGTCACTTAAGGTCTTGCCAGATTGCCGCGTAACAAATCGCGGCGGCTGATCGCGCGCGGCGCGGGGCGGGTTAGCAGGGCCTGCAAAGCACTGTCTGCCGCTGTCACTGCCGCCGCTTGATCGGCGAACTGAAACATCGGCGAAAACAACGAGCACTGCGCGTAGCGTCCCAGTTGCGCCTCGTCAGCAACGGTAAACTCAAAACTACCGTAGGGAAAACCCTGTTCAAACTTTGTACCGGGCACTTGCGTTACCCACCGGCTCGCCGCGCTCGGCAGCAGCAACACGTTCATAAACCAGGGCGTAATCAAAACACCGGCCCAATCGGCGTTGTACCGATTAAACCCAAGCGCCCGCACCGCTAAAGCCGGATTCAGCAGTGGCATATCGTGCATCCGCGTGATCAGAATGTCGTTAAACACCACTTCTAAGGTCTGCCTAATCTGCTCACCGTCCTGCCAGTACATGATTAGTCGTCCAGCACCAAAAAGCCCTGCTTCGGCGCGCCGCATTGCGGGCAACTCCAATGCTCGGGCAAATCGGCAAACGCGGTGCCGGGCGGCACTTGCCAAACCGCATCGCCCTCAGCCGGATAATAGACATGCCAGCAAATCTTGCATTCCAGCTTGGCCTCTGGAGGCAAGCGCGAAGCATCGCCGCCGTAAGCCCCGGCGAAAAAGCCTTCGCTCACAAATACACCTGCAAAATTTCCTGCAAGCGCTGGTGACTGTCGGCAATATCTTCGGCCGACGCGCAGGCCACATTCGGCACCTCGCTGACTTCCAGCGTATTCAGAATCAGCGTGTCCTGCGAATTAAAATATCGCACCCACCACACGTTGCGGGTCGCAGTAGCGTCGATCCTGCAGTTACCGTAACCGCGCGACAAAATCGTCACCGCGCCTCTGCTCAAACGTTGCTCCAAAAACGCCAAATCCTGTTCGGTTTGCGGCAGCAAACTCAGGTTGATGATATGCGCTTCGGCACCGGGTTGATACTCGACGATCTTGGCATTCAATTCCGCCAGCAGCGGCGGCGCGTTCATCACGCCGTCCGGCAACGCATTCATGTCAGTATCGATTTGAACGGTGGCATCGGCAAAGGCGGTTTGCAAGATGGCTTGCGGGATGATGCCGACTTCCAAAATGTCGGTGACGATCTGTTTTTGCCCGTCGAGGCGTTGCGAACGCCAGACGCCGGCCAGCACCGATTCCTGAATCCGCAGGGTTTGCGCGCCGTTACAGAGCATGCTGACTTCGCCCTCGCCGAGCAATTCGTCGACGAACTGGCGATTGGTTTGATCCAGGCTTATCAAGTCTATGGTTTGGCTGTTTGCCGGGTACGTCGCTAAATCATGTTCCAGTTGCTGCAACACGGTTTTGGCCTGCGCCAGATCGGCTGCATTCAAGTCCACCGAAATCGTCGGCATCCGGTAGGTGGCCATTTCTTCCGGCATCGCCAGATAGTCGAGTTCGACGCCGTCTTCCTCGGCGGGTTGGCTGCCTTGGCCGAAAATAGGGAGGAATATGCTGGTCATGTTTTGGTTGTTTGTTGAATTAAGGGGTGTTTGTTTTATTTGGAGTCGCTATCGCGAGGCTGGTTTTGCATGTCGGGTCTCGCCCCGACAGCCGAAATACTTTCTTTTGCGTGGCCAAAAGAAAGTATTCAAAGAAAAAGCCACCCGGTATTCCGCCTTAATCCTGTGCTTCTCGCTTTTGGCGAGGGTTTTCGGAAGGGGCCATCCCTGGCCCTCCGAAAA
>CAZGUM010000137.1:0-11021 GCA_964529085.1 uncultured Methylomonas sp. | reverse complement strand
AGCGCCTTTTTACAGCAAAAGACGAATAGGATGGAAGAGCATTACAAGCCGTCGGCGATAGAGCAAAAAGTACAGGCCGACTGGGGAAAATCCGGGGTGTTTACGGCGTCGGAAGATACCGGCAAGGAAAAATACTATTGTCTGTCGATGTTTCCTTATCCCAGCGGCAAGCTGCATATGGGCCACGTCCGCAACTATACAATTGGCGACGTGATCAGTCGTTTCCAGCGCATGCAGGGCAAACATGTACTGCAACCCATGGGTTGGGACGCTTTCGGTTTGCCGGCGGAAAACGCGGCGATGCAAAACAAGGTGCATCCGGCCGACTGGACCTATTCCAATATCGATTACATGCGCGACCAGCTGAAACGGCTGGGCTTCGGTTACGACTGGAGCCGCGAACTGGCGACTTGCGATCCGAGCTACTACCGTTGGGAGCAATGGTTTTTCTTGCGTCTACTGGAAAAAGGCCTGGTTTATAAAAAAACCGCGCCGGTCAACTGGTGTCCGCACGACCAAACCGTCCTGGCCAACGAACAAGTTATCGATGGCTGCTGCTGGCGCTGCGATACCCACGTCGAGAAAAAAGAAATTTCGCAGTGGTTCTTAAAAATCACCGCCTATGCCGACGAGTTGTTGACATCGCTGGATAAACTGCCCGGCTGGCCCGAGCAGGTGCGTACCATGCAGGCCAACTGGATCGGCCGTTCCGAAGGGGTGGAGATGGATTTTGCGGTCGATGGTTTTGAGTCGCCGATTCGCATCTATACCACCCGTCCGGATACGGTGATGGGCGTGACTTATGTCGCCGTCGCCGCGGAACATCCGTTGGCCTTGAAAGCGGCGGAAAGCAATGCCGACATCGCAACCTTCATCGAATCCTGCAAGCAGATGGAGACTTCCGAAGCGGCGATGGAAACCATGGAAAAGCGCGGTATCGCGTCCGGTTATAACGCCATTCATCCTTTGACTGGCGAATCCGTACCGGTATGGATCGCCAACTTTGTATTGATGAGCTACGGCACCGGTGCCGTGATGTCTGTGCCTGCACACGATCAGCGCGATTATGAGTTTGCAAAGAGATATGGCATTGCCATCAAGGAAGTGATTGCCGCTGCCGATGGTGCCGACGACAGCATCGCCGAAAAAGCTTTTACCGATAAAGGTGTGCTAAAGAACTCCAGCGAATTCGATGGATTGAATTTCAAGCAAGCTTTCGACGCTATCGCCGCCAAACTGGCCGGCTTGGGCAAGGGCGAGCGCAAAACCAATTTCAGATTGCGCGACTGGGGCGTGTCTCGGCAACGCTATTGGGGCGCGCCGATTCCGGTAATCTATTGCGACGACTGCGGTACCGTGCCGGTGCCGGACGATCAGTTGCCGGTGACCCTGCCGCGCGACGTCGTGCTGGACGGCTCACAATCGCCGCTGGGTGCTCATCCGACTTTTCCGCACACGACTTGTCCGAAATGCGGTAAGCCGGCGCGGCGCGAGACAGATACCTTCGACACCTTCATGGAGTCATCCTGGTATTTCGCGCGTTATGCGAGCAAGGATTGCGACACCGCGATGCTGGATCAGCGCGCGAATTACTGGCTGCCGGTTGATCATTACATCGGTGGTATCGAGCACGCGATTTTACATCTGCTGTATGCGCGTTTTTTCACCAAGCTGATGCGCGACGAAGGCTTGGTGGCCTGCGATGAGCCGTTCAAGAATTTGCTGACTCAGGGCATGGTGATCGCGGAAACCTTCTATCAGATTGACGATCACGGCCACAAGCGCTATTTCAACTTGACTCAGATCGATGTTGAGCGCGACGCCAAGGGCAAGATCATCGGCGCCAAATTGCTGGAAGACGGTTCGCCGGTCACGGTTGGCGCGGTGGAAAAAATGTCGAAGTCGAAAAACAATGGCGTCGATCCTCAGGTGTTGATCGACAAGTACGGTGCCGATACGGTGCGGCTCTATACCATGTTCACATCGCCGCCTGACCAATCGCTGGAATGGAATGATGCGGGTGTGGAAGGTGCGTTCCGCTTCCTGAAACGCTTATGGAGGCAAGTCTATCTGCACGTCGAAGCCGGTTCGCCGAATCAACCGTTGGACAAAGCGACGCTGAGTGACGATCAGAAGGCCCTGCGCCGCCAGTTGCATCAGGCTTTGCTAAAAGTCACCGACGACATGGCGCGCCGCCACACCTTTAACACCGCGATTGCCGCCAACATGGAGTTGGTCAACGCGTTGAATAAATTTGAAGACGATAGCGCCAACGGCAGGGCAACCCGCCAGGAAGTACTGGAAGCCATCGTCTTGATGCTGGCCCCGATTATCCCGCACGCGTCGCAAGCGTTGTGGAATGAATTGGGACACCACGATGATATCGTGGTCGCGGCATGGCCGGCTATTGATGAATCGGCGTTACAACAAGATGCCATCGAGATGGTTGTGCAGGTCAATGGCAAATTGCGCGGGAAATTATCGGTGGCAGCGACGGCTTCCAAAGAACAAGTCGAAGCGCTGGCTTTGGCCGACGAAAACGTGCAGCGTTATCTGGAAGGTAAGCCGGTGAAGAAGCTGATTGTGGTGCCGCAAAAACTGGTGAATATCGTTGTTTAAAAGCTGTATTTTCGAGAAACAGATGATGAATCAATGGAGCCGAATGGTCTTGGTAGGGGGGTTGGCGCTGCTGGTCGGCTGCGGATACCACCTGCGCGGCTCGATCGAGATGCCGGAAGTACTAAAAAATATGTATGTTTTTGGCGCTTCCGCACCACTACAAAGCGAAATGCGTTCGATCATGAAAGCCTCGAAAGGCAAGATGGTCGGCTCGCCGAACGATGCCGGCGTGGTGGTAAAAGTACTCAGAGAGGAGATGCGTAGCCGGGTGCTGTCGATTGGTTCCACTGGTAAATCCAGCGAGTCCGAGCTTGAGTATTATCTGCGTTTTCAATTTTTCGATAGTAAGGAAAATGCCCTGATGGACGAGCAAGTTATCGAAATCTCCAGGGAGTTTTTTAACGACCAGACTGCGGTATTGGCGAAGGGTAACGAAGAACAATTGATCCGCAATGAAATCTACAAACAAGTATCTCGGATGATATTGGCTAGGGCCAGGATAGCCATCGATACGCAGAAAAAATAAGTATGCGTTTGAAGCTAGACCAATTGACTGCCGCGTTGCAGAAAGCGCTGGTGCCGGTTTATTTGATTAGTGGGGACGAGCCTTTGCAGCTCGGCGAGGCGGCCGACGACATCCGTCAAGCGGCGCGTCAAGCCGGATATTCCACGCGCGAAGTGATCTCTATCGATACCGGCAACGAATGGCCGCAGTTAACGACTGAAGCCGAGTCGCTATCTATATTTTCCGACAAAAAACTTATCGATTTGCGTTTGCCTTCCGCCAAGCCCGGCTTGGAAGGCAGCAAGGTGCTTAGCGCGTATTGCCAGCGGCCTCCCGAAGACACGGTGTTATTGATTACCGCCGGCAAGTTGGAGAGTGCCGCGCAGAAGGCGCAATGGTTTCAAGCTCTGGATAAGCTTGGTGCAATCGTGCAAGTGTGGCCTTTACAAGGTCAGGAGTTGCTGCTTTGGTTACAACGCCGAGCTGAGCGCAAGGGGATGCACTTGGAAAGCGATGCGTTGAAAAGTCTGGCTGCGAGGGTGGAAGGCAATTTACTGGCGGCAGCTCAGGAGATCGAAAAGCTCTATATTTTGCATGGCGTCAGCCGTATCGATAAGAACATGGTTGAAGACGGTGTGGCTGACAGTGCGCGATTCGACGTGTTTAAACTGACGGACGCTTTACTAATGGGTAAAGTAAACCGGGCCGTTAAAATTCTCGCGGGGCTCAGAGCGGAGGGTGTTGCCGCACCGGTCGTGCTTTGGGCGATTAGTCGCGAAGTTAGAATGTTATTTAACGTTAAAGCTGAATTAAAACGCGGCGGGGTTCAGGACCTTGTCTATAAAAAATATCAGATTTGGGATAAGCGCAAGCAACTGGTGCAAGAGGCATTGCATAAGTTGAAAGCCAAGGATTTGCAGGTAATTTTGCAAGCCTGCTCCAACACTGATTGTCAGATTAAAGGCCAGATTGTTGGTGATGAATGGGATGGATTGTTTGGGATTTGTTTGTTGTTTACGAAGGCCGAGGCGCCATCACTATCTTAATTGTCCCCATAAACAATGAATACCGCTCAAGCTTAGCTTGAGCGGTAGAATACGAGCGCCACTGGAAAAATGTTTACGCCGCTATTTTTTTACGTAAGCTCGCGCCGAAAAAGCCAACTAAGCCTGTACCGAACAGCCACGCTGCCGCAGGAACAGGAACGGCAGTTAATTGTAAGTTGCCGTCGGCTGCGAATAGCTCTCCGCCGACCTTACTTTCACCTAGCACGCTGTTGACTCCAGATAATAACGACACGCCTTTGGTTTTAATCGTAAATATAGCGTCTCCGCCTCCTATGGTGTCGGGCGAATAGACGTTATGGTCATAGCCGCCGAATGCACCGGAAAAATTGAGGCTTAATTCTTCGAAACCCGAACCGGTGTTAGCGCCGGACACTTTAACACTGCCTTCACCACCGGCAATTCTGCCGAATAGAATCGGTGCCCAAGCTTCTTCAAATCCGCTGTCGGAGGCGAAATTGTAATCAGGTGTTGTGTCGAAATATAGGCCTACACTCCCACTCGTTATTTGGAATGTGTTAGTGGATCCGCTAATGTTATAAGTGCCGGTGAACCTTGATACTGCTGTCAGCTCATACCCTGAGCCTATGCCGGTAGAATTTAAATTGGGCGATAGAGCGGTGACAAAATCCAAGGAGTGCCCAACTACAGCAGACTGATACCAACCGGTAATCGAGCCGGTGGTCGCGCTGGATGGGGTAAACTTAATTAAGGAAACGCCCAATCCGAAGTCATAGGTATCAAATGGGCCAACGACATCTTCGTCTAAGCCACTCGCTGTCGGTGCTGCTGCGTAATCCGCTGTGCCCACCCAGGTAGTGGCCGCGAATGCGACAGGTGTGGACATAATTAAGCCCGCCGTTACTAGTGCGCTTCGCTTCAAGCTACTTTTAAAAATATGCGTTTTCATTTTGGAACCTCTAAAAAGTAAAAAATTTCAATCCCCCTTGTGACCTTTTATACCCGGTTTCGTCGAGTAGTTCAAATTACAATTCAATTACATCTTATCCAGAATGTTGTGTTTTCGGCATAACGGCACCTGAGCTTATAAAGTTAGACAGGTTTGCGGGTAAGTTTTAAAAAATAGGTTGAGCTTAAGGCTCGGTCCGTATTGCTGATACCTTCCAAGATTCGTGGTTTTTTAACAGTGGAGCATAGGCTACAATTCCGCCGCTTTGTTTAAACCATCATTACAATCGAGGATTAAGAAATGGCAGAATATAGAAAATACAAATGCAAGACTTGTGGACATATCTATGACGAGCAGTTGGGCGATCCAAGACAAGGGGTTGCGCCAGGTACTCGGTGGGAAGATGTGCCGGAGGATTGGGGATGCCCAAAATGCGGTGCGACCAAGGCGATGTTCACACTCATGAAATCCTAAACGCGTACCGGTTTAGCGTTGTTTTTTATTGTGGGTTTAAGTTAGTTCGATCAGCGAATGGAGTCGAAGCCGGTATTCGCTTCGACTCCATTCGGTCGGCGGTAAATAAGTGCCTAGCTCAATTTATTTTTGATAAATTCGATAATATCTCCAAACGCGACGTCCTGACTTTCTTTATCCAGGCGGCCCTGATATTCGACGGTACCGCTGTCCAAGCCGCGGTCCCCGAGCACAATTCTATGTGGGATGCCGATTAATTCCATGTCGGAGAACATGAAGCCGGCGCGAACTTTTCTATCGTCTAATAATACTTCGATACCCGCATCCACTAATTCACGATAGATTTTTTCGACCGTATCTATCAAGCGATCAGATTTATGCATATTCATCGGACAGAGAGCAACCTGGAACGGCGCTAACTCGTTAGGCCAGATAATGCCGCGTTCGTCGTGGCCTTGTTCTATCGCGGCCGCGACTACTCGCGAGATACCTATGCCGTAACAACCCATGATCATGATCTGATTTTTGCCGGCTTCGTTGACGATGGAGGCGTTCATCGATTCGCTGTATTTCGTGCCGAGCTGGAAAATATGCCCAACTTCGATGCCTCTGGCAATTGTAATTTGTCCCTTGCCGTCCGGACTTGGATCGCCTTCGACCACCATGCGTAAGTCGGCGATTTGATCCGGTGAAGCCAGGTCGCGTTCCCAGTTGACGCCTTGATAGTGTTTGCCGTCTTGATTGGCGCCGCATATAAAGTCCGACATTAGTGCCGCGCTGCGGTCGGCAACTATTTTTATACTCAGATCGATCGGCCCTATCGATCCGGGTTTGCAGCGGCAGGTGCTCAGAATTTCCTCATCGCTGGCAAATTGCAGTGGCGACAGTACGCCGTCGATTTTTTCGGCTTTAATCGGGTTTAATTCGTGATCGCCGCGGAGTAGCAGCGCGACTAAGCTTTCGTTTTCGCCTCTGACGATTAAAGTTTTTAGACACTGTGTCGCGCCGACTTTAAAAAATTTGCTGACGTCTTCGATGCTGTGCTGATTCGGCGTATCAACCAAGGTTTTGGCTTGTGTCGGCGCGGCGCGGCTGCCCTCAGGTGTTAAGGCTTCGGCTTTTTCCACATTAGCAGCGTATTCGCTGGCGGTGGAAAAGGCTATTGCATCTTCGCCGGAGTCGGCCAGTACATGAAATTCGTGGGAAACAGCGCCGCCTATCGAGCCCGAGTCGGCGATCACAGCTCGAAATTTCAAGCCGAAACGGTTGAAAATATTGGTGTAGGCTTGATACATCACATCGTAGGTCGCTTGCAGCGATTCTTGGTCGAGGTGAAATGAGTAGGCGTCTTTCATCACAAACTCGCGCGAGCGCATCACGCCGAAGCGCGGACGGATTTCGTCGCGGAATTTGCTCTGAATCTGATAATAAGTGATTGGCAGTTGCTTATAGCTTTTCAACTCATGGCGGGCGAGATCCGTGATGATTTCCTCGTGAGTTGGGCCCAGGCAAAATTCGCGGTCGTGACGGTCTTTCAGTCGCGCCAATTCCGGCCCGTATTTTTCCCAGCGGCCGGTTTCCTGCCACAATTCGGCGGGTTGCAGGGCAGGCATCAACACCTCCAACGCCCCCGCCTTATTCATTTCCGCGCGAACGATGTGCTCCACTTTGCGCAATACCCGCAGACCCAGCGGCAGCCAGGTATAGACCCCGGCGGCGAGTTTGCGAATTAAACCGGCGCGTATCATTAGCTTATGGCTGGCTATTTCAGCATCGGCAGGTATTTCTTTTACGGTGCTAAGTGGAAATTGGGAAGTGCGCATATTGGCCCTGAAGTTCGTTTATCAAAACCGCTATTTTAACGGCTAAACGCTAAAACCACGAATCAACAACGCAATTTGGATCTATCCTACTGTTTTTTAACGTTGCTGTTGTGCATGAAATTTGGGAAACTTGATAGGATAAAAGATTCCGGAAAAGGAAGTTATGATTAAAGTATTGCTGGTTGATGATCACGAGTTAGTCAGAAGCGGTATCGAGGCGTTATTGGCTGCGGAAAAGGATATCGCAGTAGTCGCCGTGTGCAATTGCGGAGAAGACGCTTTACGAATTGTGGAGAATGAGCCGCCGGATGTGATTCTGATGGATATTAATATGCCGGGTATCGGCGGGGTTGAAGCCTGCCGACGCATGCTGCAGTCGAAGCCGGCGATTAAAATCATTGCGTTATCGGTGCATAACGATGGACCAATACCACAGCAGTTACTGAAGTTGGGTGTAGTAGGTTTTGTATCCAAGGCCTCGCCGGTCAGCGAAATGGTAGCGGCGATTAAGACCGTGATTTCCGGCAAGCGCTATTTATGTCAAGACGTGGCCAGCAATTTGGCGTTTCAATTTTTGCCGGGTGCCGATGTCTCGCCATTTCTGCAGCTATCGCAGCGTGAGGCTGAGGTTGTGCGTTTGATTTTGAATGGAAAAAGCATTCAGGAAATGTCGGAGGCCTTAGTGCTCAGCGATAAGACCATCAATACTTACCGCTATCGAGTGTACCGCAAGCTTAATATCAAAAACGATGTCGAATTAACGCGTTTGGCGGTCAAATTCAATTATCTCGATGCAATGTGAGAACAAGGTTGTACGTTTGAATAGCGTACAACCTTGAATTGTTCACACCAGCGTGCGGGCTTTAGTAAAGGCTTCGCGAAAATCCAGGAATACAGGTTGTTCGGTTTCCAGCATGAGTTTTAATAACTCGTGCTGTAACTGATATTTGATGTTGCCGACAGCCAGGGCGCCTACGCCGACCGCGTTAGCCGATTGAACGGCCAAGGCTAGTGGCGTGGCTGAATCGTTAAGCCCGATACCTTCGATGCCCGATGGCGGTACGGCATTAACGTCACCGGCAACTTTTAGCTGCTGGGCTTGCGCCAGTACGGCAGCATTAACGACACGGATACCTGCCTTTGCGGTACAGAACACGATGTCGGCATCGGCGATTAGCGCGGCTTTTTCCTCATCGTTGCGCGCAGCGTCACCGGTCATATTGGCACCGAAACGCCGGTTGTATTGTTTAGCGGCGTCCTTGGCGGAATCAACCGATAGGTGATCCACCAGGATAGTCTCGGCGCCTTGCAAGGACGCGATGACGCCTGTGGCTATACCGACTGGGCCGGTGCCGCCGAACACTACCGCTTTACATCCTTTCAGTTCCTGGCCGTGATTTTCTTTCAGCGCTTTTTCGACGCAAGCTACCAGTGCAGCTGCTGTGGTGCAGGCACCGCTAGGGTCGGCAAATACCGAGACCTGAAACGGTGGCACCATGGCTGGCTTGGTGGCCTGCAGCATATCGATAGCCATACCCATATCCCGACCACCGATGAAAATTGCCGTTTTTTTGCTGGCTGCCGGGCTGCGCGAAAAAATCGCGTCCTGAGTCAAATTGTGAATGCTCTCCAGTTTGACATTGGAGTAGGGCATGAGCACATCAAAACCGGCATCGAGTGCCATGTTAATGTCAAACGGACTGTTGTTTGGCATCGGGTCGAACATGTGGAGTATGCTGCGTTTTGCCATTTTTACCTTACCCTCTGTGATAGGCAGACTTAGATGAACTTAGCTGATTATTTAGTCGATTTGATGAACTCGCGAGCGACTTCAAAAGCGTGTTCAAAATGCAAAAATAGCGGTTGATCGCTTTCCAGCATTCTTTTCAGCAGGCGGCTTTGGGCCTGATACTTGATGTTGCCTATTGCCAGTGCGCCAATGCCTACCGCGCCGCTGGTCGATCCTGCGAGCGGTTTGCCGTTATCAAATGCATCAATTCCGGCGATGCCGGCTGGCGGTACTGCGTTGACATCGGCTGCTACTTTTAATTGAGCGGCTTTGGAAATCAAGTCGGCGCTAAGTAATTCAATGCCGGCCGCGCCGGTTGCAAAAACCACATCGGCGGTTTGCATGTATTCGGCTTTGTCGGCATCGGCACCTGCAAGTACCGTGATTTTGCCATCGCCGAATTCCTCGCTGCACAGCTCCGCGGTACGCTCGGCTTTATCGAGTTGCCTGCCAATGATTCTGACATTGGCTCCGGCTTGGGCGGCAATCACTGCTGCCGCTTGACCGACCGGTCCGGTGCCGCCGAGGGCGATAACGTTTTTACCTGCCAGCGTGGTATCGAATTTTTCAGCCAGTTCTTTTTCGACTGCCGCAACCATGCCAGCCGCGGTAGTAAATGCGCCGCTTGGATCGGCGAACACCGATACTTCAAACGGAGGCACCATAGAGTTTTTCGCCATTTTCAGCATATCCATTGCTTGCTTGGTTTCCCGGCCGCCAATGAAGATGGCGGTGCGCAGCAGGCCTTTGGGGCTGCGGGAGAAAATGGCATCTTGGACCAAGCCTCTGACTTCACTGGGTTCAACGTTGATGTACGGTATCGCTGAAATCCAGCCTGCATCCATCGCCATATTGACGTCGAATGGGCTTAAATTTTTGGCTGTAGTCAGCATGTGCAGGATAAAGGGTTTTTCCATGATGGCCTCTTATAATTTGATTAGCCGGTAAGTATAAAAGAAAAGATAAGGCGATAACAATTCTAGGCCAAATGCAGGGTTGCGCTCTATTTTAGGCGCGCTGGTACATGCGGTTCGATGGCATGATACATAAGCTGGTGCATTTTGGGGTTGCCGACGATGATGTTACCGGATTGCAAGTATTTGTCGTTAAAGGAAAAGTCGGTGGCGACGCCGCCTGCTTCCTGAACCAATAACACGCCTGCCGCGATATCCCATTCCTTAACGCCGATTTCCCAGTAAGCATCAAGTCTGCCGCAGGCAACATACGCCATATCCAGGGCGGCGGCTCCTGCGCGGCGGATGCCTGCGGAGTCCGCGCAAACTGCTTTAAACATGCCTAAATACGGCTCTATGTTTTCCATGGTTTTAAACGGAAAGCCAGTGCCGATAAGGGCTCCGCGCATACTGCTTTGTTTGGTGACCCTTATTTTGCGATTGTTAAGCATGGCGCCGCCGCCGCGTTCGGCGGTGAACAGTTCGTCGCGAGTGGGATCGTAAATTACGCCCAATTCCAGTTTGTTTTTGTTTTTTAGCGCTATAGACACAGCGTATTGCGGAAAGCCGTGTAAAAAATTAGTGGTGCCATCCAGCGGGTCGATGATCCAGGTATATTCGTTACCTTTGTGTTCGCCACTTTCCTCGGCGAGGATCGCATGTTCGGGAAATGCGGCGCGAATGACTTTGATAATTTCTTGCTCGGCAGCCCGATCGACTTCGGAGGCGTAGTCGTTGCGGCTCTTTTGATCGATGGTGAGTTTCTCGATATTTTGGGAGGAGCGTTGGATTAGGTCGCCGGCGTTCCGCGCTGCGCGGACGGCAATATTAAGCATCGGGTGCATAGATCGAATTGAAAATGAGCAGTTAGAAAACTCGGATAG
>CAZGUM010000136.1:8522-11241 GCA_964529085.1 uncultured Methylomonas sp. | reverse complement strand
ATCAACGGCAGATATTCCTCGGCTTTGCGGGCCTGGTCGTTGGCTTGAATCTGCCAACGGGTGTTGGCGCTTTCCAATATGCCTTTGGGCCGGGTGACGTTGGTTTGGGCGATGGTGTTGCGCACGTCTTCCAGGCCAATGCCGTATTTGCTCAGGGCGTTGGGATTCAGTTCCACGCGCACCGCCGGCAATGCCGCGCCGCCAATTTGTACCTGGCCGATGCCGGGGATTTGCGAGATTTTTTGCAGCAAAATCGTCGAGGCGGAATCGTACATCTGGCCGCGCGTAAAACTGTCCGAGGTCAGCGCCAGAATCAGAATCGGCGAGTCCGAAGGGTTGTCGCGCCGGTAGCTGGGCCGATTGGGCATATTGCTGGGCAACATGCTGGCGGCGGCGTTGATCGCAGCCTGCACGTCGCGGCAGGCACCGTCTATGTCCCGGTTTAAATCGAATTGCAGCGTAATCTGCGTTGAGCCTTGTGAGCTATTGGAGGTCATCTCCGTGACGCCGGCGATACGGCCCAATGCCCGTTCCAGCGGCGTCGCCACGGTGGCGGCCATGGTTTCCGCGCTGGCGCCGGGTACTTGCGCCTGCACCGACACGGTGGGGAAGTCCACTTGCGGCAGCGAAGAGATGGGTAGATTTAAAAACGCCAGTACGCCGCACAAGGCAATAGCGATGGTCAATAAAGTGGTGGCGACCGGGCGGCGGATGAATAATTCGGAAAGGTTCATGGCTGGCTCGGGTCCTGTTCCACCGGTTCGATTTGATTCAGCCCCAGGCCGGCGTTAACCCGGCGCGCCAATCTGTCCATGGCCAGATAAATCACCGGCGTGGTGTAAAGCGTCAATAATTGGCTAAGCAGCAAGCCGCCGACCATCGTAATACCCAGCGGATGGCGCAGCTCGGAGCCGACGCCGTTGCCCAGCATCAACGGCAGCGCACCCAATAGCGCGGCCAAGGTGGTCATCAAAATCGGCCGGAAGCGCAACAGGCAAGCCTGAAAAATGGCTTGCTCGGGCGGCAGATGTTGCTTGCGTTCGGCTTCCAGCGCAAAGTCGATCATCATGATCGCGTTCTTCTTGACGATGCCGATCAACAAAATAATGCCGATGATGCCGATGATGCCCAGGTCGCCGCCGGAGACTTGCAGTGCCAATAACGCGCCGACGCCGGCCGAGGGCAGGGTGGACAGGATCGTGATGGGGTGGATATAGCTTTCATACAGCACGCCCAGCACGATATACACGGTAACAATCGCCGCCAGGATCAGCCACAACGTATTGCCCAGCGAGGCCTTGAAGGCTTGCGCGGCGCCCTGGTATTCGCTGCGGATGGCTAGCGGCAATTCGATCTCGCTTTTGGCGGCATCGACAGCGGCGACCGCGTCGCCCAGCGCATAACCGGGTGCCAGATTGAAGGACACAGTCGTCACCGGGAATTGATCCAAATGGCTGATCGCCAATGTGGTCGGCCGCTCCGAGAGTTCGGCGATGGCCGATAAGGGTACTTGGGTGCCGTTGGTGGAGGGTATGCGCAATTCGTTCAAGGCTTGCGGACCGGTCTGCTCGGCCGGATCGACTTCCAATACCACCCGGTACTGATTGGCCTGAGTAAAGATGGTCGATACCAGACGCTGGCCGTAGGCACTGTACAAGGCGTTATCAATTGCCGCCGTGCTGACGCCCAAGCGGCTGGCGGTGGCGCGGTCGATCTTCACAAACACCTGGCGGCCCTGATCCTGCACGTCGCTGACTACATCGGCAAATTCCGGCCGACCTTCCAAGGCGTTTACCAGCTTGCCGGTCCAGCGGTTCAAGTCATCGATATCGGCGCCTTCTAGGGTAAATTGGTATTGGGTGCGGCTGACCCGGTTTTCCATCGTTAAATCCTGCACCGGTTGCAGGTATAACACGCTGCCGGGCGATTCCGCCAAGCGGGTTTTCAAGCGGGCGATAATCGCGTTAGCCGGCGGCCGTTGCTCGTGCGGTTTTAAATTGATCAAAAACCGGCCGCTATTGGGTGTAGCGTTGATGCCATCGACGCCGATAAACGACGATAGGCTTTCCACGGCCGGATCTTCCAGTATCAGCTTAGCCAGCTTTTGCTGTTGCTCGGCCATGGCGGCAAACGACACATTTTGCGGCGCTTCGGAAAAGCCCTGGATGATGCCTGTGTCCTGGCTGGGGAAAAAGCCTTTCGGTATCCAGATATACATCGCCGCGGTCAATGCCACGGTGACGAAAAATACCAGTAAGGTCGCGGCTTGCCGTTGCATCACCCAACTCAGGCTGCGGCCGTAGGCCTTGATTAAGCGGCCGAACCAATCGTTGCCGATTTCGTCTTCTTTATGCCCGACGCCGGGCCGTAGCAGCTTTGCGCACATCATCGGCGTCAGGGTCAATGACACCACCGCCGAAATCAAGATCGCCACCGCCAGTGTAATCGCAAATTCCCGAAACAGCCGGCCCACCACGTCGGACATGAACAGCAGTGGAATCAATACCGCGACCAGCGAAAAAGTCAGCGAGATAATGGTAAAGCCAATCTGCGCCGAACCTTTCAATGCGGCTTGCAACGGCGCTTCGCCGCGTTCGATATAGCGGGAAATGTTTTCGATGACGACGATGGCATCGTCCACCACGAAGCCGGTGGCGATGGTCAACGCCATCAGGGTTAAATTGTTGATGCTGAAATCGGCCAGATACATCGCCGCAAA
>CAZGUM010000136.1:0-8422 GCA_964529085.1 uncultured Methylomonas sp. | reverse complement strand
ACGCCATCAGGGTTAAATTGTTGATGCTGAAATCGGCCAGATACATCGCCGCAAACGTGCCCACTAAAGACAGGGGCACCGCAACCCCCGGAATAATGGTGGCCGGTATATTGCGCAGGAACAGGAAGATCACCATCACCACCAGCGCCACGGCCAGCAGCAGCTCGAATTGCACATCGTGCACCGAGGCACGGATCGTCACGGTGCGGTCGGTCAGCGGCGTGACTTCGATGCCGGGCGGCAGCGAGGCTTGCAGTTTGGGCAGCAATTCCTGAATCCTATCCACCACCTCGATCACATTGGCGCCTGGTTGGCGCTGGATGTTGACGATGACCGCCGCCTTGTCGTTAGCCCAGGCGGCCAGGCGCACGTTTTCGGCGCCGTCTACGACTTCGGCAACGTCCGCCAGTTTGACCGGCGCGGCGTTTTTGTAAGCCACCACCAGTTCGCGGTATTCGGCCGGCGAACGCAATTGATCGTTGCTGTCTATTGTCGCGGCGCGGGTGGGGCCGTTGATTGAGCCTTTGGGTTGATTGACGTTGGCGGCGGCAATCGCGCTGCGCACGTCTTCCAGGCTGATGCCGTAGGCAGCCAGCGCTTTGTGGTTGGCTTGAATGCGCACCGCCGGCCGTTGGCCGCCGCTGATGCTGACCATGCCGACGCCGGGCAATTGGGCGATTTTTTGCGCCAATCGGGTATCGACCAAATCTTCTACCTTAAATAAAGGCAGCGATTTGGCGCTGACCGCCAGCGTCATGATCGGTGTATCGGCCGGGTTGACCTTGCTGTAAATCGGCGCTTGCGGCAAATCGTCGGGCAAAAAGTTGGCGGCGGCGTTGATCGCTGCTTGCACGGTTTGCTCGGCAACGTCCAGGTCCAAATGCAAGTTAAACTGCAAGGTAATCACCGACGCACCGCCGGAGCTGGTGGAGCTCATTTGCGTCAAGCCGGGCATTTGCCCGAACTGCCGTTCCAGCGGCGCGGTGACGATGGAGGTCATCACTTCCGGGCTGGCGCCGGGATACAGGGTGGTGACCTGGATGGTCGGATAATCGACCTGCGGCAGGGCCGAGACCGGTAGCAGCCGATAAGCCAGGATGCCTACCAATAACAAAGCCACCATCAACAAGGAGGTGGCTACCGGCCGCAGGATGAATAGACGCGAAGGATTGAAGCCGGCCTTGCCCGGATCGCTAAGACTCATGATTTATCCGCGCCGCCGGCGTTTGCCGGATTCGTCTCCCGGCTTGGGTTGCAATTCCGGTTTGGCGGCGACTGCTTGCCCGTCTTTCTCGGCCACATCCACCACCGCGCCGTCCTTGACCCGGTCTATGCCGGTGAGGATGAGTTGTTCGCCGGGTGCCAGATTATTTTCGATAGCCACTTTTTCGCCTTCGCTGGGACCGGGTTCGACGCGGCGCAAATGGGCAATATTATCGGCATCGACCACGTACACAAACGCGCCCTGGGTATCGTGCTGCAAGGCGGCGCTGGGTATCTGGGTGACGCCGTGCAAGGTATCCAGGTGCATACGCACATTAACGAATTGATTGGCGAACAGGGTTTGCTCCAGATTGTCGAATTGCGCTTTCAGTTTGATGGTGCCGGTGGTCGGGTCGATTTGATTGTCCAGCGCGGTAAGCTTACCTTCGGCCAGTTTCAACTTGCCGCCTCTGTCGTAGGCTTCCACTGTAATATTTTGGCCGTTGCGATAGCGTTTAACTACTTCCGGCAATTGGTCTTCCGCCAAGGTGAACACCACGCTGATCGGCTGCAACTGGGTGATTACTACCAGACCGTTGGCGTCGTTGGCGTGCACGATGTTGCCCTGGTCGATCTGCCGCAGGCCGGCCCGGCCGGAAATCGGTGCGGTCAACTTGGCGTAGCCGAGTTGCAGCTTGGCGCTATCGACCATGGCTTGATCCATTTCCACGTTGCCTTGATATTGCTTGACTTGCGACGCCTGGGTAACGGTTTGCTGGGCGGCGATGGAATCCTGAGCCAGCAGGGTTTCATAGCGGGCATGATCCAGTTCGGCGTTTTTCAACAAGGCTTGATCCCTGGTTAACTGGCCTTGGGCCTGTTGCAATTGCACCTGGAACGGCCGTGGGTCGATTTCGGCCAGCAAATCGCCGGCCTTGACCATCTGTCCCTCGCTGAACGCCACTTTGACCAATTCGCCGTCTACCCGGGGTTTGACGGTGACGGTGCGCAATGCAGTGACGGTGCCGAGCGCATTCAGATAAACCGGAAAATCGCCGCTACCGGCAGACTGGATGGCGACGACGGCGGGGGCGTCTTGTTGCTCGAAAAAACGCCGGCCCTTGCCGCCGCCGCGTTCAGCCTTAGTATCCGGCGCGGCTTCGCTATGATGAAAATAGAGGCCGGCGCCGGCCAGACTCACGGCAAGGATGGTGCCGGTCCATAGCCAGGGCCGGCGCTTGCTCGGCGAGGATAAATCGGAGTTTTGTTGATTCATGCTTGGATGCGTTTAGGTAAAGTTTGCGAACGGATGGCGCGGATGCCGGCCAGCGAAAAGTCCACCACATGCTCGGCAAAAGCACCGACGTCGCTCAGATCGCTGGCAAGGGCGCGCTGTGGCCGGGCATGTTGCATCTGTTTCAGACGCAGCAATTGAAAACATTGGCCCATGATACTGGCGTGACAATATTGCAATTGTTGTTCGCTGGCGTCCTGGCCCAGGCACTCGCGTAGCAAGCCGAACATTTGCTGACGTTGCGGGTTGATTTCCTTTTCCAGAATGTCGGCCAGCAAGCGTGTCGGCTGCGCCATTTCCTTGTGAATGATGGCAAACGAATACGAGTTGTCATCCGCCACCCGGCGGATCATCGATTTGATGCGTCCGGCCAGACGTTGCTCGGCGGACGCTTGCCGCGATACGCCGCCGTCGGGAGGGTGCTGGCCAAGCTCATGATTGAACGCGTGCCGCCAAGCTTCCAGATACAGGGTTTGCTTGTCGCCGAAATGATAGTTTACCGCGGCGATATTGGCCTGGGCCTGCTCGCAAATCTCGGCGATGGTCGCGTCTTGATAGCCTTTCTCGGCAAAAATACGGCTGGCGGCGGTCAACAGCCGGGCGCGAGTTTTCTCCGACTTGGTTTTAAGGTCAGGCATGCGTTTGGCTTGAATGGTGTGATTTGGAAATTGAAATTGGCGATTCAAATACGCATTTGACTCAGCAATCGACATGCCAGATTTTATAGTATTGTTTTTCAAGAGGATTGGATACGAGCGGTGCATTATATTGCTTGTAATTCAGCAGCGGGTGGTTTCGGAGTGTTGCGTTCTGGACAGTGATTGTTTCGTTTGGTTTCGAGCTTAACCATTTTTTACACTGATTCTACCCCGCCGCAATACGCCGATGCTTGGGTTATGAGCGCAATAACTCGCAATCGACAATTAGCAGCGATACGTCGTCCCGGGCTTTGTCGGCATCGACAAAGTCGATAAACGCTTTATAGATGTCGGCCGATTTATCCCGGTTTTTGACCTGATTTTTAAACAGTTCCAGGACGCGTCCTTGTCCAAAAATTTCGCCGTCGGCATTTTGCGCATCGGTCAAGCCATCGGAGTATGAAAACAGGCGTTGGGGATATTGAGCATCCCATTGCCATTCCCGCGTGTTTGCATTGAAATCGTCCGGCGGCACGACGCCTAGCGCCGGATGCTCGCCGCCGACCTGCGTCGCGTTGGCGGATTCGGCCGTAAATAATACGACGGGCGGCATGCCGCCGTTCCAGATCTCGATGCTTCGATGATTTGGGTTTATGCGCAAGATGGTGGCGGAAACGAAGCGGCCGCGCGGCATTCTTTCGAACAGCATCCGGTTTAGATTGGCGGCGATAGCTCCTACCATGTGGCCGGAACGCGCCAAAGCGTAAAACAGATCTCCCAGCGGCAATAGCGGCAAGGCGGCCACCAGCCCGTGGCCCATCGAGTCGGCGTGCAACACGTAAGTGTGCCCGTAACAGGAGGCATGAAGTAATAAATCGCCGGAGAAATAGCGTTTGCCGGGCAAGTTTTCGCCGCGCCAGATAGTCAGGCCGGATTTGTCGGTTTTCTCGGCTTTCCAAAGGCGCTGCAACAGATCGCTGGCCAGCTTTTGTTCGAAATCGTAGGCGGCCTCGGCTTGCTTGCGCTGGGTAATGTCGCGGATTATGCCGGTGAATATATGCTCCCCGTCGACTTCCATTTCGCTGATGGTCAATTCAACCGGAAATATCGAACCGTCCTTGCGCTTGCCCGCGGCCTCCCGGCCGATGCCGATCACTTTTTTCACGCCTGTTCTCAGGTAATTATTGATATGCGCATCGTGCTGCTCGGCATGGGGCTCGGGCATCAACATCCCGATGTTCTTGCCCATTACCTCGATAGGCATATAGCCGAACAGCGTCACCGCCGCCGGGTTAAATGCCTGAATCAAGCCTTTTGCATTAATCAGCACCGCGCCATCGACAATGGTCTCGAACAATGCGCGAAACCGGTTGTCTTTGTTCAGCAAATCGGCGGCTTTACGCTCGGAAATATCCCGGATGATTTTCGCTGCGCCGATAATATTACCTTGCGGACACCTTATCGGCGAGACGCTGATAGAGGCCGGAAACTCGTCTGCATTCTTCCGCAGTCGAGTCGTCTCGTAGTGTTGAATTTGATCGCCCTGCAGAATTCTGGCAAGAATCATCTTTTCCTCGCTAAGCCGGTGTTTGGGGATTAGCTTGGTAATCGGCTGGCCCAGGATTTCTTGTTCGGTATAGCTGAACATCCGCTCGGCCGCCGGGTTCCAACTGGCGACCATGCCGTTCAAATCCTTGCCGATAATGGCATCGTCGGAGGATTCGATCACCGCTCGATACCAGTTTTCAATGTTTTGCCGCGCGGCATTGGCTTGGCCGCTATTTGGCGTGCCGTTTTCCATGAATACGACCTCTAGTTTCCAATTCTTGAGACTATGTTCCGAGGAACATGCGGATTTTAAAAAGAAGCTTCTGATGAGCTAAGGTGTAAGGTTAGACGGTATTGCCATAAACGCCCCTCATTACGAATGCTATTTTTACGGTGCGTATTTTTCCCGGTCTGAGTTATTTGTCATGGAACCGTGGCCGCTCGAATTTTCGAATTTTTAAGGTAATACTCCACAGACAACTATCGAGCGGCGCCTGCGGACTGCCGCCGGTCCATTGTGACGAGCAACATTTCTAAAGCAAGCTTTTAAAACTTAAATTAAGATGCCGCGACCATTTAACCGGGGATAAATATGAATAAAACCGAGGCTGTATTGAGTAAGGGCCAGCCGCTGTTCGAAGACAATGCCTATATATTGCTATGGACGAAATTTTTGGGGCTGAGCCTGCTGGCTTTGACCTCTTATTATGTTTACGTCAAACAAAAGCAGCGATTGATTAAACTCAATAGCAAAGAAAAAACCTATCTGATGAGCATCAGCTACTACCTGACTCACGACTATGGGCTTAGCCCGCGGGCGGTATTGGACGGTACCAGCCTGTTTAGGGATTTCTCGGCAGTTATCGCCGATAGGGGCGGCGAATCCTGGAAAAACTTTTTCGCGGAAAGTGCCAAGGATAAAGCGAGAACTTATGCCTTGCGCGGATCGCGCAAGGATAAAAAAGCCAAAGTTTGAAGCCGGCGAAGTCCGATTAACGTCGCGTAATCGGACTTCGAGGCTATGATCCAAGATACTGCTTGGCGTATTTGTCCTTGGTCGTCGCCAGCGCTTAAAGCCATTCGGAACCGGCATAAGCCATGCCGATCACAAAACTATTGTGGCGTTGCGAGTTTTGATGGTAAAGATGTCGAAACTATCTACCGAGTTTGAGGCCGGCTTAACGCCAACTTCTTAGCCCGTATTCTGGCAAAATCCTATAGACAGTGCTTGTCGCACTGAATACGACGGTTCGCGAAAGCCTGTAACCCCGGCCTTGCGTAATAGAGACAGTTTTTACATTCTAACCAGCCTGGAGGGCTCCGCTATGTGGAACGAAAACTCGCCTTGGCCGAGCGATATGCTTGGTTATTACAAGAAAATCAAACTGAAGGCGGCGGGAACTCCGGTGACGATTTCCGTCAACCGCTACCGCAACAATGATCCCTCATCGCATCCTTCGGCCGAACAGGCCGGCACGCAGGATGCGATAAAGCTTAAGGATGCGCTGCTGAGTCTGAACGTGAGCAATGTGTTGAGCCGTGCCGGCGGCGCTAACAATTACGTCAACGTGTTTACCGGCAAGGGCTCGCCCGAAGCCATTGGCGCTGTGCTGTCGACTCTGGCCGACTACGAAGAAAAATTCGTGAAAAAGTTCGGCGGCTTGAGTTACGAGAATAACTATGCCCTAAAGCTGACGGCAGACCTGCTTGGAGACTCTTCCCTAAGTTGGCAGGACACCTTGCAGGCAATCTGCGACGAGTTCATCGGCCTCGATTGCAACGGCTTCGTCGGCAATTGGCTGCTGAAATGCGATTCCAGCCTTAAGCTGAACGAACAAAGCGGGCCGGGCACGGTAAGGGGAAAAGGGAAGGTTAAGCGGATGCACCTTAAAGACATTGAAGAATGGGATGTCGCGATCTGGCCGGGTAATATCCACATCGCCGCCATCGAGCGGCCGGGTTCGTCCGATTCGAAATTCTGGATGTGCCAGTCCGCGGGCGACGGACCGTCGAATCAGGAATATGTATTGACGGAATCGGCGCCCGGCATTTTCACCAAAACCGGCGGTGCTAATCCCAAGTCCGAAGTCGGCGGCAATGTCGAGATCTATTCGCTCTGGTAATACATTCATCAAAGTAAGTCGGCGTTTAGCAGGCTGGTGAAAAAACCGGACATATTTCCTCTTGTCCTCGGCTGCGGTGATTTTTTGTTGAAATCGATCTAGAAAATCGAGTGTCAACGGTTTTATTCCTGCTTCAAAGCCATTTTATCCGCCTGAAGCCCTCCCGGACGGTGTTCGGGCGCACGTCATCCTCGGTGGGCGAACTCCGCGCCGGTTTTGGCATGAACACCGGTAAGTTGAGCAACCGCGTTAGGTTGTACTCTAATACGCCTTAAACGACTGGCTTAAGAAACGCGCACTCAACAACACCTCCGGTGGTTCGCATTAATCGTACTTTGCGCCGGCAGCGAATGGTAGCTTTTGACGTGGCGAATTGTTGCAATCAGCCGGTCCAAGGCCTTCAAAATCTGGCTGGGTTTTGATCGGAATACACACCTCCCCAAAAAAACGGCATTGATATGTTTCCAGTTTCGTGCAGTCGGGAATGACTGTATTTGTGTCATCTCCGTGATCATTATTCTTAATTAAATAGGGAAAACCTATTGTTCCATAGAAAATCGATATTTTTCTAATCCCATAAATAAGTGTTTTATATGCACACCCCTTATAGAGCCATTTGATTAGCCTATGAAATTAGCAAAATTAATTGGGGTGGATCCTGAGTCGACCGGTTTGGAGTCATTTGAATAGCGCAGTATCGAAAAGTATGCGCCGACAGTTGTCGAAAACCTGACTGGTAAAACACGTTTCGTAGCATCTTTAACCCATTCAACTAACTATGTTTTGATTTTGTAATTAACCATTCTCGTACTTCACGAACCAGTCTTTACAACGATAAAACAAACTCTGTCAATTCGGCAGATTACCTGGAGGTACCCTATGAATAAGCCTAAAAAAAACTGGCTGCTCGCGTCGACTGTTGCTGCAATTATGGCGGCGCCCACTGTAACTAGGGCTAACAGCGAACTAGAAATGCTCCAAAAAAACCCTGGCAACTGGGCATCTTGGGGTGGCGATTACTCCGGCACCCGCTATAGTAAACTTTCTCAAATCAATACTTCAAACGTTAAAGACTTGCAACCAGCCTGGTCTTTTTCCACCGGCGTTTTGCGTGGTCATGAAGGCGGCCCTTTAGTTATTAACGGCGTGGTGTATATTCATACGCCGTTCCCAAACACCGTTTACGCCATCGATCAAAAAACAAAGGCCATTATATGGGAGTTCACCCCAAGCCAAGACGCCGACGCTACCGTTCCGGTTATGTGCTGCGATACCGTCAACCGTGGTTTGGCTTATGGCGACGGCAAAATCTTCCTGCAACAAGCCGATACCGTTCTGACTGCATTGGATGCCAAAACCGGTAAAAGAGTATGGAGCGTGCAAAACGGCGATCCAAGATTAGGCATGACCAGCACCAATGCACCTTTAGTGGTTAAAGACAAAGTTATAACCGGTATCGGCGGTGGTGAATTTGGGGTGCGGGGTTTCCTGGCTGCCTACAATATCCGCACCGGCCAATTGGAGTGGAAAGGATACAGTATGGGTCCGGACAAAGACACCTTGTTGAAACCCGGTAAATCCACCACCTGGCAAGATGGTAAAGTCACTCCCGTTGG
>CAZGUM010000135.1:0-11250 GCA_964529085.1 uncultured Methylomonas sp. | reverse complement strand
TAATAAGAAGAAAAACGATTTTTAAACATTATAAATAAAAATTATTTTGTGAAAAAATAATTTTTATTTTCTATATTTCATAATAATGAGTTCAATTAAAGGTTTTTGAAATATAAAAATGATTTTTATTACACTCCATTTAACAAAAATTATTAATTTCTAAAAAAATTTTTTAAAACTCATTTACTTTATAATATTATTTCAAATAAAAAATTTTTTTATTTATTTATAAATTTAATTAATTAGTAATTTTTAATATTAAAATTTTTGAAAAGTTTATTTATTTATAATTATTATTATCCATTAATATCAAAAAAAAATCATTTGATGGATTATGAAAATTTCTCTCAATTCAAACTAATTTTTATTATAATAAATAAAAATCTTATAGCAAATTTTTAAAAATATTTTTAATGTGTGTTCATCAGGATCAAAATATTTTTTTGCTCTTTTTAGTAAAATTATCAATTATATTAAATTAAAAATGTCTTTTAAAAAAAAATAAAAAAAATGATAAATTTGTTGAGAATAAATATTATAAGCTTGAATATAATAGCTTCACTTCTTATATTATAATATAAAAATGTATACATATTAAGTTCAACTTATAAGGTCTATTAAAAAAAAATCAGTATTTCACAAATAAAAATATTTCTATTTCATTTCTTCTTTGTAAAAAGATAATTAAAAATTCTTAATGAATTCAAAATAATCATATTGGTAAATTTATTATTTAATCAAGGAAATACTCATAAAATTAATAATTAAAAAAAAACAAAAACTTAAAAAAATACTTAATTTTTGATAAAGAGATTTTCTAAATTTTCGAATATGAATTTTTATATTAAAATAGTAAATTTAATAAAAAAATTTGTATTTTATTAAAAGAAAAAAAGCCAACTTAATTAATTAAGACTAATATTTTCTTTATGAATACAAATATCTTACAATTCCTTTAACAAAATTAAAGCCTATTTTTTAGTCCAGTATTATTTAAATTGAAATTTTTAAAAATGTAAATTAAATAAAAATTTTTCATTCTTTAGATCTTGTTAGATGAGTATTTCTTAGAGCTTAAAAATGTAGAAAACTTTGAAGAAATTTCTAAGAAGATAATAGAATCAGATTGAACAGGAAATGAATCTTAATAATATTGCAATATTATGTGAATTGTAGATCAAATTACCTCAAAAATTAAAACAAAATTTGTTGAAATATCTACAATGCATGAAGAATAAAAAACAACCATAGACGAGAATTACTAGATTTTATTAGAGTAAAAAGAAAAAGAGCTAGAAAATCTTTATTTAATCTTAGAAAAAATTTTAGAAAAAAATAAACATTCATCAATAGACATTCATTTAACTTTTGAAAAATACTTCATCATGGATGAGAATTTCAATTTTCTCAATATTTTTTTAATAAGTAATAACTTGGATGTAATTTTTCAAGTAATTTATATAACTTTGAAATTGATTAATTACATCAATAGCAAATCTAATCAAAAAGATTTAAATTAGCATTCAATTGAACTAAGAGATAATATTTTAAAAAATTATTTTTAGTTATTTGAAACTTAGAGTTCGAAAAAAAATGAATTAAAACAAATTTAGAAATATTGCAGTGAACTAATAGGAATTAATGATAAATTTAAATATTTTTTTCAAAGCTTAAAAAAACAAAAAAAAACTCAGTATAACAATGCAAATAATGAAGAGGAAAAAGAAAAAATTGGTTCAGATACTCTCCTTTAATAAAATAATACCATAGATTAAAATGTATAATAAAATTAATTGCTGACATCACCAAATTTAATTGATAAAAAAATAAATTAAAAAATTAACTATTTCACAAATAATGGAATTATTAACAAATTTAAACTTCATTAAGTAATCTTTATGTTGGTATGCACATAAAAATCTCATATGTATAAAATAAAGAATTAAAAAGATTTATCATTCTAACAAGTGTAAAAAAAATAATTTCAGAAAAAATAAAAAATAAAAACGAAATACAGAGAATGGAAGAATAGTTTAGTAAATCTTTAACTTATTGATGAAAATGCTTTTAACGAAAATTATTAAGACTATAAATTCAAATTTATACCTATTTATCAGATTCTAAAATAATTAAAATTTTATTATGTAAAATTGTTTTTTCTTTATTACAATTATATCTAGTATATATTATTTAATTAATAACAGAATAGTAAAAATAAGTTGTCTGCTCAACAAAAATAGTTGAAAAAAATAAATAAATTCTAAATATACATTGAAATTTATGATGAAGTTACTAAGAAAATATTTTTAAATCATGAAGATTAGTTATATAAAAATCAACAAATAAAAATTATCATAAAACTACTTTAAGTTCTAGATTTACACAAAGTCGAGCCAATTTTAGTTGCACCCCAAATAAATTAAACTATATTTTTTAAAAGTCCTGAACAACAAAATCAAGGTTTTTTTGATTATTGCAATAATTTTTTAATTTTTAGATTTGAATTTTTATAAATTTTAATAATATAATATATAAATTAGATTTTTAAGGTTTGTTCACTAATAAAACAACTAATCCTGAAAAGAATTAATCTCCTTTTTTAAGTATTTTTAACTAATTAGTTTATTTCTTATTTTATAAATACATAATTCAGATCTACTTTAACTAACCTCACAAAATACTGTAGGATTATTTGGAAATTTATAAAATTCTAGTAATATTGCCTCAACTGGTCAATAAAAATTACTATTCAATTCAAGTTATTTCGTTATATAATAATTTTTATTTTTTCATTAAATCTATACAAAATAGATTCATTTTAATCAACTTTATTTTAAACTCCTAATTAAAATGATAATAAATAAGAAAATCTAATAGCAGGTAATAACTATTATTAGTTTATAAAAATAAATTTTAAAAATTTTTGAATAAATAATTTTTTCTAAATTTCAGTAATTTTACACTTGTCATAATATTTACTATACTCTATAAGTTTCTGATAGAAAATAATTAAAATATTTGATTCAAATATTTAAAATTAAAAAAATTATAATAGAACATGTTAATAGTTCAACCAAGTAACAAGAAGTTATTGAATAATCATAACAAAAAACTTAGAGTGATGCCGAAGAGAAAGAAAAATAAAATCAAGAAAAAGTTGTTTTTTTTTTTAAAAAAATTTAATTTTGAATTTTATTTTAATTAATAATTATAAAGGAATAAGTATCAGAACAGATCTTAAAACAATAGAATGAAGTCGAAGAAGAATAAAATTTATAAGAAACATCAGAAAATTCTGAAAACAAATAGTTTTAAAGTGTTATAACTGCAATAAAATACATAGTGGTTGACATACAGAGATAGCTATCCAATTTTTTTAATAATTTTTTAAATAAAATATAAGAACTTTCTGATAAGAATTTGCAAAATTTTATAACAAACCAAGATATTCAAGATATTTTACTTAAATTAAAATTATTCCAAAAAATAAATTCTCTTAATTTTATGAGATAATGCATACCCGAAGTAAGTCAAATTCTCAAAGAATAATAAAATTTAAATAATTAAATTTTTAATGTTTATATCAAACTAATTCAAACTTAGTTTTTGATTTTTCAAAAAAACTAACACAATCTTCCAGAATTGTTTTCTATAATTGAAAAAATTTCATCTGTAGTAATAATAAGCAAATCCTAAACAATTTTTTCAGGTTAAGACAATAACTTAGATTATATGAAAATATTGAAAGAAAACCTTATGAGCTTTAATTTTTTTTAGACATCTTTAGAAATTTTGAAATCCTCTTAACAAAAACAGGATAAAATAAAACTTGTGAAATTGTTTTGTTAAATTTGTCATTAAATTTTTGAATAAAAAAACTTTTACGAATTTTTTGATCTGAAACATGATAACAAATTAGTAACTTAATATGTAACTATTATGGATTTTATTAATTATGAAAATATTAACATATTGACTGAAAAATCATTTATGGATGTTTACGTCGAGATCTTGATGAATGAAGTAAATTTAGCTAATCATAAAATTGAAAATATTTTATGTTCTCCTGAAAAAAATAAAATGTTTGAAATTTTTTTCAACATCCTAATTAAATATCAAATAGTTAATAAAAATGTTTTACCCTCTTTAAAAAAAGAAATGAATACTAATTTAATAAAATGCATTTGATCAAATTAATATCAAGAAATTTTCAAGTATCTAATAAAAATGCAGGAATTAGAGAAATAAATGTTAAACAAAATTTAAAAATTTGAAATAATTTCTGAAGAAAACACAAAAAATTAAAAATCGATTACAATAATTTAAAATTATATTTAAATTTATCTTGACTTAATATAGAATAAAAATAATTGTCTGGTCTTGAATACAATAGATTTTTTTAAAAAAAATTATTTAGTTTTTCGAGAACAAACTTATGAAGAAAATTTTACAGGTTTTGTTGATTGGGTCACTTCTTTCAATCACCAATAAATGAATATTTCTTTCAAGTGTTTAGACCTCATTTTCCAAACAAATTTACTATATAATAAAACTAGTAATCTAATATACTCTCAATAATAAGAAATTCTATAAAGAAATGCTTTTTTTTTAAATTGAAAAATTCTAAAAATTTAAAAATAAAAATAAAATGTAGTTTTGATAGAATATAAAAAATATAAATCTCAATTGAAACTATAATAATAAATGATAACAAAGAATATAGAAACTAAATTTAATGGAAATATAAATTATTAACAACAAGATAATAACTAACTTCTACAAAATAATATTATTCTAAAAGAAATAATATTGAAGAAATTTGAGAAAACAATAAATGAAGCTGAATTATTACTCAATACAAAACTAATCTCTGTAGCAGATTTAGATTATTTATCATTAATTTTTATTGATATTTATTTATTTGATAGTGGTACTACAATTATTCAAAACCCTAAAATAAAAAATTCAGAATAATTGTTATTATTTGGCAAAAAATTAGATATATGTTGTTATTTATTAAAAAAATTCAAAACGTCATCAAAAGATTTTACTTTTTTATAATTATTCAATCAAAATGAAAATTAATTAAACCCATTATTTATTTAATAATAAAATGCAACTTAGAAAAATATAAATAATTAATTATTAGAAAATTAATAAAAATTAATGACTAAATAAGAATAAGAAAAAATGGATTTAGATAAGAATAATGAAGATTTTGAAACAGAAAAATAAATTTCAATTGATTAAGCAAGCCTTGCTCAAAAAATTAAAATTGTTGAGGAATAATCAAAAAAGATAGAAACAAAATTGTTTCAATTTGTATTAAATTTCTTCAATAAATATAACAACTTAGAAACTGATAAATTTTAAGCTTTTTCTACTCAAACGTTGCAAACTCCTTAAGAACTCAAAAAATAAATTTACAAGCTTTAAAAGGAAAAAATTACAAAATTCAATTTGATATCCTTTTACACAATTGTATAATTTTTATTATAAAAATTTATTGAGCCAAGACCATCAAAAATAAAATTAAATGAAAGTTTAATTTCTATGAAAAATCTGGAAACATATTTAAAAATTAATGAACAATATATTGATTAAAATTTTGATATATTACAAGAAAATTTGAGTGAATTAAAAGATGATGATCATGATGGAAAAATATTTAAAAAAAAATTAGTATTTTTCCACAAAAATGTAGAATTTTTTAAAGAATTTTTTAATTTTATTAATTCTAATACCAACCATGGTGAGATATTCAGATTAGAGAAATTATTGAAAAATATTAAAACTATTATAAAAATTTAATATTAAAATAAAATACTTTCAGATAAAGATGATGACACCAAATTTTAGAATTTTGAAGAACAATATTAATTTATTTTGAATAGAATTGTCAATTCATTAGTAGTTAATACCAATAAATTAAATTAATTTTTATAAACACAACCAAACTTGAATATAATTCTCTCTAATTAATCAATAGATATAATCGATTTAAAATTAATAAATTGTTTTTCAATCTTCAAAGATTTTTAAAAAATTAAAAACTTTCTTAATCAAGATGCTGAACCTTAAATTAATTTATAAAAAAATAACTTTGAAGACGAATTTCAAATTTATTACTTAAATTTCATTAATAAAACATAATTAGAAAATATAAAGTTAAAATTTAACAATCAGGAAAAATTGATATCAACAAAAAAAAATTAAATAATTTTTGGCTTTTATTTAATAAAATAATTTGTAATATCAAGATTTTCAAAGAAAGTTTCAAAATAAGACTCAATATTTTCCCATTTATTTTATTCAATAATTAATTCAATGACATTCTTTATGAGTGATTTCAAAATTATTTTAAATAAAAATAAAATGATTAATTAATTTACAGAAATTAAAACATTTAATAATTTTAAGGAAATTAATTCAATTAATTTTCAATAAAGGAAAATGTTATAAATTGACTAATTAAACAATTTCCCTTTTTTTTAACAATTCAATATATTGTTGAGTCCTAATAATTAGAATAATGACTATGAGTTTAATAAATAAAATAATATTTATCAATAATATAAAACACATTCAGAAGATTTTATTGTGTACCTAATTGCAATTATGAATTCAATGCTTAATGAGGAGGAAAATTCGTAGATAAAATCTAAAACTATTTTTACTATTTTTATTTAAAAAAAAAATTTAATAGTTTAAAAAGCAGAAAATATAAACCATTTTTATAACAAATAATTGACTCTAAAGCAAATTCTGAGAATTTATCTCATTTAATTGATTTTGCAAAAATTAATTAAAAAAAATTTTAGGAAAATAAGTTACAAGTTTGACTAGAATGTTATAGAGTACTTATTTTGTTAATTCATAATTCTATTCCAAATGCTGAAAGTGATATTTGGCTCGAATCCAATAATTCTTAATAATTTTAAATTAGTAGATTTTTCTTGTAGCAGGCATTTAAATTAAAATTTCAAATCTCATAAAATGAAAATTAAATTAAAAATTATAATAATATGTATTTATTCTTACATTTAGGTGTCACAGCTCTCAAATCTTGCTAATTAGATCAATTTAATTAAGATTTGCTGCTTAAAAATTAATCTGTATATTTTGATTTAAATAAATAAGTTTTTGATGAAAATGAAAAAGAAAAGATAACGGATTAAAAAATTTAATATTTTGAAACAATTTTATGTCACTTAGACGATGATGAAGTTGCATATTAAAACTATGTTACTTAAATTAAACAAATTTATAAAGGAGGCATGCACTTAGAAAATTTTTTGATAAATGATTTATGGTATTTAAACCACATTATTAACATAGATATTTCTAAATAAGAGTTTCATCCTTTAACAAATTTTTCACCAGAAAAAAATCTACCAATCTTAATGAAATTTCCTTATTCTTTTAACAAATTAATGATTACATTGAAAAAGTTTTTATCTAGTCTTGATGAATTATAATAATAATTTGCAAAAGTTAATTCTAATACATATTAGTAGAATATATCATAATCTTTAGTAGAAAATTATTCACAATTTATCAATAATTTTGAAAATAATATTAAATTTACTCATAGTTATGAAACTGAAACCAATCAATCCAACTAAAATAACTTATAATTTTACTTTCTGATAAAATTATTTTCTAGTTTTTTCAATAATCTTCAGAATAATTTTATGAAGAATAATAAATTAGAATAATTCTTATTAAATACATTGTTTGTAGAAGTTTTATCTAACAAGGAAGATAAGAAACATAGTTAATTTATTGAATTATACGAAATTTTTATGAAAATTACAAATCATTTTAATTCTGCAAAAAAGAACAAACCAACAAACTTTTTTTTAAATAATTTAATAGTGAAATTTTTTAATTTATCTAATTAAGTGATATTTTTCATTTTAAATCCTAGAAAAATTGAAGAAGGAAACATCACAGCTGAATAAATTAATTTGATTAACATATAATAAAATTTGATAAAATTTGGATCAATATTAATATAGAAAACTTGTGAAGAGTTAGATAGCAAAAATTGCAAAAATGAATATGAAAAAAATACTTATAAACTTGCAGAAATATTACATCATCTTATTCAAACTGTGATATTTGTTTCCATAGACTATTAAAATTATAAACCTGTTCAAAATTGTTAGAACTCATCAGAATTTCAACAAATATTTGTAATACATCATATTAGTTAAGTTTCTAAATTGACATAAATAAAATTGAACATTCTACAAATATAAAACAACAATATTTCATTATTTTATGATTTTTAAGACTGTAAAATGGTTTAAGAAGAAGAAATCAATCCAGACACACAAACAGATATTATAAATTAAGAAAATAAATTACTCTAAGATTCAACAGATTCTTTGGAAATGTAGTATATTCAAAAATCTTTTGTTTGGATTGCATAACTAGCACAATCTTTATAAATTTTATCCTATTTATAATTGTAAATTCTAACATTTTTTTTCCTTAAAAATCTAATTTATTTGGAAAAAATATAATTAGGAAATCTGTAATTAAATTTGAGATGGAGTTCCAAAATATTATTAATTATCATTCAAACTTAATACCTTCTATTCAATAGTAATTACCTAATGATAGAGAATCTTCTAATGCGAATACAAAAAATACTAAAGAAATTATATTATAAGATACTAATAATAGAGAATCTTCTAATGTGAATACAACAAATACTCAATAAATTGTATAATAAGATACTAATAATATACAATCTTCTGATATGAATACAACAAATACTCAATAAATTGTATTATAAGATAATTTTGTGATTTTATTATTCCATCTACTTCAACTAATAAATTCTAACAAAAATTTAAGAAATAAGATTAATTTTATTTTTGAGGATTAAACCAACATTTTATTAGGAAATTCTTTAATTTAGTATTTCTTAGAAAAAAATAAAACTAACAAATATAACAAATTAGAGGATAATGATGCTTTTTTTAATAATTTTGCTTTAATTCAAGGTAGTAAGTTGTGTTTTCATTAACAATTTTGTAGCTAAAAATTTAATTTTAACTTATTTGAAAAATTTCTTGAACAAAATCAATAAGATTTTGAGATATTTGTTGAAATATTTATAAGTTACTTAATTCAATAATATTTAGATTAATAAAATTAAAAAGTCATTGCTATAACTTAATAATTTCTAGAATTTTTTTTCTAATAGAACAGGGATTATCCAGCAAAGTTTGAAAAATAATTAATTAGATTATTAGATTTATTGTTCAGTCAACATTCAGAAGAATTTACCAAAATTAACATAGAAATTATTATAAAATCTTGCTTTTATGATGCTGCTCAATAAACTACTTATCAAAATATTCCTTTGCAAAAAGAATTTTGCCAAAATAAATAAATAGATTATATGTTCTAAGTAAATTAAATGCAATTTTTAGACGTTTTTAATAATCTATGCACAATAAATCACAAAGATGATACGATTTCTTTATAAAAACATATAGGTTTATTGTTTAAAACTGTTTTATTTTTTTTTTTTTATTTATAAAAAAATAATAAAGATATTACCAAAATATAATGCTTGAACTCATAAAATTATTAATTTTCTAAACAAATGTATGCATTATTAGAATTACTTGTCAACAATCTGATTATTCAAGATCCTGTTACAACAAATATTATAAAATCAAGAAATTTTATTTGGAAAATTTTTATTATTTTACTGAATAAATTTCCTTTTATTGTTGATATAATATTAAACTTATAAGTAAATTCTTATTATCCTGATAAAGAAATTAACTCAAATTAAAATTAACTTTGCTTTATTTAATATATTTTAAAAATATCTTCTTATTTCCCTTCGCAAACAAATAAAATTTTAAACATTTTAGTAACACAAAATTATTAATTTCATTACAATTAAGAGGATGATAAATAAATAATAATATCGTCTTCATAAAAATGGTAAAAATGGTTACTGAGTAATATCAAATACGAAATTTAGGAATAAATTCAACATCAGAATGATTTTTTAAAATCTGACTCTTCAATTATGAAATTCATAAATTGTTTTGACAAATACATTTCAATAGTAGAGAGCTTATAAATTTTTAATCTAAAACAGAAAATTTTTGAGATAGAATCGTTTTTATATTTAATTATGAAAGCTTTAAAACGAAGCCCAAAATATTCAATGGTAGTATTGTGTAGAACTCTTTTTTTTGATAAACTTAATACAATGCTGAAAACCTTGAATTCTATGAAATTTGAAGAAATAGCTGGTGTGAAGTATCAAGAAAAAACTCATGAAAAGTATGTAGCATATTATTTTAATACAAGGTTATAAGAGTTTTTTCAAACTGAAAATTATGAAAAAATGAAAGTTCGAGCATAAATATTTAAATCTACAAATAAAAATTTAGCAGAAATAAAAAATATTGATTCTGAATTTAATTTTTAACCATTAGATAGTAAACAAGATCAGCAATAACAATTATTAGATAACTAAATTGGAAAATAATCGAAGTTAAATGAATAATAAAAAGGAAACTTACAAATAATGAAAAATTATTTAAATAATATTTTTAGTGGATCTACTTCAAAAAATAATTAAAACAATTAAAATTAAACTTTCTGGTTGATCCAAATATTATAATAAAATTATAAAATTATATAGAAAATCACTCCAGATTAATTAAAATCTTTACAAAATTAAGAATAAAATTTTATTTCTGGTTTAAACGAAAAAAAATCTCAATAAAAAAATTAAAGTTATCTATCATCTTGGTTAAAGAAATTAAAAACTAATTTTAAATAAAAAAACTCAAATTCAAAAACTTAAGGTCAACAAAATAAGTTCAATTATTTTTTTTTTTAAAATAAATTTTTATTGTTAATATTAATTTTTTAAAAAATCTACATAAAATTGAATAAATTTTTAAGATATTTTTGATATAATTTTATTTTATTTTAAGCTCTCTAACATTTTTAGAATACGTAAAGAAGACTTCAAATGTAAATGAAGATGACTAAACAAATATAATATAGAATGAGAAGATTCTGTAATTAAAGTTGTAAAATAACCAAGAAGGTGTTTCTGAAGATAAAACACTGACTCAAATTATTAATAATGATGAATAATTTAATTAAATATAGGTTTCAGAACTCAACTAAAATATAATCTAAAGTCTAGATGAATCATCAGAAGAATATTGTTAGTGTGGCAATCATAATGAAAAT
>CAZGUM010000134.1:0-11333 GCA_964529085.1 uncultured Methylomonas sp. | reverse complement strand
CTATAGTGCCAACGTTTACGTGCGGTTTCTTTCTTTCAAATTTTTCTTTAGCCATGATTCAATACCTGATATGTAAAAAATTTAAGATACTTTTCTAATAATCGCTTCCGCAATATTTGCAGGTGCTTCGTTATATCTTTCAAACTGCATACTGTACGTTGCTCTACCCTGAGTCGCCGACCTAAGATCCGTGGCATAACCGAACATTTCAGCAAGAGGCACTTCGCACTCTATTACTTTTCCGGCCGGAACATCTTCCATTCCTTGAATAACACCCCTCCTTCGATTGATGTCACCCACTACCTCACCCATATAATCCTCGGGGGTTACAACCTCGACTTTCATAATGGGCTCCAGCAACGCAGGACTTGCAGTCTTAGCCCCATCCCTGAAACACATAGATCCTGCTATCTTGAAAGCCATTTCATTCGAATCGACATCATGATATGAACCATCGAATAAACTAACCTTTACATCAACAACCGGAAAACCAGCTAATACACCGTTCTCCATTTGCTCTTGCACACCTTTATCAATAGCTGGGATATATTCCTTCGGAACCGCTCCACCAACCACTTCATTAACGAATTCGTAACCGGACCCCGGCTCCTTCGGCTCCAGGCGCAACCAGACGTGACCATATTGCCCCTTACCACCTGTTTGCCTGACAAACTTACCTTCGCATTCAACGGATTTCCGTATTGTCTCCCTGTAAGCTACCTGCGGAGCGCCCACGTTAGCCGCCACGTTAAACTCTCTTTTCATTCTATCGACAATAATTTCAAGGTGAAGCTCACCCATTCCAGAAATTATCGTCTGCCCTGACTCAGGATCGCTACTCACCCTAAATGACGGATCTTCCTGCGCCAACTTACCTAACGCAGCGCCCATCTTATCCTGATCCGCCTTTGTCCTCGGCTCTACGGCTACGGCAATTACAGGCTCTGGAAACTCCATTTTCTCCAACAGAATGGGGCGCTGACTATCGCAAAGCGTATCTCCTGTCGTCACATCTTTAAGACCAATAAGCGCCGCGATCTCACCGGCCCTTACCTCATCTATCTCAACTCGGCTGTTTGCGTGCATTTGCACGATACGCCCAATGCGCTCTCTTTTACTTTTTGCCGCATTCAAAACAGCATCACCAGACTTAACAACGCCGGAATAAACCCTAAAAAAGGTCAAAGTCCCTACAAATGGATCTGTTGCTATTTTGAAGGCAAGCGCGGAAAACGGTTCATCATCAGACACCCCTCTAACAACTTCTTCGCCTGTTTCAGACAACCCTTCTACCGGCTTAATATCTAGCGGGGATGGTAGAAAGTCTATCACCCCATCAAGTACACATTGAACGCCTTTATTTTTAAAGGCAGAACCGCAGTAAGCAGGAACCAACTTATTCTGTAAAACCTGAACTCTAATACCCAGCTTTACTTCTTCATTAGTCAGAACACCACTTTCCAGGTATTTATCCATTAATATTTCGGAGCCATCCGCCGCGACTTCGATCATATGATCTCGCCACTCTTGGGCTAACTTCTGCATTTCTAGCGGAATTTCCATTTCCTTAAAGCCAATACCCATATTCGCTTCATCCCAATAGATCGCCTTCATCTTCAGCAGGTCAACGACGCCTTGAAACGATTCTTCCGACCCTATTGGCAACTGCATAGGCACAACAAGGCTTCCTAGCCTTGTTTTAATTTGTTCAACAACACGAAAGAAGTCAGCACCAGACCTATCCATTTTGTTGACAAACGCCACCCGCGGCACGTGATACTTATTTGCCTGTCTCCACACAGTTTCGGACTGAGGCTCAACCCCTCCGACAGCACAGAATACCGCACAAGCACCATCAAGCACACGCAGAGAGCGCTCCACCTCTATGGTGAAATCCACATGCCCCGGAGTATCAATAATATTGATTCTATGCTCCGGATATTGCTTTTCCATCCCCAACCAGAAGCAAGTCGTGGCAGCAGAGGTTATTGTTATCCCCCTTTCCTGCTCCTGCTCCATCCAGTCCATGGTAGCGGCGCCATCATGGACCTCTCCTATCTTGTGCGAAACCCCTGTATAAAACAGGATTCGCTCGGTTGTAGTTGTTTTTCCCGCATCAATATGAGCCATGATGCCTATATTACGATAACGCTCGATAGGCGTTTTACGAGCCACAACAACAACCCAATCTAACTTTATTACCAGCGATAATGAGCAAATGCCTTATTTGCTTCCGCCATTCTATGCGTATCCTCTCGTTTTTTAGCTGCCGCACCACGCCCCTCCGAGGCATCGAGCAACTCACCAGCCAACTTAGCCGCCATGGTTCTTTCGTTACGCTTACGCGCGGCATCAATCAGCCAACGCATAGACAACGCCAATCTTCTTGCAGGACGCACTTCAACGGGCACTTGATAGGTTGCACCACCAACCCGACGCGACTTCACCTCAACTCGCGGCTGAACGTTTTCCAATGCCTTTGCAACCAAATCCAGAGACTCTTTATGCCCCTTACCCTCAATCACGTCCAAAGCGCCGTAGACGATTTTTTCAGCAACTGATTTTTTACCGTCTTCCATTATCATATTCATGAACTTTGACAGCATATCGCTACCAAAGCGCGGATCCGGATTGATGACTCTTTTTGCAGCAACTCTTCTTCTTGACATCTGTTACCAACCTTTATTTCTTAGGTCTTTTCGCGCCATATTTGGAGCGACCACATTTTCTATCCTTAACACCAGAAGTATCAAGACTTCCCCGAACCACGTGATAACGAACACCTGGCAAGTCCTTTACCCGCCCACCACGAATCAGCACCACCGAGTGCTCTTGAAGATTATGCCCCTCACCACCGATGTAACTACTTACCTCAGCACCGTTAGTCAATCTCACCCTTGCAACCTTTCGCAAAGCCGAGTTCGGTTTTTTAGGCGTTGTAGTATAAACACGCGTACAAACTCCGCGTCTTTGAGGACAAGCTTCCAACGCCGGAACATTGGTCTTCTCTATTTTTTTAGCACGAGGCTTACGGACCAATTGATTGATCGTGGCCATTCTTAACTACTCCGAATATGCAATGTTTAATAAGCAATAAAGAAATCTGCGGAAGCGCAGATCAATACAGCTCCGCCCAAACCTATTGGCTGATGTGAGCAGAGCATGATACCTTTACAATGGAACTAGGTCAAGCATTTTTGAGATTTTTACTCGACATTTAAAGCTTGTTTCAAAGCCTCCTCAACGTCAACTGCTTCAATCGCTTGTGCTCCGGAATCAGCACCAGAGCCGGAATCGGCAGCTCTTCTTTTACGACGCTGTTCATGGTAAGCCAAACCGGTACCCGCAGGTATTAAACGACCAACAATTACGTTCTCTTTCAAGCCATTTAAACTATCGCTAATGCCGCGTACAGCAGCATCAGTCAATACACGAGTGGTTTCCTGGAATGACGCAGCCGAAATAAACGACTCTGTAGCCAATGAAGCCTTTGTGATACCTAACAGCAAGGAATCATAACTGGCAGGAATCTTACCTTCCCTTTCAACTTGGTCGTTAACTGCGTTAATCATTGTGCGCTCAACTTGTTCGCCTTTCACGAAATCAGTATCGCCAGACGCTGTAATTTCGACCTTTCTCAGCATTTGGCGAATGATCGCTTCAATATGCTTGTCGTTGATTTTTACACCTTGTAAACGGTAAACGTCTTGAATTTCCTTGACTAAATAGTCCGCCAATTCCTCAATACCGCGCAATCTCAAAATATCATGCGGCGTCAATTCGCCCTCAGCGATCGTTTCGCCTTTATCGACAAATTCGCCCTCGAAAACAGTGATATGTCGCCATTTGGGTATCAGCGTTTCATATTGCTCACCTTCGGAATCCGTAATAATTACGCGCTGCTTACCCTTGGTTTCCTTACCGAAGGACACCATACCGGTGGCCTCAGCCAAAATTGCAGGATCTTTGGTTTTGCGAGCTTCGAACAAGTCCGCTACTCTTGGCAAACCACCAGTGATATCCCGTGTTTTACTGGACTCTTGCGGAATTCTCGCCAAAACGTCACCGACTTTCACTTCTCCACCGTCCTTCACACCGACGATGGCGCCCGCTGGCAAGAAGTATTGGGCCGGAATATCAGTTCCTGGCAAGTTGATTTGACCGCCTTGCTCATCGATAAGACGAACCATAGGTCGCAACTCTTTACCGGCCGAGCTTCTTTGTTTAGGGTCGGTAACCACGCGTGAGGTTAAGCCGGTTACATCATCGGATTGCTCTTGAACGGTGATACCATCCATAAAGTCGATCAGCTGGATAAAACCGTCCACCTCGGTAATAACCGGATGGGTGTGCGGATCCCAATTAACGATGATATCGCCGGCACTGACCGGACTACCGTCGCCAACCGACAATACAGCACCATAAGGTATTTTGTAACGTTCGCGCTCACGCCCGTAATCGTCCATAACCCCAACCTCGCCTGACCGCGATACGGCGACAAGATTGTTTTCTCTGTTCTTAACGGTTTTTAAGTTATTGAGCTTTGCAGTACCGCTGGATTTAACTTGGACGTTACTCACAGCAGCCGACCGAGAAGCTGCACCACCGATGTGGAAAGTCCGCATCGTTAACTGCGTGCCCGGCTCACCGATAGACTGCGCGGCGACAACGCCGACAGCTTCGCCAATGTTAACCAAATGACCGCGACCCAAATCACGACCATAGCATTTGGCACAAACACCTTGACGAGATTCGCAAGTGATCACGGAGCGCACCAACATCTTGTCGACGCCGTTATCTTCCAGAACCGTGACCAGATTTTCATCGATCATGGTGCCGGCAGGAATCAAGACATTGTTGCCAGCCGGATCGGTTACATCTATTGCCGCGACTCGTCCCAGTACGCGGTCAACCAAAGGCTCAACAACGTCGCCGCCTTCGATAATAGGCATCATGGTCAAACCGTTTTGGGTACCGCAATCAGATTCTGCAATAACCAAATCCTGTGCGACATCGACCAATCGGCGAGTCAAGTAACCTGAGTTAGCAGTTTTCAACGCGGTGTCGGCCAAGCCTTTACGAGCACCGTGAGTTGAAATAAAGTACTGCAACACGTCCAGACCTTCTCGGAAGTTCGCTGTAATAGGCGTCTCGATAATGGAGCCGTCAGGCTTGGCCATCAAACCGCGCATACCTGCCAACTGCCTAATCTGCGCCGCGGAACCCCGCGCACCAGATTCAGCCATCATAAAAATGGAATTGAAAGACTTCTGTTTAACTGTCTCCCCTTTTGAGTTGACCACCTCGTCTTCACCCAAACCTTCCATCATCACTTTCGCCACCTGGTCGTTTGCCCGCGACCAAATGTCAACTACTTTGTTATATCGCTCGCCATCCGTCACCAAGCCTGAAGCATACTGGTTCTGAATTTCGTTAACCTCTGCATCGGCGGAGCGAATGATATCGGCTTTTTTAACAGGAATTTCCATGTCTTCAATACCGAAAGAAACGCCTGACCGGGTAGCATATCTGAATCCCAAATACATGATCTTATCAGCCAACATTACCGTTTCTTTAATGCCGAGATATCGGTAACTGTAGTTGATCAATCGCGAAATATTCTTTTTGGTCATATCGACATTGACCAATTCGTAAGGCATGCCGTCAGGAACTATACCCCATACAATCGCACGGCCAACTGTCGTTTTCTTTCTGCTAACGACGGTTTCGAAATCGCCTTCGGCGGTTTTCAACTTTTCGATTACGCGCACTTCGATTTTCGTCTGCAATTCCACAGACTTGCTATCAAGGGCCAGCATCACTTCCGACAAATCGGCAAAGATACTGCCTTCGCCAACTGCATTCACTTTTTCGCGAGTTATATAATACAAACCCAATACCACGTCTTGAGACGGGTTGATAACGGGCTCACCGTTAGCCGGCGACAAAATGTTGTTGGTCGCCATCATCAAGGTGCGCGCTTCTAATTGCGCCTCTATCGACAACGGAATATGCACAGCCATTTGGTCGCCGTCGAAATCGGCGTTAAACGCACTACAGACCAGCGGATGCAGCTGAATGGCTTTACCTTCGATCAAAATCGGCTCGAATGCTTGAATACCCAACCTATGCAGGGTCGGAGCACGGTTCAACAGCACCGGATGCTCACGAATAACTTCTTCGAGAATATCCCATACTTCAGCGCCTTCGCGCTCCACCATTTTCTTGGCCGCTTTAATAGTTGTAGCTAAACCGCGCAATTGTAATTTGCTAAAAATGAAAGGCTTGAACAACTCCAAAGCCATTTTTTTCGGTAAACCACACTGATGCAACCTTAAAGTCGGACCAACCACGATAACCGAACGGCCGGAATAATCGACACGCTTGCCCAACAAGTTTTGACGAAAACGGCCTTGCTTACCTTTGATCATATCGGCCAAAGACTTCAAAGGACGTCTATTGCTACCGGTAATCGCACGACCACGACGACCGTTGTCCAACAGCGCATCGACCGCTTCTTGCAGCATGCGTTTTTCGTTGCGAACGATGATGTCGGGCGCATTCAAATCCAACAAGCGTGTCAAACGATTGTTTCTATTGATTACCCGGCGATACAAATCATTCAAATCGGAAGTGGCAAAACGACCGCCATCCAACGGCACCAATGGACGCAACTCAGGCGGCAATACGGGCAACACCGTCATAATCATCCATTCCGGACGATTATTGGAAGCCAGCAATGAATCGATAACCTTTAAGCGCTTCGAATATTTTTTTATTTTGGTATCGGAATTGGTCGCATTGATCTCTTCACGCAAGGTGTTGATTTCTTCTTTCAAATCGATAGATTTGAGCAAATCATAGATCGCTTCCGCGCCCATTTTTGCAACGAAATCATCACCGTGCTCTTCAATGGCGTTCAGATATTCTTCGTCAGTCAGCAATTGGCCTTTTTCCAAAGGCGACATGCCCGGATCAATAACGACGAATGTTTCGAAGTACAGCACACGCTCAATCGAACGTAGCGTCATATCCAGCAATAGAGCAATCCTGGATGGCAAAGATTTCAAAAACCAAATATGCGCGACCGGACTAGCTAAGTCGATATGGCCCATGCGCTCACGACGGACTTTCGACAACGTAACTTCTACACCGCATTTTTCACATATGACGCCACGATGTTTCAGACGCTTATATTTACCGCACAAGCATTCGTAGTCGCTGATCGGCCCGAAAATTTTCGCGCAAAACAAACCATCGCGCTCAGGCTTGAAAGTACGGTAATTGATTGTTTCAGGCTTTTTGACTTCCCCATACGACCATGAACGAATCATGTCCGGAGAAGCCAATCCAATGCGGATAGTGTCAAAATCGTCTGTACGACCTTGACGTTTTAAGAAATTCATTAAATCTTTCAAGAGCTTACCCTCTTTATATGTTATCCGATATTGTCCAGAATCTATTTCGCAAAGAACGGAATTAATCTTGTTCCATTTCGATATTTACCGCCAACGAACGTATTTCTTTAACCAATACGTTGAACGATTCCGGCATACCTGCTTCCATTGAGTGATTACCGTCAACAATGTTTTTATACATTCTGGTTCTGCCTGTCACGTCGTCGGACTTGACCGTCAACATTTCTTGCAATGTATAAGCGGCACCGTAGGCTTCCAGCGCCCAAACCTCCATTTCCCCAAAACGCTGGCCGCCGAATTGAGCTTTACCGCCCAATGGCTGCTGAGTAACGAGACTGTAGGGACCCGTTGAACGCGCATGCATCTTGTCGTCGACCAAATGATTCAACTTCAGCATATACATGTAACCCACGGTCACTTCGCGCTCAAATGGCTCGCCGGTCAAGCCATCGTAAAGAACGGTTTGACCATGTTCGGGCAAATCGGCTAAACGCAGCATGGTGCGGATATCTTCCTCGGAAGCGCCGTCAAATACCGGGGTTGCCATTGGTACACCAGCGACCAGATTGACGGACATTTCCAAAATTTCTTTATCGGTAAACGAATTCAGATCTTCTTTTCTACCGCTATAGTTGTATATTTTTTCTAAAAAGCCGCGAATTTCCGCGACTTTTGCCTGGGCCTCCAACATCTTACCGATCTTGATACCCAAGCCTTTAGAAGCCCAACCCAAATGAGTTTCCAGTACCTGCCCAACGTTCATCCGCGACGGTACGCCAAGAGGATTTAACAGGATGTCTACCGGATTGCCATCTGCTGTATAAGGCATGTCTTCAATCGGCACAATTTGCGAGATAACACCCTTGTTACCGTGACGACCAGCCATTTTGTCACCAGGTTGAATGCGCTTTTTAACGGCCAAGTACACTTTGACCATTTTCAATACGCCTGGCGCCAAATCGTCGCCCATGGTGATTTTTTTCTTTTTCTGCTCGAAACGCTCGTCGAATTCCTTACGCTGCTGCTCTACATGTTCGGCCACTGTTTCCAATTGCACGTTAACATCTTCATCTTGCGTACGAATTTTCAACAGTTCGGACGGCACCAAGCCATCTAGATAATCGGCACTGATTTCTTCGCCTTTTTTCAGCGCGTTGGGACCCTTTTCTGCCTTTTTGCCTACCAGCAAAGTTTTGACCCTAGCAAAAATATCATGTTCTACGATTTTCAGCTGGTCATCCAAGTCTTTGCGATAACGTTTAATTTCGGCTTCTTCGATTTCCAGGGCACGCTTATCTTTCTTAACCCCATCGCGCGTAAAGACCTGCACATCAATGACCGTACCGCGAACGTTACCCGGTACGCGTAGCGAAGTATCCTTTACGTCCGCCGCTTTTTCACCAAAAATGGCTCGCAGCAACTTCTCTTCCGGTGTCAATTGCGTTTCACCTTTTGGCGTAACTTTACCGACCAAGATGTCACCACCCTTCACTTCAGCACCAACGTAAACGATGCCGGATTCATCCAACTTCGATAACGCTTCTTCGCTGACATTAGGAATATCGGCTGTAATTTCTTCCGGACTATGTTTAGTCTCGCGAGCCACGCAGGTCTTTTCTTCAATATGAATCGTCGTGAAACGGTCTTCCTTCACCACCCGCTCAGACACCAATATGGAGTCTTCGAAGTTGTAACCATTCCACGGCATGAATGCGATCAGCATATTTTGACCCAAGGCCAATTCACCAATATCGGTTGACGGACCATCGGCCAAAATATCTCCGGCCCTGACCGTGTCTCCCAATTTGACCAACGGCTTTTGGTTAATACAGGTGTTCTGATTAGATCGAGTGTATTTAATCAAGTTATAAATATCGACGCCAGGCACGCCAGCCACGGTTTCGTTATCGTTCGCACGCACTACGATACGGCCGGCATCAACCGCTTCGATACGGCCGCCGCGAGTTGCCACCACGGTCACACCTGAGTCTTTTGCCACCACGCGCTCCATGCCGGTACCGACCAGCGGTTTCTCGGCGCGCAAGGTCGGAACTGCCTGACGCTGCATGTTCGAACCCATTAATGCCCGGTTCGCGTCGTCATGCTCAAGGAATGGGATAATTGATGCCGCCACGGATACGATCTGCTTCGATGAAACGTCCATATATTGCACGGTATCGGACGACGCCAAGGTGAACTCGTCCTTATAACGGCAAGATACCAAGCCTTCCACCAATTTACCGTTTTCGTCAACAGCCACACTGGACTGCGCAATAACGTACTCGCCTTCTTCAATCGCAGAGATGTAATCCACTTGATCGGTGACCTTGCCATCGACTACTTTACGATATGGGGTTTCCAGGAAACCATATTCGTTGGTTCGAGCATAAACCGACAGCGAGTTAATCAAACCGATGTTCGGACCCTCGGGAGTTTCGATGGGGCAAACCCGGCCATAGTGGGTGGTGTGAACGTCGCGAACCTCAAAACCTGCGCGTTCTCTAGCCAAACCACCTGGACCCAACGCCGAAACCCGGCGTTTATGGGTAACTTGCGACAGCGGATTGTTTTGGTCCATAAACTGCGACAGCTGGCTGGAACCAAAAAACTCTTTTACCGCCGCAGAAACCGGCTTGGCATTGATAATTTCCTGCGGCATATAGCCCTCGGAATCGGCCAAGGTGAGACGTTCTCTTACAGCTCGTTCAACACGAACCAACCCGATACGGAACTGGTTCTCGATCATTTCGCCGACAGAACGAACCCTTCTATTGCCCAAATGATCGATGTCGTCAACAGTACCGTTGCCGTTTCTGATTTTGATCAGCTCTTTAAGTACATCGATGATGTCTTCTTTGCTTAACGTACCAGTGCCCTCGGTTTCTTCACGACCCAAGCGACGATTGAACTTCATCCGACCAACAGCTGATAAGTCATAGCGTTCGTCGGTGAAAAACAGATTTTCAAACAAATTCTCGGCGGATTCCACCGTCGGCGGCTCACCAGGCCGCATCATCCGGTAAATTTCCACCAAAGCTTCCAATCGATTAGTCGTCGTATCCAATCGCATTGAATTAGAAATATACGGACCTCTATCCAAATCGTTGACATACAGCGTATTAATCTCGCTAACGCCGGCATCGATTAATTTCTGCAACAGGTTTTCAGTAATTTCGTCGTTGACGCTGGCTAATAATTCACCGGTCGACTTATCGACGACGTTATGACCCAGAATTTTTCCGTACAAGTAATCCCTAGGGACTTCAATTTCGGTAACACCGGACTTTTCCAGTTGACGCACATGTTTGGCGGTAATCCTGCGACCTTCTTCGATAACGACTTTACCGTCGTGTTTGATATCGAATACTGCCATTTCCCCGCGCAATCGCTCGGGAATGACGTGAAACATTAATTTGTCGGCACTTAACGAGAACTTATTGGTCTCGAAGAAAATTTTGATCATTTCTTCGTTTTCGTAACCTAAAGCCCGCAACAAAATTGTGGCAGGAATTTTTCTGCGTCTGTCTATACGCACATAAACCGCGTCTTTATGATCGAACTCAAAATCCAGCCATGAACCGCGGTAAGGGATAACGCGGGCGTTGAATAATAGCTTCCCCGATGAATGGGTTTTACCCTTATCGTGATCGTAAAACACTCCCGGCGATCTATGCAATTGAGACACAATGACGCGTTCCGTGCCATTGATAACAAAGGTACCGTTGTCGGTCATCAAGGGCAGTTCACCCATGTAGACTTCTTGCTCTCTGATATCTTTAACTACTTTGGTATTGGCAGGCGCATCTTTATCATAGATAACCAGACGTACTAATACGCGCAACGGTGCTGAAAATGTGGCACCGCGCTGTTGACACTCTCTTACATCGAATGCGGGTTCCCCCAAGCGATATTTAA
>CAZGUM010000133.1:0-11336 GCA_964529085.1 uncultured Methylomonas sp. | reverse complement strand
CGGGGTTACCACTGGAACCTAAATCCAGCGCGTCTACCAATTTCGCCACGCTCGCAAAATAATTGAACGCGGCATTATAATCAGCCGCCCCCTCAAAAACAACTTTATATTACCGGCGCCCAGTATGAAACCACGATTACTCAGCCATTTACTCGGACCGCTATTACTGATTATTGCCTGTTGTTCAAAGGCAAACGAAAACCCGCGAAGCGAATTCAACAGACAAATCACGTTTGAAGAACAACAACGAACCGTCTACGTGGCTATCGCCGCCAATGAAAGCGAGCGCGAACAAGGCTTGATGTTTCGTCAGGAACTTGCCGGAGACCAAGGCATGCTATTTATCTATCCAGACCAAGCGCGGCGCGGCATGTGGATGAAAAACACCTTGCTGGCATTGGATGTCGTATTTTTGTCCGGCGAAGGCTATATCGTGGCGTTGCTGAAAAATTTGCAACCCTGCCGCAAAGACCCGTGCAGGATTTACGATTCCAAAGCGTCTGCCAGATACATGCTGGAACTAAACGCTGGCTTTATCGATAAGCACGGGCTTAAGGTCGGCCAAAAAGTGACATTACCCTAGCGCTTGCGGCGCCATCAAGCGGGGCCATTCACATCGTCGGCATCGCCCTCATAGGGTGTAGCATATTTGCATTCCTTTTGCGGACAGACTTTTTCAGTCCCGCGGCGCTTGGTGGTCTTTAAGGTCAAAATCGGCCAATTGCAATCCGGACAGCTTTCCTTGATCGGCGCGTCCCACAAGGCATAATCGCACTTCGGGTATTCCGAGCAGGAATAAAAGATCTTGCCGCTACGCGCTTTGCGCTTAAGAATTGCGCCTTTTTTACATTGCGGACATTCGACACCGGTATCGGACGGCTTTTCCAAGGGTTCGATGTGCTTGCATTTCGGATAAGCGCTACAACCGACAAACTTGCCATAACGCCCGGTTTTGATCACCAGCGTAGATTCGCACTTCGGACAAACCCGCCCTTCCACCACTTCCGGTTCGGCCGCTGCGGCGCCGGCATTGTCGTCACCCAGATTACGCGTATAGGAACAAGTCGGATAATTGGTACAGCCGATAAACCGGCCATTACGCCCCAAGCGAATCGACAGCGGACTGCCGCATTCCGGGCAGTGCTCATCTATGCTTTCTTGCGTCACATCCTTGCGCTGCACGCTTTCTTCTTTCTCATTGATCAACTGCGTGAACGGCCGCCAGAAGTCGTTCATCAACGGAATCCAATCCTTCTCGCCGCGCGACACGGCATCCAGGTCGTCTTCCAGATTGGCGGTAAAACTGTAATCGACGTATTTCGTGAAATGCTCGGTCAAGAACTTGTTAACGATGCGCCCCACGTCGGTCGGATAAAACCGCTTGTTGTCAATCGTCACATATTCGCGGTTTTGCAAGGTTGAGATAATCGTCGCGTAGGTGGACGGCCGGCCGATGCCATGCTCTTCCAAGGCTTTTACCAAGCTCGCCTCGCTGTAACGCGGTGGCGGCTCGGTAAAATGCTGGGTTGCCGCAATTTCATTCAAGACCACCGGACGCCCTTCTTCCATCGGCGGCAGCAGACTATCCTGATCGTCGGCGGCTTCTTTGCTATCATCCACGCCTTCCAGATACACCTTCATGAAGCCCGGATTGGTCACCGTGGAACCGGTTGCGCGAAATACATTCTGACCGCTGCCGCAATTCAGATCGACCGCCACTTGATTCAAGGTGGCGTGGATCATCTGACAAGCGACGGTACGCTTCCAAATCAGATCGTAGAGCTTGAATTGCTCGGCACTGAGCCGGTTTTTCACCTGTTCCGGCATGCGCTGTAAGGACGTCGGCCGTATCGCTTCGTGCGCTTCCTGAGCGTTTTTAGATTTGGTTTTGAAGCGGCGCGGCTCCTTTGGCACATCGTCGGCACCGTATTTTTCCGCGATCAGTGTGCGAATATCGGCAAGCGCCTCTTCGGCCAGATTCACCGAGTCAGTACGCATATAAGAAATCAAGCCGACGGTTTCGCCGCCCAGATCGATACCTTCGTAAAGTTGCTGTGCCACCATCATCGTCCGCTTGGTGGTGAAGCCCAGCTTACGGGCCGCTTCCTGCTGCAAAGTAGAGGTAATAAACGGTGGTGCCGGATTTTTGCTGCGCTGTTTTTTCTCCAGTTTGGCAACGATTAACTGTCCATCGGCCGCATCCAGCAAGCTTTGTTTGACTTGGTTGGCTTGGACTTCGTCGGTAAAACTGAACTGATTCAGCTTTTCACCATTGAAATGCGTTAGCTTGGCTTTGAACGGCAGCCCTTGCGCACTGGCTTCGGCAGTATGCGACCAATATTCGCGGGTCTTGAATGCCTCGATTTCCATCTCGCGCTCGACGATCATCCGCAAAGCCGGGCTTTGCACCCGGCCGGCCGACAAACCTCTGCGAATTTTCTTCCACAACAGCGGCGATAAATTAAAACCGACTAGATAATCCAGAGCGCGCCGCGCTTGCTGGGCATTGACCAGGTTATTCGATAATTCAGTGGGATGAGCAATGGCATCGGTCACGGCTTTTTTGGTGATTTCATGAAACACCACCCGCAACACCGCCTTGTCTTTTAAAAGCTTTTTTTCCTTGAGATGCTCGAACACATGCCAGGAAATCGCCTCGCCTTCGCGATCAGGGTCAGTAGCAAGATATAGCGTATCGACATTTTTGATGGCTTTGCCAATCTCCTGCAGATGCCGTTGATTGCGGTCGATGACCTGATATTTCATCGCAAAACCGTTTTCCGGATCGACAGCCCCCTCTTTCGGTATCAAATCGCGAACATGGCCGTAGGAGGCCAGCACCTGGAAGTCTTTACCCAGATATTTTTCTATGGTCTTGCATTTCGCCGGCGACTCTACAATGACTAAACTTTTGCTCATGCTATCCGTGTAAAACTCAGTGTAAAGACGTGGGTATCAAGTCGTAAACGATGTCTTCCATTCGGGAAAAAGCGGCGCTATCGCCGGGTTGACTCAATAACACCATCAAAACGATCCATTTCAATTTATCCAGCGTAATGTTTTCGTCTTTCAGCGCCATGGCGCGATCAATCGCTATTTCACGGTTGATTGGCGTCAGGATGCCACTGTGTTCGAGGTACATCAAAAAATTGCGGCACTCCATATCGAATACGGCAACTTCCTGTCCGCTAAAAATGCGGAATGAGGAAGAAACCGCCGGTGTGATGCTCTCAATTTCGGCCAGAGACTCCAGCCAATCGAACGCCTTATTGACATCAGGCTGTTGAAAACCCGCATCCAGCAATTCGCTGGCGATTACCGAGGTGTCCGGATAGTTATCGCTGTCACCATCCAGATAATTTTCAAACAGATAAATGAGCACATCGAAAATGTCTTCTTTCATTAGAACCTTTATTTGATTCGGAGGTAGCCACCGCCGGCAAGCCCGGAAATGAAGCCCTGCAACTCCAGCACCAACAGCATTGAGGAAATTTCTTCCACAGTCCAACCGCTTTCTTGCACCAGAGTATCAACCGTTGTGGGGCTGTACGGAATCAATTTCAATAGATTTTGCTGCTCCAGGTCAAGCGAAGTCTGCACTATTTCCGACTCGGCTCGCATATACTGTTGATTATAATGACCTAATTCTTCAAAAATATCCTGAGCGGTTTCCACCAATTTGGCTCCCTGGCGGATCAGCGCGTTGCAACCGCGCGCCAAAGGGTTATGAATCGATCCGGGAATCGCAAAAACCTCCCTGTTTTGCTCCAACGCCAAACGGGCAGTAATCAAAGATCCGCTTTGTTGCGCCGCCTCAACCACCAATAGCCCAACGCACAAACCGCTAATAATCCGGTTCCGCCTGGGAAAATGATTTGCTTTGGCATTTGTGCCAGGCGGAAACTCCGAAACCAATGCGCCGTGTTCCGCGATTTGCGTGGCCAATTGTTTATGACAGGCCGGATAGACCCGATCCAGTCCGGTACCCGCTACTGCTATGGTACGACCGTTCACATTCAATGCGCCTTGATGACTGGCGGCATCGATACCCAACGCCAAACCGCTAGTCACGGTAAAACCAGCTTGGGCCAGAGCCTCGGCAAATTGGATCGCCGTACTGACACCGACCGGAGAAGGATTACGACTGCCGACCATCGCCAATTGCGGCTCGAGCAGCAATGCCGGATTGCCCTTAACAAACAATAACGGAGGTGGATTGTTGATTTCTCTAAGTTGTGCCGGATAGTCGAGATCGTCGAAGGTCAATGCGTGGTTGCCGGCTTGCGCCAACCACGCCATATCCTCTTCAACCTTTTGCCAATCCGGCTTTTGCAAGGCGTCAATCAATTTTTCACTAAAACCCAAGCCGTTTAAACTGGCGCGGGAAGCGGAAAACACTTCGGCGGGCTCAAAATGTTCCAGCAGACGCTGAATGGCTTCAGGCCCGACGCCGGGACAACGCAGCATCGCCAGCCAATATTTGAGTTGAGGTTTGAGTGAGACTTCCAAAATAGGGTTAGGTTGAGAATCTGATCGACGGCAACCCGATCGATTGACGCTTCATCAGGGCGTTTGCACTCGATCCAGCGTGTGCATCGCAGCAGATGCCTGCATTACCAAGGCATAACTAACGCGTTCGAACGGCCGAAACACCATTAACACTCCCGCCAATTCATCCGGCATTTTCACCGCCACCGCTTCCTGCGATTGATAGCGATCGACAACGATATGCCCTCTACGGTAAACGTCCAAAGTGTGTCCGACTTCCAAGCCGTCGGCGGTTCCCTTATCGATGACCACCACATCGTGCTGACCGATCTGCGACACACCACCCTTAACCTGGATAATACTGCCGACCACCTGATGGCTTGGCGGCCTAGGAAAATAATTCAGCGCCAACTCACCCTCCGCCGTCGGCATCAATCGATCGCCGCGTTGGATTTCCCTATCGGATTTATTGATGACCAAAGTGGCCGGGTCTCCCGGCTCCTGCAGGGTGGTATCGGCGATATACTGCGCTTCGTAGCCCAAAATTTCCTTCGTTACCGGACTGATATAAGGCTTACCTTGGCGATAAATTGTGTAGCCCAAGCCCTGCGGATCTTCGATTGCCCTGACATATACCCCATCTCCAGCACCGGCGATCAGATGTTCGCCGACAAAACCTATCACATAGGGCGCATGCTGTAATTCCTCGGCACTAACGACTTTTGGCGAATTCAAAAACTGCACGATAGAATCACTGGGAATCATTTTAATCGCCTGATCGATAGACGACTCGCGCATACGCGGCAGCATCTTTTCCTCGTTGCCTTCCGGTGAAAAACTCAAACGCGGCACACCGTTCACATACGAGAAATACAAAGTATCGCCGGGATAAATCCAATGCGGATCCTTGATTTGCGGGTTATTGTGCCAGAGTTGCGGCCATTCCCAAGGATGCTGCAAAAACTTGCCGGAAATATCCCACAAAGTATCGCCTTTCACCACGGTATATTGGTCGGGATGATTGGGATTGATCTTCAACTCGTCAGCCCAAACGACAGCAGTAAAAAACAACGGAATCAAGATTCCCAGTATCGCGCGAAGAAACATAATATATCCTGCCAGAGGCTTTAAAACCGTTCAAAATCCGCCAAACACCTAGCCTGCACACTCGGCCGGCATCCGCCAACACGCCGTGTCCCACTTGAGCATAATTGAAACAATTGTCTGAACGCCAACAATCGATTTTGCCGGACAGTTTAGATGAATTCACATAGAATGCCAGCGGCACCGCGCCCAGCCTAGCAGATTCGCACAGGACCGCTCCGCTATCCATGCACCCATATTTCCTTGCCTGCATTTTGGCTTCACATTCAAACTACAGTCAATTTCGGATAAAATCCCGCCATTAAAGTTAGCATGTGGAGTAATGGGTGAGTATTCTTACGATTCTGGAGTTTCCCGATAAACGGCTGCGCACGGTCGCCGCGGAGGTGAGCACAGTCGACGACGGCATCAGAACACTGGTAGATGACATGATAGAAACCATGTATGCCGCCAAGGGCGTCGGCTTAGCGGCGACCCAGGTTAACGTCCATAAACGCGTGATCGTGATGGATGTCAGTGAAAACAAAGACGAACCGATTTGCCTGATCAATCCGCAAATCATAGAACGCGACGGTGTGGAAGAATCCGAGGAAGGCTGCCTATCGGTACCAGGCTTTTTCGAAAAAGTCAGCCGCGCCGAGCACATTAAAATCAAGGCCTTAAACCGCGACGGCGAAAGCTTCGAAATTGAAGCCCGCGATCTGCTGGCGGTGTGTATTCAGCATGAAATGGATCATCTGGAAGGCAAACTGTTTGTCGATTATCTATCGACTTTCAAACGCAACCGCATTAAAGCCAAGCTGGATAAAATCCACAAGGCGCAAGGTTAATAAGGAAAACCTATGAAAATCGTGTTCGCCGGGACGCCGGATTTTGCGGTGCCCAGTTTGCAAGCCTTGCTCACTTCGCGGCAGCAAGTGTGTGCGGTGTATACGCAACCGGACCGACCGGCGGGACGCGGCCGTAAATTGACCGCCAGCCCGGTCAAGGAATTGGCCGTATCCGCCAACGTCCCGATTTATCAGCCGGAAAACTTCAAAAACCCGGAAGCCGTCGCCCAATTGGCAACATTGGACGCCGATTTACTGATCGTTGTGGCTTACGGCCTGATATTACCGCAAGCAGTGCTGGACATTCCGAAACTCGGCTGCATCAACGTGCATGGCTCGCTGCTGCCGCGCTGGCGCGGAGCCGCGCCGATTCATCGCGCGGTCATGGCCGGCGACAGCAAAACCGGCATCACCATCATGAAAGTGGTGAAAAAACTCGATGCCGGCGACATGTTATATAGAATCGAATGCCCCATCGAAGCCGACAGTACATCCAGCGACCTGCACGATCAATTGGCGCAAATGGGGGCTGAGGGCTTGCTTAAAGTGGTCGAGCAAATCGCTGAAGGCACGGTTATCGCCGAGCCGCAAGACGACACCCTGGTTACCTACGCCCACAAATTGGAAAAACAGGAAGCTATATTGGACTGGCGACATTCAGCCATCGAACTCGACCGTAAAGTGCGCGGTCTGAATGCCTGGCCCGTGGCGCAAACCCTTTATACGGGCCAAGTATTGCGAGTCTGGCGTAGCGAAGTGTTAAACAAAACAGCAGAGCTTCCGCCCGGCACTATCGATTGTGGCAATCACGCCCTGGACGTGGCGACCGGCGATGGCGTATTGCGGCTTTTGGAAGTACAGCTTCCCGGCGGTAAGCGCATTGCCGGCAAAGACTTTATGAATGCCCACCCGTCCGACCGCGTCGTACTTGGTTCATGAATCTGCGCGGCTGCTCGGCACAGATTCTCTCCCGCGTTCTTAGCGACGGTCAATCCTTGACGGCTGCGCTGGAACATGGCCTGCCCAAATTAAAAGACAGCAAGGATAGGGCTTTCGTACAAGCTCTGTGTTTCGGCGTAATTCGCCACTATTACGCGCTGGATTTCTTGCTGAGCCGCCTGCTCAGCAAACCGCTCAAGCAAAAAGACAGCGACATTAAGGCTTTGTTGTTGGTCGGCCTATATCAACTGCAACACATGCGCGTTAAATCGCATGCCGCGGTATCGGAAACGGTGGCGGCGACCAGTCACAAACCCTGGGCCAGATCGCTGGTTAACGCCATACTTCGACAATATCTGCGCGATGCCCAGCCCCTGCAACAAGCCTGTACCGAGGACTGCCAAGCCCGTTACAACCATCCTCAATGGATAGTGGACTTGCTTCGCCACGACTGGCCCGACCATTACGAAAAAATCCTGCACGCCAACGATCAGGCGCCACCGATGGCTTTGCGCATTAACCTGCTGCAAGGCAGCCGTGGCGCCTATCTTGACGAACTGACCGCCCAAAGCATAGCCGCACAACCAGTGGACTGTTGCGAGACCGCGATACGGCTCGATCAAGCCCTGGGCGTCGAGCAGTTGCCGGGGTTTGAGCTAGGCCGAGCCTCGGTACAGGACACCGCAGCGCAGTTGGCGGCCGAGTTGCTGGAGCCTCAAGCCGGCCAACAGGTTTTGGATTTATGCGCAGCACCGGGCGGTAAAACGGCGGCAATTTTGGAGCGCCAACCGGCATTGGCCGGCTTGCTGGCGATAGACATTGATCAGCAACGCTTGCAGCGCGTTACGGACAACTTGCTGCGCTTAAATCTGCATGCCGAGACACTGGCCGCCGATGCGGAACAGACATGCAACTGGGCCAACGGCCGCCAATTCGACAGAATATTACTGGACGCTCCCTGCTCCGGTTTCGGCGTGATTCGCCGCCATCCCGACATCAAGCTACTGCGCCGCCCAGACGATATAACCGCCTTACAGGCGTTACAAGCCCGAATTCTGCAAAACGCTTGGCAATTGCTCAAACCCGGTGGCCTATTGTTATATGCCACCTGCTCGGTTTTGAAGCAGGAAAACGAAGAGCAGATAGGCCGATTCCTCGCCGAACAAAGTGACGCCAGCGAAATTCGTATCGACGGCCACTGGGGCATCGCCCGCCCGCATGGCCGGCAGATCATCACCGGCGACCGGCAAATGGACGGCTTTTACTATGCCAAACTGTATAAATCCGCTTAGCTACGGCCTGCTGCTGCTTTGCCTACAATTTGGCCCGGCCGTCGCCGAGGCCGGCGATTTCGCCGCTAGAATCGACTCCGCCGACCTGGAATACGGCGACGCGGGCTACACCGTACAGGCCCATATCGATTACCGGCTCAGCCCGACCGCCAAGGAAGCGCTCCACAAAGGGGTGCCGCTGAGCTGGAACGTATCGATTGAACTGCGCCAACCCGGTTGGCTTTGGGACAGCGTGATTCTTCGCCACAACCTGGCTTACAGCTTGCAATTCCATGCCCTGTTGAATCAATACGCAGTCCAAACGCCTTACGACCATAGCGAAATGTTTCTTACCTTGAGCGCCGCCTTGAACTTTCTGGCAACGGTACACGACGACACGCCGATTCCGACCGACGTATTGCCACCCGGCAAACCCTACCTATTGGCGGTAAAAACCCAGTTCAACCGCGAGCTGTTACCGATACCCTTACGTCCAGTCGCCTATCTCGATCACCGTTGGTTTCTCTCTAGCACTTGGCACATATGGCCCATTCAAAAATAAAATTGCCGGCCAGCGCCTCGATCATATTGCTGTTCGGCTTCGTGCTGCTGTCGCTGCAATTAATGAGCAGCGCGACCCAAGAATCATCCGAACTCGGCGAATTGTATTCCTGGCTGCTGGTAATCAACACCCTGGGATCGGTAATTCTGCTCGGACTGGTCGTATTCAACGCCTATTCGCTGGTGCGGGAACTGAAAAAGAAGGAAGCCGGCTCCCGACTGACAACGCGCATGGTGTCGCTTTTCGTGTTGCTGGCCCTGGCGCCGGCTGCGATCGTGTTTTATTTCTCCGTGCAATTCCTGCATCAAGGCATAGACAGCTGGTTTAACGTCGAAATCGACCGGGCCATGGACGACGCGCTGGAATTGAGTCAGTCGGCGATGAATCAGCGTATGAACTGGCACATCAAGCAAACCAAACAAATGGCCGATCAGCTGCGCGATAAATCCGAAGCCTTGATCGCGCTCGAAGTGGGCTCGCTATGGGCCGACTCGGGGGCGTTGGAAATTGCAGTGTTTTCCAATCAGGGCCGGGTATTGGCCTCCAGCAGCGTCAATCCCAGCGATATTCTGCCGCATCTGCCGGACGAACAAATCTGGCTGCAACTACGGCAAAACAAAGAGTATTTTGCCTTCGACCCCGGCGATAACGACGAAATGCTGGTACGCATCATCGTCGCCATTGAAGCTAACCAAAGCCGGTTTTTACAAGTCTTGTATCCGGTCCCGGTGCGCGTCACCGATTTGGCCGATTCGATCGAGTTTGCCTTCATCCGCTATCAGGAAATGAATTTCCTGCGCGATTCGCTGAAAACCAGCTTCTCGCTGATCTTGCTGCTGGTATTGCTTTTGAGTTTGCTGGCGGCGATCTGGGTAGCGTTCATCAGCATCCGCAACATCGTCGCGCCGGTGAAAGAACTGGTAAAAGGTACGCAGGCGGTGGCCGACGGCGATTATCAGCAACAATTACCTGTGATGAGCCAAGACGATCTGGGCTTTCTGGTTGAATCGTTCAATCAAATGACCCGCCGCATTGCCCGTTCCCGCGACGAAACCCGGGCGGCAGGTTTGGAAGTGGAAAATCAGCGCGCTTATCTGGAGACCATACTCGCCAATCTGACCGCTGGCGTCATCAGTTTCGATGCGGCGTTTTATATCCGCACCGCCAATCAAGCCGCGTACCGGATTTTACACATCCCGGTCAGTCATTTTGTCGGCCAGACCCTGCCGACCCTGGCCACAATGCACAGTGAATTGGCGGACGTGCTGACTGCGATCCAAAGCCTTCTGGAAAAAGCCGACGATATCTGGGAGCAACGCATCGTATTTCTCGGCCCAAACGGCCGGCAAGAGCTGCTATGCCGAGGCACGCCACTGTTCTCGCAGCATGGCAGCCGCACCGGGGCGGTTGTGGTATTCGATGACGTCACCGACTTGATTCAAGCGCAGAAAAACGCCGCCTGGGGCGAAGTAGCGCGGCGCCTGGCCCACGAGATCAAAAATCCGCTAACGCCTATCCAGCTTTCCGCCGAACGCTTACAGCACAAGCTATCCAAGGAATTACAGGACGGTTCCGCCGAATTTCTACAACGGGGTACCCGCACTATCGTGCAGCAGGTGGAAGCGATGAAACGCATGGTGGACGATTTTTCCGAATACGCTCGGCCGTCCAAAAAACAGGTGGAAAAAATCAATCTGGTCGATTTGATTCAGGAAATCATCGCCTTGTACCTGCCGTCCGGCATCATATTCAGTACCTTGTTCGCCAGCGACCGAGTGTTAGTCGAGGCCGACCCGGTCAGTATCCGTCAGGTGTTGCATAATCTGATCAAAAACGCACAGGAAGCCACCACGGCACCCTGCCGCATCGAGATCAAAATTGCCAAAGTTAGCCGCAACAATACCGATTACGTCGAATTGGGCATATACGATAATGGCAGCGGCCTGAATGCGGAACAGATTGAAATCATTTTCGACCCATACGTCACCAGCAAGGCCAAAGGCACCGGTTTGGGCCTGGCCATCGTCAAAAAGATCGTCGAAGAACATGGCGGAGTGATTTGGGTGGATACGTCTTATAATGGCGGTGCGGGGTTTTTACTCCAGCTGCCGGTTTTTGAATTTGGGAACTTTAAATGAATAA
>CAZGUM010000132.1:1383-11442 GCA_964529085.1 uncultured Methylomonas sp. | reverse complement strand
GGAGAACACTAATGGCATTCGGCGGCTTCGATCAAAACAAGGGCGGCGGCCATACCGTTGCCGAAATCAATATGATCCCGTTAATCGACGTGATGCTGGTGCTGCTGGTGATTTTCATGATCACCGCGCCACTGATGACGCATGCGGTGAAAATCGATCTGCCCAAAGCCAGCAGCGCACCGCAACAACCCAGCGACGATCCGGTAGCGTTGTCTGTGGATGGCGAAGGCCAATTGTTCTGGAACCAGGAAGCAATCGACCGCACTGTATTGAATCAACGCCTGGCGGACATTGCGCAATCGGCGCAGCAGCCGGAACTGCATATCCGTGCCGACCGGAACGTGCCGTACCACTTTGTCGCCGAAACACTAGCGGATGCAGCCAAGGCCGGGGTCAGTAAAATCGGTTTCGTTTCCGAACCGGACAAAAAGTAAAGCAAGCCTTGGCTTTCCCGCCGATAACGGAAAGCCAAGGCCACACGAAGGAAAATAACGGCCGGTTTCGGGATGTCTGACCTAGGCAAGGCAAGGACTGCCAACTTGTAATGGCGAACAAAGTAGGATGCCTAAGCGTCAGACACCCCGAAACCGGCCGCACATAGCCCGTTAAATTTAGGGCCATACCCGTAAGCGCGACTTCAGCCGCGATTACAAAACCAAACAAAATAGCCACCTAGCCATTCGCGCCAGGCAGCCAGCATTTGAGACTGCACTGCCTGTTGGAATCGCTATGCCTTTATCTTTAAGCGCTCGACCTAGGTTGACCAAGCCCCGCGCGGACTACTGTGTTCGTGCGCGGCGTGACCAGACCGGCCGCCGCCCGGTTGTTAACGCATCGAAACCCAGCCGTTTCTATCCGCTCGCCGGCCAGACAATTTGCGCCCTGTTGCTGCTAAGCACGATGACCGCCAAGGCTGCCGACGATGCTGCATTAGACAATATCGATGAAACCGAGGATGTGGAACTAGCCCCCGTCACAGTAAAAGCCAAAATCGACCATCCGCCGGCAAAAGCCGTTCCCGGCACCGAATCGACGATAGACGCAGCAACGATAGAGCAGCGTATGGTGCGCAACATCAAGGATCTGATCCGTTACGAGCCCGGCGTAAACGTCGGCAGTGACCCGCAGCGCTTCGGCTCCACCGGCTTCAGTATTCGCGGTCTGGCCGGCAACCGGGTGCTGATGCAGGTCGACGGCATACGGCTGCCGGATAGCTTCAACATCGGTTCGTTCGCCAACTCCACCCGCAACGCAGTGGATATGGATGCCTTGAAAGCCGTGGAAATCGTGCGCGGTTCCGGACCGGCTATCTATGGCGGCGACGCGCTGGGCGGCACCGTCAATTTCGTCACCAAGGACCCGCGCGACTATTTAAAGATATTCGGTAAAGACTATTACACCAGCCTGAAGCTGAATTACAACACCACCGATAACGGCTTCGTCCAGACCGGCACAGCGGCCGGCGCAGTCGGTGGTTGGGAAAGCATGCTGCTGTTCACCCACAGCCACAGCAACGAAACCGACAACCACGGCGGCATAGACAGTCGCGATGGGACCCGGACGATGCCCAGTCCGCAGGACAATCAGGGCTACAATCTGCTCGGCAAATTGCTGTACCGCTTTAATGACGACAACGTGCTGCGCGTCAGCGGCGAATGGATGCACAAAACCTCGGCCATCGATGCGCTGTACGGCCAGAACCTGGACATTAGCAACCGCTTCGTTTACCGCATGCTAACCGACGACGGCCAGTCGCGCTGGCGCCTGTCGCTGGACCAGACGCTAAAACATCTGGACTCGCCGCTGCTCGACGCCGCGATGTGGCAGTTTTACACCCAACGCTCGGCGACCCGGCAAGTCACCAACCAGGATCGGACCTCCGGCGCCAACGGCCATCAACTGGTCGAACGGATTTTCGATTTCGACAACGAGGACTTCGGCGGTCAACTGCGATTGGATAAACACTTCGCCTTCGCCGGCAGCGAACACGACCTGCAATACGGCGGCCAGATCAGCAAAAACAGCGTGGCGCAGCAACGCGACGGTACGCTGAACTGCCTTCAAGGCAGGCCATATAATCCAAGAACCCCGCGCATCCCCGACGGCGCTCCATCCCAAGATTGCCCCCAAGGTAAGGGGACCGTCACTAAAAAAATTACCCCGGACGAGTTCCCGGTCCGCGACTTTCCGCTCAGCACCATTACCAAGGCCGGTGCCTATTTGCAGGACACGATAGGCTTGTTCGAGCGGCGCATCGAACTGATCCCCGGCGGCCGCTGGGAATACTACCGTTTACTGCCGCAAAGCGATTATTTGTTCGAAAAAGCCTCCGCGCAAGCCGTTGACGAGGGCGAAGATTCCATCGTACCCAGCATCAAGGACGCCAACGCCTTCCTGCCCAAATTCGGCGCACTGCTGCACTTGAACGACAGCTTCACCCTCCACGGCCAATACGCTCACGGCTTTCGCGGCCCCAATTTCAGCGACAGCAACCTGGGTTTTACCAACGCAACCTTCGGCTATACCAGCTTGCCCAACAGCCAATTGCAGCCGGAAACCAGCGTCGGCGCCGAAGTGGGACTGCGCGGCAAGGGTAGCGCCGGCCAGTTTGACATCACCGTGTTCCGCAACGACTACGACCGTTTCATGTACGACGCGACGATTTGCGACCAGAGCAGCGGCTGCCAGTATCTGACCTTCCAAACCGTCAACGCTACAGACCCTATCCGGATGCAGGGCATCGAATTGAAAAGCCAGTTCTATCTGGATTGGCTGGATTCCGCATGGGCTGGAGCCAGTCTGTTGTTGACCGGTTCGTACACCGCCGGCCTCAACCTGCGCAGCGGCCGAACCGACGACATCGCCTTGCGCAAAATCAGTCCGATGAAAGGCGTGCTCGGCCTGCGTTACGACCGGCCCGGGGGCGACTGGGGCTCGGAACTGATCCTGACCCTGGTCGGCCCAAAGCAAGCCAACACCGCGCCGGCCGACGCCAGTTATTTGACCAGCGGCTACGGCGTCGTCGATTTCAACGCTTATTACAACGTCAACCGACACGTCAGCCTGAATCTCGGCGTATTCAACCTACTCGATAGCCGTTACATCGACTGGGAAGACGTCGACACCCAGGAAAGCAATCCGCACCGCAGTCTGGGACCGTTCGCCAACGCGGACATCCGTGACCGTTATTCCCGGCCCGGACGCAACCTCGGCGTCACTCTAAAAATCGCTTACTAGCGGAGAATCTGATGACTAACGAACATCGGCAAAACAGCCCGAAAAAGAAATTGGAAAGCCTATTCGACGATCTGCTGCGCCACGACGGTTTCGGCGATATGCGCGTAGAGATGCGGCTGCTGAAACGCGGCCAGAAGGAAGTGATTATTTACTGCGGCAAACAGTACCGCTATGTCGTGGACTTCCAGGACAAGCGCCCTGCGGCCGAAAACCCGCAGGCCAACCGCGAGGGTTTCGGCGGACCGCCATGAAATTTCGAAATTCCGCCACCGCGAAGGAATGTGGCATCGCGGATAGCCGGCACGGGGCCGAAACGGCGGAAGCTATTTTTGACAAAACCAACGGATCGTCTTCACGGAGAAGAGATACGTACACTCAATAACTTTAGGTACAAAAACATGAAAATCAACCAAAAACTGACTTTAATTGCCAGCCTAATGGCCGTATCCGGCATCGCGGCCGCTGACCTTACCAACGGTCCGGATCCTTATGCGACCGGCTACGGCTTCGACACCCCGACCGAAGCCGCCTGGGGCGGCTGGAATCGCGGTGATGCCGGCACTCTGTATGCGGAATGGGACTCCTTTGTCGACAGCTCTTATCCGGGTACCCGCACCGCCGCGCCGGACATCGGCAGCGCCGGCACCAGCAACGCCTATCTGGGCTGGAACGCGGGCACCTTCGTAGCCGGCTCGGGCAATTTGTACAGTTTCAGCGTCGTGGAAAAGTTTGCCGCCACGATAGCCGGCAGCGTGGCCGCCGGCCCGTTGCGCGCCGCACTGCAATTCGAGACTTGGGGCATGCCTGCCGACTATTCAAGCATCCTGTTAAACGGTGTGGCGCCGACATTCACGGCGCAAACCTTTGACGATACCAATTACTTAAGTTCGTTCGGTAACGTCGAACTCATACAGTATTTGGCTTATTGGGATTTGTCCGCAGCGGCCTCGAGCTACGTGTTCACATTCAGCAGCAAAGAACCCAGCCTGAGCCTCGGCCAAGTCGCGCTGGATATCGGACCTAACACCGCCAGCGGACCGGTCTCCAGCGTACCGCTGCCGGCCGCAGTCTGGATGTTTGGCACCGGCTTTATGGGCATGCGGGGATTGAGTCGGCGTAAAGGCTTGCAGGCGTAAACCGCCCGCCGATAAACGGCTTTGCGTTCCGCCTAGTTCGGCGCGAAGGCAAAGCCCTCCGGTCGCGATGTCCCGCAAGCGGACATCGCTATCGATTTACGGAGCTTAGCCAAATGGCAAAAACCATGATTAGACAGAACGAATCCATCGCGGAAACCTTGAAACAAGCCTGGCAAGAACTGCGCGCCGACCATCCGCACATGCGTATCCGCGACGCTGCGGCGACTTTGGGCGTCAGCGAAGCCGAACTGCTGGCGACCGGCTGCGGCAATCGAATCACGCGTTTGCGGGAAAACTGGCCCATGCTGCTGGACGCGGTCGGCAGCCTGGGGCCGGTCATGGCCCTGACGCGCAACGATGTTGCCGTGCATGAAAAAACCGGGCTTTACGACAAAGTGCGCCATTACGGCAATGTAATACTGATTTCCGGACACAATATCGAGCTGTGCCTGTCTACCGGTGTTTGGCATTCGGGTTTCGCCGCTACCGAAGACACCCAACACGGTCCCCGCCACAGCCTGCAATTTTTCGGCACGGACGGCGAAGCGGCTCACAAGATTTATCTTACCGAGCAATCCGACGCCGGCCTTTACCGGCGCTTGGTCGATACCTTCCGAGCCGACGACCAGTCCCCAACCCTTGATTTGCCGCCCTTCAAAACCGAGCCGGCGCTCGGCGACCTGCGCCAACGCGACGACTTGCCGGAATACTGGAAGTGCCTGTTGCTTTGCAGCGGCCGCACCGAAAGCGAGCCGGACATTCACACTATTGGCCGGATTGCGCTACCGCTATTCCGCGAGCTGTTGGCGCAATTGACGCAACTGATGCTGCCGATACAAATCCTGGTCGGCAATCGGGCTGCGATCCAATTGCATGACGGCCCGATTCAAAACCTGCGGATCACCGGGCCTTGGTTCAATGTACTGGATCAGAGGTTCAACCTGCATCTGAACGAAATGGCGATCGCCGGCGCGGACATTGTCACTGTCGCTTACCGGCAACACAATTTGACTGGCCTGCTGTTGCGCGATCAAAGCCACGGGACCGTGGCTTCGCTGTTCGGAAGCTATGACCAAGCGGAAGGCGAAAGCGCGGTTTGGCGCGACTTAATATCAGCCATGTCGATGACAGGCCCTGTTTAGCGACGCCCGCAGCGTTGGCTGCTATGGAGTTTCCCGTTCCACGGGCATCCGGCCACGGCATTTTTAGAACATCCGATAAACCCAAACTTTAGGACACAACCATGAACGATAAAACCATCGATCTCGAACAAGTCAGAGCAGCCTATGCCGCACTGCCGCAAAACTTTGCCTCCACGCTAATGGCCACAGTCAGCGCGGCCGGCGAGCCGGAGGCCAGTTACGCCGCCTATCTGCAACACGACGGCGATTATTACGTGTATGTCAGCGAATTGTCCGCCCACACGCAAAATTTGCTGGCCAACGGCCGAGTCTGCCTGCTGTTCGTCGAGGACGAGGACAAAGCTGCGCATTTGTTCGCCAGGCAACGGGTCACTTACCACTGCTCGGCCGCAGAAGTCGACCGCGATACCGAGGCTTTCGAATGGATCCTGGGTCTATTCGAGGAAAAATTCGGCGCCTTTGTCAGACAGTTACAAAAAATGCAGGACTTCCATCTGTTCCGTATCCGTCCGCAACACGGCAGTTTCGTGCAGGGCTTCGCCAAGGCCTTCGCGATCGAAGGCGAGCATCTGGAACAGATTCGCCATGTCAACGATGTCGGCCATAAGGAACGCCAACCCGAAAAACCCGCCGATGCACTGGCTTGATCGAACCGCCCGTTTTCACCTCGGCACTTTTCAAACTCACAGCTAAGGGCTAATTGGACAACGGCTAAAACCGATCCTGGCGGCGTAACCACAATTGCCGGACATGCAGTCCGATTCGATGAAACCATGCAATTGATCATCCGAAATTTATGAAAAAAATCAGACCATTACTTTGCCGGCTCGGCCTGCCGGCCTTGCTCGCAGCCGCGCTAGGCCTGCCGCTACCGGCGGCGGCCAATACCCCGGCTCGCATCGTCTCGGTCGGCGGCGCGTTGACCGAAATCGTCTATGCCCTGGACGGTCAGGCCAGTCTGGTCGGCGTCGATACCACCAGCTTGTGGCCGGAAGCCGCCAAAGCGCTGCCGCAAGTCGGTTATATGCGGGCGCTGTCGGCCGAAGGCATCTTGTCCTTGGCACCGACCTTGGTCATTGCCAGCGCCCATGCCGGACCGCCGCCGGTGCTCGCGCAATTGCACGCCGCCGGCGTCGAAGTCAAAACCTTGGCCGAAGAGTATTCCGAGCAAGGCATCGTCAATAAAATCGCCGACATCGCCGCCGTGCTTGGCAAACCGGCCCAGGGCGAACGCTTGACTGCGCAAGTCCATGCGGACTTCAGCCGCCTGGCGCAATTGCGTGCCCAAGCCATCAAGCAGCCTAAGGTACTGTTTTTCATGGCTGTCTCGCACGGCGCACCGCTGGTATCCGGCCGCGACACCGCCGCCGACGCGATTATCGCGCTGGCTGGCGGCAGCAACGCCGCGGCCGATTTTTCAGGCAATAAGCCGATCGGCGGCGAAACGGTGATTGCGGCGGCACCGGACGCCATTTTATTGACCGAATTGACGCTGAATGCCGTTGGCGGTCTGGAGCAGTTTTATCAACTGCCGGGCATCGCCCATACCCCGGCCGGCCAAAACCGGCGGGTCATCGTGATGGATACCCTGAGTTTGCTGGGCTTTGGCTTGCGTAGCGGTCAGGCCGCACTGGATTTTGCCAAACAATTGCACCAGTTGCCGGCTGTCGCCGACGGTGGACATTGATAGAGCCATGACCGTATCTTCCGTTTCGATAGTGCAACTGACGGCTATACGCCGGTTGAGGCCGGCAGTCTGGAATCGTTCCGCATTGTTGCTGGGCGTGGCGGCATTGTTGATATTAGCCAGCCTGTTCGCTCTTGGTCATGGCGCATTGACAATCGGTCCCGGAGCAGCCATGGCCATTATCGCCGACCAATTCGGCATCGCCCTGCCCTGGCACTTTGCCAGGGAACAGCAAGCCGTGCTGTTGGCTATCCGCGCGCCACGGCTGGTGCTGGGGCTGCTGGTCGGCAGTTCGCTGGCGATTTCCGGCGCGGCGATGCAAGGCCTGTTCCGTAATCCGCTGGCAGATCCGGCTCTGATCGGCATCTCCAGCGGCGCCGCGCTTGCCGCCGTCGCGGTTATTGTGCTGCAGCACAGCCTGTTCTCGGTGTTCAGCCTCTGGCTGGGCCATTATTTACTGCCGCTGGCGGCGATAGCCGGCGGCTTCGCTGTCAGTTGGCTGGTCTACCGGCTGGCCGACAGCGGCGACCGTCTGGACATCGGCTCGCTGTTGCTTGCCGGCATCGCCATCAATGCGCTGGCCGGCTCGGCTACCGGCTTGCTGGTGTATCTGGCCGACGACGATCAATTGCGCACGCTGACCTTTTGGAGCATGGGCAGCCTGAACGGCGCCGGCTGGGATAGCGTGATGCTGGGCGCGCCGTTTTTGTTGCTGAATCTGCTGTTATTGCCGCTGCTGGCCGACGCACTGAACGCGCTGCTGCTCGGAGAGGCCGAGGCCGGACATCTGGGTTTTCCGGTCGAGCGTATCAAAACCGCCATCGTGGCGCTGGTGGCGCTGGGCGTCGGTACCGCCGTCGCCTTGACCGGCGTGATCGGCTTCGTCGGCCTGGTGGTGCCGCACTTACTGCGTTTGGCGCTGGGTCCCGACCACCGCTGGCTGCTGCCGGGTTCGGCGCTGCTGGGCGCATTGCTGCTGATCTGCGCGGACTATCTAGCCCGCACCCTGGCCGCACCCGCCGAAATCCCGATCGGCATCGTTACCGGGGTACTGGGTAGCCCGTTCTTCGTCTGGCTGCTGTTTCGGCAGAAAATCATGGGGCATTGAGATGTTGACCGCGCAAAACATCACGGTTCGTATCGGCCGAAAAACCTTGCTCGATGGCGTCTCGCTGGCACTGCATCCGGGCGAGGTGCTGGCCGTGGTCGGCCCCAACGGCGCCGGCAAATCCAGTTTGCTGAAAACCCTAAGCGGCGAACTGGCACCGCAGGTCGGCAACGTGCTGATGAACGGCCGGCCGCTGGCCGATTGGGATACCCGGCAGGCGGCGCGGATGCGCGGGGTTTTACCGCAAACCTCGGCCCTGGCGTTCCGCTTCAGCGTCCTGGAAGTCGTGTCGATGGGGCGCAGTCCGCACCGCCGCAGCCATAGCCATGCCGACAACGAAAAAATTGCCGGACTGGCGCTTAAACTGACCGACACCGAACATCTGGCCGAGCGCATCTACACCACGCTGTCCGGCGGCGAACGGCAACGGGTGCAGTTGGCCAGGGTGCTGGCGCAAATCTGGGAACCTTGCGGCCCGCTGCATCGTTATCTGCTACTCGACGAGCCGACCTCGGCGCTGGATCTGGCCCACCAACACGCGGTACTGGCTATCGCCCACCGCTTCGCCGCCGCCAATGCCGCCGGGGTATTGGCGATTCTGCATGACCTGAATCTGGCTGCCCTCTACGCCGATCGCATCGCCGTGCTGCATCAAGGCCGGCTGATCGCCGTCGGCCCGCCAAGCCAGGTCTTGAACAGCGAACTGATTCAGCGGATTTTCGATTATCCGGTAACCATAGGCCGCCATCCGCTGTACCCGGATTGCCCGTTGATGATTCCGCACATCATGGGTCCGAACGGGCCGGAGGGCTGGATAAGCCACTAATGCCGGGGAAAACCCGGCTTGCATAACAACCCGGGCGCCGACGAGCGGCGCGGTATTGAATCAAAGCATTTGGTTACAACGGCTGCCGGCGAGCGGAGCGTTCTGACTCTTAATCTGACCGATAAGAAGGATACTCCGATGACAGCATTATCTGCATACCCCAGCTCTCCAAACTTCCGCGCAGCCAGCCCGGCCCTGGATATCGAAACCACAGCCAAAGCACCGCGCCGGCTCAGCGGACCTAGTCTGGCGCTATTGGCCGCGGCCTGCCTGGCCGCCGCACCCGCTCGGGCCACCACCATTGAAGTAGACGAGGACGTGATGACCTCACCATTTTTCACCGGCAGTAATCTGGTCCGGGGTTACGACGCCGATAACCGCGAGTTGCATCGCGTCTCGACCGACAGTCCATTCGGCAGTCCGGGCGCCGAAACCGTGTACTTGAGTTTCAACTACGATTTCGCCGGCAATTTTAGCGGTCCGGTTAAGGCCTTGTTGAACCTGCAAAGTGTCGAGGGCGGCTTTGGCGCCGACGCGTCCGCGGCAACGCCGTTTCTGGTCTCGGCGCACGCGGTCGACGCCAACCCGTTAACGGCCATCGTCGATGATACCAATCCATCCGGCACCACCGACTGGCTGAGTTTCTACAACAGCCGAATCCTGCCGGCCGATGCCGCGGCCTCGACCAGTATCAACGGTTTCGGCAACGTGCAATTCGACGTGTCGGCCATCGTCAACTCCTGGATAAGCGGCGGTAATTCAATCTTCGTCATCGCCTTGACCGGCAAAAACGATAGCTCGGGCAACGATTTTTTGCATGGCTTTTTGAACAACTCGGCACATCCCGGTTCGACCTTTCTCAGCGTCAGTCAGGTACCGCTGCCCGGCGGTCTGATGCTGATGATTTCAGGTCTGGCGACCCT
>CAZGUM010000132.1:0-1283 GCA_964529085.1 uncultured Methylomonas sp. | reverse complement strand
CGCGCCCTGTTGGAACTGGCCGCCGGCACTTACGCCCGCTTTAGCGACCACTTGACGGCGATCGCCCCGCAAGCCGGCGATACCTGGTCGGTGACCATCACCCATCCCAGCCTGGGCGGACCGCCGCTGACCCTGACCGGCCTATCGGTCGCGGCCGACACCATCCGTGTTTATGTCGGCGGCTCGCCTTCGGCCCCCGGCGTGCTCGGTTTCGCCGGCGCCGGCAGCAATCTTAGCGCCAACGGTTCGGCAGCGTTCGTTGCCGATGTGTATAGCCGTGGTCAGGCCAATACCAGCGGCGATTCCGCCAGCGATTACGGGGTTTGGGGCGGTTATATCTGGTTCAACGCCACGCAGGACTGGTACTTCGGCGCCGACACCGCCGGACTATCCCCAGGCCGTCCGGACTTTTTAACCACCGCCACTCACGAGCTGGGCCACATTCTCGGCTTCGGCACCGCCGATTCCTGGTTCAGCCAAATCGACGAAACCGGTAATACCTTTACCGGCGCGGCCTCTACCGCCGTTTACGGCGGCCCGGTGCCGCTGGACAGCTTTTACAGCCACTGGGCGGAAGGCGTTAACGGCAACGTAGACGGCATTATCCAGGAGACGCTGATGGATCCCAGCACCGTGCGCGGTCAGCGTGAGCTGATGACCCGCCTGGATTACGCTGGCTTCAGCGACATCGGCTGGCAAGTCACGGCGGTACCGCTGCCCGCCTCGGCGTGGCTATTCGGCAGCACGCTGCTCGGCTGGTTCGGCCGCAGCCAGAGGAAATCCGCATGAAACGTTTGATATTGCTATCGGCGCTGGCGACCGGCTCCGCCGAAGCGGCTTACTTTCCGATGTATTCCAGTTGGCCGCAACCTGCCGGCCCCGGTTCGGCCATCGAATTAAGCTACAGCTACGCCAATCTGCTGCACGGCTACATCCTGGATGCCCGTAGCGGCCGGCCCATCGCTGCCGACTTGTTGCGCGGTGCGTTCGAAGCGGCGCTGCGGGATTACGCGGCGATCCTGCCGATCACCTTCCGGGAAGTCGCTGATGCCGGGCCTGCACCGGAAAGCGGCGAATACGATCCCACCGGCCTGGCCGATATTCGCATCGGCCAAGTCGCCCATATCGACGGCGCCAATGCTTACGCCTACTTTCCCCACGGAGGCAGCGGCCTGGCCGGCGACATCGTCTTTAACGCCGAACGCTTCGGCAACGACTGGTCGCTGGCGCTGTTTTACGGTGTGGCACAGCACGAGCTAGGCCATTCGCTGGGCATGGGCCAT
>CAZGUM010000131.1:0-11444 GCA_964529085.1 uncultured Methylomonas sp. | reverse complement strand
GGCCATTACCGGATTATGTTAGCCAAACGCTTTATAAGCCGCCTCTGCCTGCCGGCGGGCAGTTTCAAATCACTCAAGCCTTTCATGGTGCTTACAGCCATAACGATCAGCAGAACCGCTATGCGGTAGACATTATGATGCCGGTGGGTACGCCGATTTACGCAGCCCGCGGCGGTATCGTGCTGGAAGTGGAAAACGACTTTACCGGTAACGGCACCGAACAAGCTTATGCCGGCAAGGCCAATAGCATTCGTATCTTGCATGAAGACGGTTCCATGGCGGTTTATGCGCATTTGGCCTTGGAAACGGCGCAAGTCCGTCCGGGCTTAACCGTGGACGCGGGGCGGCTGATCGGTTATTCCGGCAATACCGGTTTAACGACCGGTCCGCATCTGCATTTTGCGGTGCAGATTAACCGCGGCATGGAGTTGGTGTCGATACCTTTCCAATTTGCCGATGCGGAGGGCCGGGCCGTGGAGCCGCAGTTAGGCGTATGGCTATCCGGAGCCGCGCCGTTCGCCGGAAATTAACCATAAACGGGCTGACGCCATGCCCGATCTATCAGCAAGCAGTCTTGTTATCGGATGTATATAAGCTGTAGCAGCCGCGACCGGCGCATTTGGCTTGATACATGGCGTTGTCGGCATTTTTCATCAAGGTATTAGCATCGAGACCGTCGGTTGGATATAAGGCAATGCCTACGCTGGAGGAAATATCCAACCGGTGTTGCTGTATCAGAAATGGCTGTTTGAGGCTTTCTAGGATATTTTCGGCAACAGCCGTTGCGGCTGATTCGTCCAGCTGGGCGAGTAATACCACAAACTCGTCGCCCCCCAGGCGCGAAACGGTGTCGGATTCGCGCTTTACGCAGGCTTGCAACCGAATCGCCACTTCTTTCAGCAATAAGTCCCCGATATCGTGGCCGAAGCTGTCGTTAACGGGTTTGAACTTATCCAGGTCCAGATACAGTAAGGCCAGCATGCTTTGTTCGCGCCTGGCCTGGGCGATGGCTTGATGCAGACGATCCATCAGCAGGATGCGATTGGGCAGATCGGTGAGCGCATCATGGTGAGCCAGATGATGGACGTGTTGTTCTATGGCTTTGCGTGCCGTGATGTCCATCATAGCGCCGACATAATGGGTGATCGCGCCGTCGGCGCCTTTAACGGCACTGATGGTCAGCCATTCCGGAAATATATTGCCGTTCTTGCGCCGATTCCATATTTCGCCTTGCCAGCCGCCCTTGCTGTCGATCGATTCCCACATTTCCGCAAAAAACAGCGCATCATGCATGCCGGAATTGAGCAAGTTGGTTTTTTGTCCTATCGCTTCCTCGCTGGCGTAGCCGGTGATTTCGGTGAACGATTTATTCACTTTTAAAATCACGGTTGCGGCGTCGGCGATCATCATGCCTTCCTGTGACTCGAAAGCGGTTGCGGCTATCCGAAATTCGGTGTCCAGGCGCTTACGTTCGCTAATGTCTTGGGCAAAGGTAAAACTCAGCGCCGAGCCATTGTGCGCAATGTAATGGCAAGTGAGATCGACCGGAAAAATCGTGCCATCCTTACGTCGATGGCGGCTTTCGTGATTGACGACTTTGTTGGCGCGCAAGCGCTCCCATATAGTCGACCAGGCACAGGCGGAGAGGTCCGGGTCGAATTCCCACGGCTTCATGCCAATTAATTCCTCCCGCGAATAGCCTAAGGTCTGACAAGCGTAATCGTTGACATAGGTCACCATGCCTTGCGGATCGAGGCAGAAAAAAGCGGTTCTGCTTTTGTCGACCATGGTTTTGGTCAGCCATAACTCGTTTTCGATTTTTTTCAGCTCGGTAATATCGTCGTATACCCCCAAAACCCCGACAGTTTCGCCAAGACTGTTCCGCAAAGGCGCTTTTGATGTTCGCAACAGAATTTCCCCGCCATCGGGGGTGGTTTGGGGTTCTTCGTACGCCAGCTTGGGCAGATTCAATTGCATTACCAAACGATCGTCGGCGCGGTAACTTTCAGCCTGGTCGCGCCAGGACAACTCACTATCGACTTTGCCGATGATGTCTTCGGCCTCGGTCAGGCCGCAATCGCGGGCAAACTGCGAGTTGCAGCCGAGATAGCGCGATTGCGGATCTTTCCAAAACACCCGCATCGGTATGGTTTCAATCACCAATTGCAACAGACTACGCGACTCGGCAAGTGCGTTCATGGCGGCGATGCGTTTGGAAATATCGTATAGCAGTACCAGTTGTAATTGACGGTCGGCCCTTCCTATCCGAGTTGCGGAGGCTATGACGTGTTTATTCAGGCCGTTTTTGCACCGGACCTCGATTTCCATGGGCTGGAATTCAAGGTCGTTATTATCCAGGTGCCGTTGCCATTCCTCGCCAACCTTCAAACGGTAGGCGGGATCGGGGAAGGCTCGCAGACGCCACTCGGATATGTTGGGAATATCCTGGATTTCGTAACCGAAGATCTTGGTAAATTCCGGATTCAGTATCTGGATATTGCGTTCTTCGTCGAACAATGCCAGCGGCACCGGTATTGCTGAGACAATGGTGTTTAGCTGAGTGTTATCGTCCTTCAAGCCGGCCAAATGGTCCAGAAAGAAAATGATCATGGCGCAGATCAAAGAAGCTGCAATCAGCGAAGCGACCAAGCCGGTCAGGAGATAGTCGAAGCTGATTTGGCCTTTCAACAGCAAATCCATCAAGGCGACGACGGATTCGGTGAGTACCGTGGCCAGAAAAACCGAAATCAGCCAAAGACGGAATCTAGTTAAGTGTTGTAAACGGCTGAGAAGGATGTGATTCAAACTAGGCTTCAAATACTTATATGGCTGAAGGGTTCAGTCATTTGCTGGGAATTTGTAGGCGAAAGCTTACATTGTTGTCAGCTCTTTTCAAAACTTTTTGGGTATTTTTCCTGTTTTGACTGGGGGCTTATCCATATTAATTTTTGTCATCCGCACCACATCGGTGGTGGGTGAGGAGGATGAACAGCGCTATTACACAAAATCCCGCACCGGCAAAAAATGTAAACTCGGCACCGTAGTTGTCCCAGAGTAAACCGGCCAATATGCTGGCAAACAGCATGGCGATACCGCCCACCAAATTGAAAAAACCGTAAGCAGTGCCGCGCAGATCGGCCGGCGCGGTATCCGCCACCATTTTTGCCAGCAAGCCTTGGGTCATACCCATGTGTACGCCCCATAAAGCCACGCCGGCAATCACTATCGGCGTATCCGCGCTGCTTGCCAATACCAAATCGGCGGCGATCAGCACCAGCAAGCCCCAAGCCAGTAATTTGCGGTGTCCCATGCTGTCGGATAGTCTGCCGAACGGGTATGCCGTGGCGGAATAAACGACATTCATTGCCACCATTGCCAAGGGCACTAAGGCGATGGGCATGCCGCCCTGTTGGGCTCGCAATACCAAAAATGCTTCGCTAAAACGCGCGAGCGTAAACACCGCACCTAATACAACCACCCACCAATAAGCGCTGCTTAAGCGTCGCAGATTGGTGCGCTTGATCGGATTGCCGTGCTGTGACCGGCGCAAATGCTTGGGCTCTTGCACACCGAACAGCAACATCAAGACCGATAATGCGCCAGGGATAACCGCTACCCAAAATACTGCCCGAAAATCGTTAGCCCAGCATAGCATCAGTGCTACCGCCAGCAACGGCCCAAGAAAAGAGCCGACCGTATCCAGCGATTGCCGTAAACCGAAAGCCGCGCCGCGAATTTCCGGCGGGGTGATGTCGGCTACCAGCGCATCGCGCGGCGCACCGCGAATACCTTTGCCGACCCGATCCAATAAGCGCGCCGTCAAGACCATGCCGCTACTGCCGGCAATCGCAAATAAGGGTTTGGTCAAGGCTCCCAGGCTATAGCCTATTAAGGCCAGGCTTTTGCGTTTGCCCAGATAATCGCTGATCACCCCGGAAAAAACCTTGACGATCAATGCCGTGGCTTCCGCCGCGCCTTCGATCAGACCAATGCTTAAGCTGCTGGCATGCAGCGTAGTCAGCATGAACACCGGTAGCAGGCTGTGGATCATTTCCGAGGAAATATCCATCAACATGCTGACGAAGCCCAAGGCCCAAACGCCTTTCGGGATTTGCCGCCAAATCGGCCGCGGACCGTTAGATTTCATAAATTCGTCTTTTCTGATAGGTGGAAAGTAAGGCGATTAAAGCTCGGGGTCTAGTTTGCTGCAAAACCAAACGCTATGCTGAAAATATCTTTTATCGCGTCGGAGATTGACAACAAGGGTTACCGGTGTAACGGTAGCCGGATTTTTATTGGCTGGAGGTTTTCATGATGCGTTATTTACTGTGCTTGGCTTTATGTTTCAGCTCCGGTGTGCAAGCGGCCCTGCATGAGCAGGCTGTAAGCTATACAGCCGGCGATACCACGATGCAGGGCTATTTGGTCTGGGATGACGCCAAGGGCGATAAGCAACCCGGCGTGCTGGTGGTTCATGAATGGTGGGGCTTGAACGATTACGCCAAGCAGCGTGCGAAGATGCTGGCGGAATTGGGATATACCGCGCTGGCGGTCGATATGTACGGGGACGGCAAGTCCAGCGAACATGCTGCCGAGGCTTCGGCATTTATGGCTAGTGTCGTGGAGCGGGCCGGCGTTTCGCAGCAACGCTTCACGGCGGCCGAAGAATTCTTGCGAAAGCAGCCCGGTGTCGAGTCGGGCAAAATCGGGGCAATTGGCTATTGTTTCGGCGGCGCGACAGTATTGAATATGGCGCGATCGGGTGCCGATCTGGCGGCCGTGGTGAGTTTTCACGGCAATCTGGCCACGCAAACCCCGGCTCGGGCCGGGCAAGTGAAGGCGCGAATATTGGTGCTGAACGGTGCCGCAGACGAATTCGTTAGTGCGGACAGCATAGCCGCGTTTGAACAAGAAATGACGCAAGCCGGTGCCGATTACCGTTTCGTGAACTATCCTGGCGTACGGCACGGTTTTAGCAATCCGGACGCGGACCGGTTGGGTAAGGCCAATAACTTGCCGATCGCCTACGACGCCGGCGCGGACAAACAATCCTGGGAAGCGATGAGGCAGTTGTTTCGCGAGGTTTTTAAGAAATAACCCAACCAGTTAGTTGGTGGCGGTTGGTGCGTAGGCCCGCATAAACACACTGACGGCGCGTTCGACCACCGCTTTCACTTCTTTGGGTTTCAATTCTCGGCGGGCATTGAATAAACCCGGCTCGAATACCTCCGATTCCAGCAGGCCGCGAAAGTGTGCGGCAACGACGCGAGAATCCGCCTGGCGCAACTGGCCGGTATCCATGGCCTGCTGGAAAAATTGCGCGGTAAATTGCATGCCTTTGGCCGGACCGTTTTCGTAAAACAAACGCCCGGCTTCCGGTTGATTGGCGACGGCGGCGATCAACATGCGCCGGGCGGCCAAGCTTTTCAATGTCAGAAAATTACTTAATACGCCTTCGCCGAAACGTTGCAGCGTAGCCGCCAGATCGTCGGACGGTTGCAATAAGCTCAACACTTGGTTGACTTGATTCGGCAGCGTGCCGGATGTTGTATCGCTACCGCCCGGCATCAGCAGCGAAAATAACTTCTCGCTGTGGTGATTGGCGGAACGGCGCGCCAATTCCAGAAATAGCTGTTCCTTGGAGGTGAAGTAATTGTAAAGCGTGGCCTTGGAGTGGCCGGCGGTGGCGGCGATTTCCGCCATTGTCGCGTGCTCGAACCCTACCCGTTCAAACACTGTTTTCGCCGCATCGAGAATGGCTTGGCAACGTTCCTCGCTTTTTTTTCTCATTGAACCTCTCTTATTTGAACTTGTCGGTACAGTTTTGTTTGACAGTCCGATTTTGCCGGCTATATTCTAAACCGAATGGTTTAGTTTTGAATTGTCATATAAACTCGTTCCAGTGTAAACGTTCACCGAGATGTGTTGTCATGAAGACCCCCCCGACGAGCTTCGTTAACCGAGCAGGCTTTCACTCGCAACGCGGCATTGCTCGCGGTTTATTACTCGCCTTTATTTTTTTGGCTTTGGCGGCATTTGCCACGCTGTTAGTCTGGCCGGACCAGTCGGTAAACTCGAGCGCGGCGGCGCAAACGCCAGCCGCGCCGGCTTTGACGGTTACGCGGGCTATTCCGCAATGGCGGCAATGGCCGATGCTAATCGAGGCGTCGGGAACGATTACGGCCTGGCAGGAAGCGGTTATAGGCGCGCAGCAGACCGGATTGCGCTTGATCGAAGTGAGTGCCAACGTTGGCGATCAGGTTAGGCGCGGTCAGCTTTTGGCGCGTTTCGATGCGGATATGCTGCGTGCCGATCTGGCGCAATTGCATGCCAATTTGGCCCAAGCCCGGGCGAACGCAGCTCAGGCCGAAACCAACAGGCAACGGGTTTTGAAACTAAAAAATGCCGCCACTCTCAGTCAGCAAGAGCTGTTGCGCTACCAAACCGAGGCCGAAACTTCGCGGACGCAGGTGGATGCGATCAAGGCGCAATTAGCCGCGAAGCAGTTGCAATTGTCTTATGCCGAAGTGCGCGCCCCCGACGACGGCGTAATCAGTGCGCGGCAAGCTACCTTGGGCGCGGTGGCCGGCAGCGGCCAGGAGTTGTTTCGCTTGATTCGGCAGAATCGTTTGGAATGGCGCGGCGAATTGACCGCCGCGCAGATGGCGCAATGCCAGGCCGGCCAAAAAATTCAACTCAGCCTGCCGGACGGCGGCAGCGCGGACGCCACCGTCCGACAATTGGCGCCGGCGCTGGACGAACAATCGCGGCTCGGCATCGTTTACGCCGACATCCTGCCTGGCAGCCGGGCCCGAGTCGGCATGTACGCCAACGGCCGTATCGTATTAACGCAAAGCCCGGCGCTGACAGTGCCGGCCGCCAGCTTGGTGATTCGCGACGGCCGCAGTTATGTGCTGAAACTGCAAAACGATGCCGATACCGCGCCGGTCAGTTTAACGGCAGTGAGTGCCGGCCGGCGGCAAGGGACGGAGATTGAAATCGTTCAAGGCTTGCGCGAGGCCGACCGCGTAGTGGTGGAGGGCGCCGGCTTTCTGAATGATGGCGATCTGGTGCATATCGCACCGCAAGCGGCTACCGGCAAAGAGAGTTGATGCATGAGTTTTGCCTCTTGGTCGATTCGCAATCCCATTCCGTCGATTCTACTATTTATCTTGCTGTCTCTCGCCGGTCTGCGCGGCTTGCAGCAACTGGCGATTCAAAGCCTGCCGGATCTGGATTTACCCAGCGTTATCGTTAAGCTCAATCAACCCGGCGCCGCGCCGGCCCAACTCGAAACCGAAGTCGCGCGCAAAGTCGAAGATTCGATTGCCACCCTATCCGGTTTGAAGCATATCCGCACCTCGATTACCGACGGCTTAGTACAAATCAACGTCGAATTTATTCTGGAGAAAAAACTCTCGGATGCCTTGATCGAAACCAAGGATGCGGTCGACCGGGTGCGTTCCGACCTGCCCGCCAGCGTTCTACAACCCAGCGTCAGCGCGGTGACGGTAGGTGGAGCGCCGATTTTGACCTATGCCATTGCCTCTAGCAAACTCAACGAAGAAGCCTTGTCCTGGTTCGTGGACGACAGCGTCGGCAAAACGCTGTTTGGGGTCGCGGGGGTCGGCCGTTTCGAGCGTTTGGGTGGCGTGCAGCGTGAAATTCAGGTGGAAGTCGATCCGGTGCGGCTGGCTTCGCTAGGAGTGACCGCAACTGACGTTTCGCGTGCGTTGAAGCAGGTGCAACAAGAGTCATCGGGCGGCCGAGGTAATCTGGGGTTGGCGGAACAATCGGTAAGAACCCTGGCTACGGTGCGGCAGGCCGAAGAGCTGGCGGTATTGCCGGTAGCGATCGCCAACGGCCGCGAGGTAAGGCTGGATCAAATCGCTACGGTTCGCGATACCAACGCGGAGCGTACCCAGCTAGCTTTGCTGGACGGCAAGCCGTTAATCGGTTTTAACATCTATCGGGCCAAGGGTTACGACGAAACCCGCATCGCCGCGGATGTGGAGCAGGCGTTGCAACGTATGCGTCAAGCCGACGATTCGCTAAGTTTCACCCTGATTTCCGGTTCGGTCGCGTATTCGCAGGAGCAGTATGACGGCTCGATGAATATGCTGTACGAGGGCGCGCTGCTGGCGGTGTTGGTGGTGTGGTGGTTTTTGCGCGATTGGCGGGCCACCCTGGTATCGGCTTCCGCCTTGCCCCTGTCGATTTTGCCGACGTTCGCGGCCATGCATTGGCTGGGCTTTTCCTTGAACATGCTGACCATGCTGGCTTTGGCTATCGTAGTCGGCATTTTGGTGGACGACGCGATCGTCGAGATTGAAAACATCGCCCGGCACGTAAGAATGGGCAAGACTATCCGCCAAGCTGCCGCCGAAGCGGTCGATGAAATTGCGCTGGCGGTCATTGCCACCACTCTGACACTGGTGGTGGTGTTTATGCCTACGGCGCTGATGAGCGGTATTTCCGGCATGTTTTTCCGGCAATTCGGCTGGACGGCGGTCGTGGCGGTGCTGGCGTCGTTGTTAGTAGCCCGCCTGCTGACGCCGATGTTGGCGGCTTATTTGCTTACCGAAGGCCATCATCCCGCGACGGAAGACGGCAGGCTGATGCCGGGTTATCTAAAAGCCGTGCGATGGACGCTGGGCCACCGCAAAACCACAATGCTGCTATCTACCTTGTTTTTTATCGGCGCCTGCGGCTTATTGCCGTTGATTCCGGCCGGATTCGTGCCGCCCGCCGATCGCGGCTACACGACGGTGCATTTTGAGTTGCCGCCCGGCAGTTCGATAAACGATGCCGGTCGCATTGCCGAAGCGGCGCGAGCCGTGTTGCAACCGCTGGCGGGCGTCGAGCATGTGTTTACCGCAGTCGGCAGCAGCCAAATCGTCGGCGGCGGTGTCACCAGACCGGGTGAGCAGCGCAAGGGGGCGTTGACCTTGACTTTGAGCGGGCGCGGACAACGGCCTCACCAATCCGCGATTGAACAAGCTGTGCGGGTGGCGTTGCGCGAGGTGCCCGGTGCGCGTTTTTCGATAGGGGTCGGCGGTCCCGGCGAAAAAATGTCTTTAATTCTATCCAGCGACAACGCGGCGGCGTTAAAAGCCGGTGCGCAGGCGCTGGAGCGCGATTTGCGAGGCGTTAGCGCCTTGAGCGGCATCAATTCCACCGCCAGTCTGGAACGGCCGGAAATCGCGATTCGGCCTGACTGGCGGCGCGCTGCAGAATTGGGCGTTACCGCCGAACTGATCGGCGAAACGGTGCGCATCGCCACCAGCGGCGATTTCGACGCGCAGTTGGCCAAATTGAACTTGGATAACCGCCAACTCGGGATTCGGGTGCGGATGGCCGATGCGGCGCGCCAGGATATGCAGGTGCTGGCTAATTTACGGGTTAGGGCCGGCAGCGAGTTGGTGCCGCTGTCCAGCGTTGCCGAAATTGCGTTAGCCAGCGGCTCCGCGCAAATCGACCGTTACGACCGCCGCCGTTACGTCACCGTCAATGCGGAGCTGGGCGGGCTGTCCTTGGGTAAGGCCCTGGCGGAGGCTAAAACCTTGCCTGCCGTATTAAACCTGCCGTCCAGCGTGAAACTGATCCGTACCGGCGATGCCGAAATTATGAACGAATTGGCCGGCGGTTTTGGTATGGCGATGCTGACCGGTTTGCTGTGCGTATTTTGCGTGCTGGTATTGCTGTTCAAGGATTTCTTTCAGCCCTTGACCATCTTGTCGGCAATACCCTTGTCGATGGGCGGTGCGTTTGTTGCGTTGTTGCTGACCGGCGGCGAGTTGAATATTCCGTCGATGATCGGTTTGATCATGTTGATGGGCATCGTTACCAAAAACTCGATTTTGCTGGTCGAATATGCGTTGTTGGCGATGCGCGAGCAAGGCTTGAGCCGGCACGAGGCCTTGCTGGATGCGTGTCATAAACGGGCCAGACCGATTGTGATGACTACGGTGGCGATGATTGCCGGCATGTTGCCGATTGCCTTGGGTTGGGGCGCCGACGCCAGCTTTCGCCAGCCGATGGCGGTGGCGGTGATTGGCGGTTTGCTCAGCTCGACTTTGTTAAGTCTGCTGGTGGTGCCGGTGGTGTTTACCTATGTCGACGGTGCCCGCCATAGTCTGGCGCAACGTTTTGCAGGGAAAGGCTAAGGGGCGAAGATATTCGCCCCTGCAACGGCACCTCAGCGGGTGCCGAATACCACAATGGTTTTGCCGTGGGCGGTGATCAAGCCTTTGTCTTCCAGCTCTTTCAATACCCGGCCAGCCATCTCTCTGGAACAGCCGACAATACGGCCGATTTCCTGCCGGGTGATATGCAATTGCATGCCGTCCGGATGGGTAATCGCGTCGGGTTCCTTGGCCAGATCCAACAGGGTGCGGGCGATACGGCCTTCGACGTCCATAAACGCCAAATCGCGGTATTTGCGGCTGGTGATCAGCAAACGGGTCGATAGCTGTTCGCCAAGCACGGTCAAAATCTCCACGGCCTGATCGCGCAGTTCGGCGTTCAGCAGTACTTTGAAGCGTTCGTAGCCGATTTCCGCCATTTGGCATTTGGTGCGGGTTTTGACAAGTACGCTACGGGTCTCGGCGTTTTTGAACACACCGATCTCGCCGACGAAATCGTGTTTGTTCAAATACGCCAGGATCAGTTCGCGGCCTTCCTCGTCCTCGACGCTGACACTGACCGAGCCGTCTACCACAAACAACAGTTTGTCGCCGACATCGCCGGGGCGCACGATGGTGATTTTGGCTGGATAACTTCTGACATGACAGAAGCGTAAAAAGGCGTCCAGGGCGGATGGTGAAATCTTGTTTTGTTTAACAAAGCTCATAAGTTGTAATAATTCTGTGAACTAGATTGGTTACCCTATCAAGGTGCAGTAGTTTTACAAAAAAATCAAGACATTTGACGGGTTCGTTGTAAAATTCGCGACAATTTTGATTTTGGTTGGGATTTAGCATGCACGCAACAATTAAATGGGTCGACGGCAGGTTGTTCGTCGGCGAGTCCGGTAGCGGACATACGGTGGTGATGGACGGGCCGCCGGATCATGGCGGACGCAATTTAGGCGTACGGCCGATGGAAATGTTGCTGCTGGGTTTGGGCGGCTGTTCATCGTTCGACGTGGTGGATATTTTGCAAAAGGGCCGCCATGAGATTGTGCATTGCACGACCGAACTTACCGCAGAGCGGGTGGATACGGTGCCGGCCGTATTCAGCAAAATTCACCTGCATTTCAAGGTCACAGGTAAGAATCTGGCGGCGGCAGCGGTGGAACGGGCGGTAAAGTTATCCGCCGAAAAATATTGTTCGGCCTCAATAATGTTGGGCAGGGCCGGCGTGGAAATAACGCATGATTTCGAAGTTTTAGAGGGTTGATCGGTTGAGCAAATTACAGTTACACGGGTTTAATAACCTGACCA
>CAZGUM010000130.1:2642-11586 GCA_964529085.1 uncultured Methylomonas sp. | reverse complement strand
GGACTTGTCCAAAAACTACTTTTCTGACAGTAGAAAAATCATTTCTAGCTGTCATTTACTTCCCCTTTCGTCTTGAGCTGGGCGATTATATCCAGCCAGCCCGTCTAAAGCAAGGTAAGCGCATCCGGCAACAGCCTTCCAGCTTCTCCACCTCTTTGATTTGCCAAGGCTATCTAAACACACCCTGGAATCACGGTTGAGAAACAGCGTTTTACGCCAAGCTTTCGATCCCAACGCTTAAAGCAATCCGCATGCCATCCGTAACATACTGATTCATGGAAACATCGCCCGCACTTCTATGTAACAAACCCGACAATGTACATGACAGTGACCGAAATACGACATTTATTGCGCATTCTGAAGCAGGTGACCCAACGCTCAATTGATTTTTTTAATAATGCCTTCCAACTCTTCCAAGTTGGTGTAACTGAAAATCAACTTCCCTTTACCGTTACTTTGGTGATTTATTTCCACTTTTGCTCCGGTTCTTTCGCTTAAGTCTTGTTGCAAGCGCAAGGTGTCCGGGTCGATTTTTTTCACAACCGCCGGCTTTTCCTCATGCTGTTCGCGCACCAACTTTTCCACCGTCCTGACGGTCAAGCCTTGTTTCACCGCTTTATTGGCAATTTCGACTTGCTTGGCTTCGTCCAGTCCCAGCAATGCGCGGGCGTGCCCCATTTCCAACAAACCCTTGCCCAACATGCCTTTCACTTCGCCCGCTAGCTCCAGCAGGCGTAATAAATTCGTGACCGTCGTACGCGACTTGCCTACCGCAGTAGCTATTTGTTGATGGGTGAGTTCGAATTCGTCCTGCAAACGATGCAAGGCCTCGGCTTCTTCCAACGCATTCAAATCTTCGCGCTGAATGTTTTCGATCAGAGCTATCGCCATCACCGAACGATCATCGAGATCCTTGATCAGCACCGGCACATCTTGCAACTCGGCTAATTGCGCCGCTCGCCAACGGCGTTCTCCGGCTATGATTTCGTACTTTTCGCTGTTGATTTTACGGACGATAATCGGCTGAATAATGCCTTGCGCGGCAATCGAATCGGACAACTCCTTCAGCTTCTCGGGATCCATGTCTTTGCGCGGCTGATATTTCCCCCGCTGTAAAAACTCAATGGGCAAGCTCTGCGAGTCTTGTGGTTTTTCCTGTACCGGCTGACTTACATCGCCGAGCAACTCGCTTAACCCCCGCCCTAAACCGCGTTTTTTCTGCATCATTTTTTCGCCGCTTTCTCTTTTCTGATCATTTCGCCGGCTAGCGCAATATAGGCCATCGCGCCGCGCGAGGCCTTATCGTAAGCCAATACTGGCACACCATGACTGGGCGCCTCGGCCAGACGGATGTTTCTGGGAATAGTGGTTCTAAAGACTTTGTCGCCGAAATATTCGATCAGTTGATCCGAAACATCCTTGCCCAAACGGCTGCGGCTATCGACCATGGTCCGCAATATGCCTTCCAGATACAAACCAGGATTGACGCTATCGCGAATGCTGCGCAAGGTAGACATCAGCGACGACAGGCCTTCCAGCGAATAATATTCGCATTGCATTGGGATCAATACACTGTTGGCAGCCACCATCGCATTCAAGGTCAGCATATTCAAAGACGGCGGACAATCGATCAAAATGTAATCGTACTGATCTTTTATCGTAATCAAGGCATCCGCCAAACGCCTTTCCCGATGCTGCGCGCTCATCAATTGCACTTCGGCGGCGGTTAAATCGGCGTTACCGGGAATCAAATCAAATCCCAGCTGCTTATTCTTTACGACGATTTCGGAAACCGGCACTTCCTCCAACAGCAATTCGCAACTGGAATATTCGATTTCTTCCTTATTCACCCCGCAACCCATCGCCGCATTGCCTTGCGGATCCAGATCGATCAACAACACCTTACGTTTGGTAGCCGCCAGAGCCGCCGCCAGATTGACGCTGGTAGTGGTCTTGCCGACGCCACCTTTCTGGTTGGTAATCGCGATAATCTTAGCCATGCTTGGGTTTCTCCAGTCGAATCAGGCAGCGTTCGGCCGCTATGCCGGGCACCGTCAGCGGAATCACGCTGTATGTTTCGGCCAAGTCTATCAGCTCTTGCTCGGGCTGCTGGCCTTTCATCGCCAATAAGACCCCATCCTCGGCCAGCAAATGGCCGGTCAATTGCATAATATCGGGCATGCTGGCGAAGGCCCGGCAGATTACCGTGGAAAACAAGATTTCCGGTTGCAGCAGTTCGACGCGACTATGCACCACGTCGACATTTTTTATTTTTAATTCCAGCACGGCCTGCTGTACGAAGCGGGTTTTCTTAGAGTTGGAATCGACCAGAGTGAATTGACAATCCGGCCGGCAAATCGCCAACGGAATACCCGGCAAACCGGCGCCGGTGCCGATGTCGGCGACACGCGAGCCATTGAGAAAGGGCAGAATCGCCAAGCTATCCAGGATGTGCAGACTCACCATTTCCAGGGGATCGCGCACCGCAGTTAGGTTATAGGCCTTGTTCCATTTGGCTATCAGTTTGATAAAGCGCAACAAAGCATCGTTACCATGCTCACCGACATCCAGCCCGAGCGCTTTTAGGCCGAGCTCAAGCTTATCGCGACAGGCATCCATCAAGCGCTTTTCTTTTTCAGATGCACCAACAACAAGGAAATCGCCGCCGGCGTAATCCCCGGAATCCGCGAGGCCTGTCCCAAGGTTTCCGGCCGCTGTTTTTTCAGTTTCTCGCTGACTTCGTTGGACAGACCCGACACCAGGCTGTAATCCACATTGTCCGGCAATTTCAAGTGCTCGTAGCGTAGCGTGCGGTTGATTTCGGTTTGTTGGCGATCGATATAACCGGCGTATTTGGCCTGAATCGCCACCTGTTCGGCAACTTGTTCGTCTACTTCGGTTTCGTCGCTGAACCGCAGCAGATTCTCGACATCCACTTCCGGACGACGCAGCATTTCCATCAGACTAGCTTCTTTTAGAAGTTTTTTGCCCCACAATTCTTCGGCCAGTGCCGCTTCGTCAGACTCGGTGCGTATCCATTTCTTGGCCAGTTTGCCTTGCAGATTGGCAATGGCTTCACGCTTTTCTTCAAAACGTTGCCAGCGAGCGTCATCAACCAGTCCCAATTCGCGACCTTGTTCGGTCAAACGCAAATCGGCATTGTCTTCGCGCAGTTGTAAGCGGTATTCGGCGCGACTGGTGAACATGCGGTAAGGCTCGGCGGTGCCGCGGGTAATCAGATCGTCGATCATCACCCCTAAGTAAGCTTCGTCGCGGCCAGGACACCAGCTTTCCAAACCTTTGGCCAGACGCGCGGCGTTCAAGCCGGCGATCAAACCTTGTGCGGCGGCTTCTTCGTAGCCGGTGGTACCGTTGATTTGACCGGCGAAGAACAGCGCGTTCATATGCTTGGTTTCCAACGATGTTTTTAAATCGCGCGGATCGAAGAAATCGTATTCGATGGCATATCCGGGACGGACGATTTCCGCATTTTCAAAACCCAGCATGGTACGGATGAAGCGGTACTGAATATCGAATGGCAGACTGGTGGAGATACCGTTCGGGTAGACTTCGTTGGTGGTCAAGCCTTCCGGCTCGACGAAAATCTGGTGCGAATCGCGGTCGGCGAAGCGCACCACCTTGTCTTCGATAGACGGGCAATAACGCGGACCCACGCCTTCGATAATCCCGGAGTACATCGGTGATCTATCCAGACCGGAACGGATGATGTCGTGGGTTTCCTGATTGGTGCGGGTGATGTGACAGCAGATTTGTCGCGGATGCTGCTCGCGGTTGCCCATGAACGAGAACACCGGTAGCGGCGTGTCGCCATGCTGTTCCTGCAATTTGCTGTAATCGATGGTACGGCCGTCGATGCGTGCGGGTGTTCCGGTTTTCAAACGACCGATGCGGAAGGGCAATTCACGCAAACGCTCCGCCAAGGCAATCGATGCCGCATCGCCAGCCCGGCCGCCGCTATAATTTTCCAAACCAATATGGATACGGCCAGCCAGGAAGGTACCGGCAGTCAACACCACGGCCCGAGCATTAAACTCCAAGCCCATCTGGGTTTTTACACCCACCACCCGGTCGCCCTCAACCAACAAATCAGAAACGGTTTGCTGGAATAAGGCCAGATTGGCTTGGTTTTCCAGTGCGGTGCGTACCGCCTGCTTGTACAACATTCGGTCGGCTTGCGCACGCGTCGCCCTTACCGCCGGGCCTTTGCTGGCATTCAGGATGCGAAACTGTATGCCGCCTTTATCGATAGCCTGCGCCATAATACCGCCCAGCGCATCCACTTCCTTGACCAGATGGCCTTTGCCGATTCCGCCTATCGCCGGGTTGCAACTCATCTGCCCCAGCGTTTCGATGTTTTGTGACAATAACAGGGTTTGCGCACCGGAACGCGCGGCCGCCAGCGCCGCCTCGGTACCGGCATGGCCGCCGCCCACTACGATCACATCAAAGTCTTTCTGGAATTTCACAGGCAATCTATGGTCAAATAAAACGTTATTTTAATAGCTTACGGAGAAAAAAGCATGAGAAAACAAAACCCCAGCAAGGGTTTGCACGACAAACCCATTAAAAATCCGGTGGCGAAATTCGCCCATCAATTCAACAAAACACAAACCTACGCCGACAAAACCCAATATCGCCGTAAAGCCAAACATCAAGGCCTGGAGCCTTTCTCAATCGTTTCCGAACAAGCGATTCAGAAAGGCTCTCGGCAACCGCTCCCGGCGTTGCCCTACCTCCTGCATCCATGCAGTCGTCGGCTTTTACCCATATAAGCTGCGCATTAAGGATTTCAATATCAGTGAAAGCAAGCATAGAAGATAAAGTTCAAACCCGGATTCCCACCAAGCACGGCGAATTCATTCTGCACTACTACAGCAACAGCCTCGATAAAAAAGAACACGTCGCCTTCGTCAAGGGCGAGGTGGCCGGTAAGGAAGACGTGCCGGTCCGCATTCATTCCGAATGTTTTACCGGCGATGTGCTGGGTTCGCGGCGTTGCGATTGCGGCGAACAGCTGGATATGGCGCTGGACCTGATCAATACCGCCGGCTGCGGCGTACTGATTTATCTGCGCCAGGAAGGCCGCGGCATCGGCTTGCTGAAAAAACTGCAGGCTTATAATCTGCAAGACCAAGGCCTGGATACCGTAGATGCCAACATCAAGCTCGGCCATCTGGCCGACGAACGCCAATACGACATAGCCGCGCTGATTTTAAACAGCTTGCAAGTGCGCTCCATCGAACTGATCACCAATAACCCTTTGAAAATCGACGAACTGACCAAACTGGGGATTAAGGTGAACAACCGCATCGCCATCGAAACCCGCATTCATCAAGACAATCTTGAATATCTGAAAACCAAGGCCGAACGCATGCGCCACATGCTGTCGATGCCGGACAGCAAATAACCGCGCCATGCTTGAACAATTGAAACTGCCGGTCTCGGCCTTGAAGCTGGCAATCGATCTGCCCGGCACCGCGCCAACTGCGCAGCAAAGTATCATCCTCGGCCAGCACCGCGCCCAGTCGGCACTAGCCTTCGGGGTAGCAATGAAAGCGCCAGGTTACAACATCTTCGTGATGGGAGATCCCGGCACCGGGCGCCTGTCCATGGTCAGTCATTATTTGAACACCTATGCCGAACAGCAGGAATCGCCGCTGTCTTATGCCTATGTGGACAATTTCGAAAATCAGCGCGAGCCGGTGGCCATCGAATTGCCGTCAGGAGAAGGACACAGTTTTGCCAAAGATATCGAAAAACTGATAGACGATGTATTGGCTACCTTTCCTGCCGCATTTGAAAGCCCCAGTTATCAGCAAAAGAAAACCACGATAGAGCGGCGTTTTAACCAACGTTACAACAGTGCGATCGACCTGGTCGATGTAAAAGCCCGCGAGATGAGCGTGGCCTTATACCGCGACAGCGACACCATCACTTTTTTGCCGATTCGCAACGACAAAGCCCTGGACGAAGATCAATTCACCTTGCTGCCGCAAGCGGAGCGCGATGCTTTTCATCAACACACCGAGGAACTGGAAGAATATCTCGGCGACGTGTTACTGGAATTGCCGCAATGGCGGCGCACGCTGGTCGAAGAAACCCGTCAGCTCGACAACGACACCATCAAGCAGGCGTTGGAGCCTCTGCTAGCCGAGCTGAACACCAAATACCAAAACGTCGATGACGTCATTACTTATCTGGCGGAAATCGAGAAAAGCCTGAGCAATACCATCGGCGAGTTACTGATGCCCAGCCGCAGTCAGGATAGCAGGGAGATCATTGCCAAGCGCCTGGCGCTGATCGAGCAATATCTGCCCAACATCCTGGTGGATTGCAAACACGACGGCAACGGCGCACCGGTGATCTACGAACCGCACCCCATCTATCAAAACCTGTTCGGACGCATCGAATATGTCAGCGACCAAGGCACGCTGGTCACCAGTTACCGGCGCATCTGCCCCGGCTCGCTGCACCGCGCCAACGGCGGTTATCTGATCCTGGACGCTGAAAAAGTGCTGACTTATCCCTTCGTTTGGGAAGGCCTGAAGCGAGCCCTGCAAGCCGGCCGTGTCGAAATCGAATCACCTTATTCCGAACTGGGCATTAACACCATCACGCTAAAACCCGGCGTGATTCCGCTTAACGTCAAAGTCATACTGGTCGGCTCGCGCGATATTTATTATCTGCTGGAAGAGCTGGATAGCGAATTCAACGAGATGTTCCGGGTGTTGGCCGACTTTGATGATCACATCAAACGCAGCCCGGACAATGTCGGCCAATTCGTGCAATTGTTGAAACGGCATGCCGCCGACTCCGGAGCCAAAGCCTTGACCGACGCAGCCTTGCTGCGCTTGATCGAATACAGTTGCCGGCTGGCGGAAAATCAGCAGCGCCTGTCCGCGCACGTGAACAGCTGCCTGGAAATCATCGCCGAAGCCAATTTACTGGCCGCACAAACCCAGGCCAGCCAAATCGATAAAACCGAAATCGAACTGGCGCTAGCGGCCCGGGAACAACGCAACGGCCGTATTGCGGAAGCCATCCTGGAAGAAATGCTGGAAGGCACCATCCTGATCGATACCGACGGCGAAGCCATCGGCAAGGTCAACGGCCTAACGGTGATGGACATCGGCGGCAGCAGCTTCGGCGCGCCGGCGCGGATCACCGCCACCGTGCATCCCGGCTCCAGAGGCATTGTCGATATCGAGCGGGAAGTGGAATTGGGGCAACCCATTCATTCCAAGGGCGTGATGATTTTGAGCGGCTATCTCGGCCACTGTTACGCCCAGCAATTTCCGCTGGCCATCTCCGCCAGCATCGCGATGGAACAATCCTACGGCCACATTGATGGCGACAGCGCCTCACTGGCCGAGCTGTGCTGCCTGATCTCGGCCTTGACCCGCACCCCGATCCAACAAGGCTTCGCGATGACCGGTTCGATCAATCAATACGGCGAAGTGCAAGCCATCGGCGGCGTTAACGAGAAAATAGAAGGCTTTTTCGAACTCTGCGCTGCGCGCGGTTTGACGGGTAAGCAGGCGGTGATCATTCCGGCATCGAACAAACGTAACCTGATGTTGAAACAGCAAGTGGTGGATGCCGTCGAGCAAGGGCAGTTTGCGATTTATACGGTGTCGAACGTCGACGAAGCGTTAAGCCTGCTAACCGGACAAGAAGCCGGCACCATCAATGCGGAAGGTCAGTATCCGGAAGGCAGTGTCAACTTCAGGGCCGTGGCACGCTTGAAGGAAATATCCGATATGTCGGCCGACGAGGATAAGGAAACCGAGACAGGTTAGAACCGGCCATGGCGGGAAAACCGCCATGGCTGACTAGCGTCAAGCGAGATTGCGTCTGCGGTTCATCCACAGAAAACCGAACAGAGCGGTGCCGAAAGACCAGACAGCTGCGGGCAGAGGTACCGGTGCCGGCGCACCGTAGAGATATTGGATACCGGCGATATCGTCGGCATCCAGCGTACGGTTTATCTTGCCGAAACACGAACCGCCAACTTCCATCACCGGACAGCTACTGTCAAAGGTAGTTGGATGCGCCAGACCCAAGGCATGACCGAGTTCGTGCAGCAGCAAGCTTTCGAAATCGTTCGGCGCGGTGGACGGGCCGCCGGGATAAAAAGTATCGCCGTCATTGCCCGGCTGGAAGCCGTAGAAAGAGTTAACGTCGAAAATAATGTCTCCGCTACCGGTACCGCCATTCGGCGGCGGCGCATAGCCCACGGCACCGCCACCGGAAGCGAAGGCAAACACGCCGATACGAATATCCGGCGTGCCGGCTGCGGGATTATTGATGGACTTACCCGAATCGGGGAGCGGCCCGACAAAACTGATGTTGGCAACGCTGGCCCATTTGTCGAAAGCGGCCTCGATTACGCTCTGCAAACTGGTCAAAGCCGTCAGGGTGTAGCCGGTACCCGGCGAATTTTCTATCCAGAGCGAGCTCTGAGCAGTTCCGGGACAGGCATCGCCACAATAAACCGAACCCGAGGTACCGGTCGGGATAAAGCCCCAGGTGACAGATCCACCAGCCGTGCCGGGCGTATTGTTGCCACCCCACTTTTCGACACCGCCGTTACCATCCGAAAATGTCGCATAAGCAAGAGCCGTATCGGCTGCCAGCAGAAAACATAGTCCGGCAAGACACGTATAAAATTTATTCACCATATTCACCTCCGATCGCAAAAAGAGCCGAGCCTGCGTGAAATAACTCACGCCGGGCATAAACCAAACATGAACATTCAGGTTTGGAAAAGAGGCAATCCGGCTATCTGCAGAACAGACCCAAGGATTTTCCGTGTCCGTTTGAAACGGTTTGGCTTTTTCTCTTGTTGACGCGCCGTATTTAGTAGCATATTTTTCAAACGCGTACAAAGAAATTTATATCAAGATCAAGCAATTAAACCGGC
>CAZGUM010000130.1:0-2542 GCA_964529085.1 uncultured Methylomonas sp. | reverse complement strand
TCCAAGGACAACCCGGTCACCTTGGGCACCCACAATACCGGATTCAGCGGAAACGCTTTAACAATCCCCGTGCGCCGGTAGCCGCGCCGCTCGTAAAAGGCGATCAGCTCCGTCCTGCATGGAATTACCGCCATCAGCAAACGCTTTGCCCGCCACGCTTGACAGGCTTCGACTTCCGCCGCCTGCAATAACCGCTTGCCAACTCCTAAATTTTGGCTCGAAGGCTTTACCGCCAACATACCGATGTGCACTTGCCGATCCTGATGCTGCAAATGCACCGAACCCAACAGTTCGCCGCCGCGCCTGCACAACAAGAGCTTCGAATCGGGTCCGGCAATTAGATGCAAAATATCCTCGACATCGGTTCTTCGGCCATCCAGCAAATCCGCTTCGGTGGTCCAGCCCTGCCGACTGGATTCGCCGCGATACGCGGAATTTATCAGCTCCGCCAGTTGCGCCGCATCGGCCGGCTCGGCCCTGGCAAATGTCAGTTCCAACATGATTAACCTCAAAATCTCGTTCGCTCGGCAAACCGCCGAACCTGCAAATAAAAACTTGCCGGAGACGAAAAATCCCGGCCTTGCTGCTAAGGTTTATTGGCAAAACCTATACAAATCCTCACTCATCCAGCCTGGAGCTCCAGAATGAAGCCATGCCCAAAGTGTAATCGGGACGTGCCGCCCGCCGAGGAAACCTGCCCGCATTGCGGTATCGTTTTTGCCAAATATTCCAAGTACCATGGCAGCTCAAGTTCGCCGACTGCGGAACGGCTCCAAGTCATCATTCACATCGAACCGCCGGCGGACACCATATTCGGCAACGACATTTATGCAGACAATCAAGCCATCTTTGTTGGCCGTTGCGTATTATTACCAGGATTTTTACTCTGGAGCTGGTTACTGATTACACCGGGCCTGGCAAGCAATGCGGCCGGCGAATCGTTTCTGCACTTGGTCAATCTGCCGTTTCATGAAGCCGGTCATCTGATTTTTCGGCCGTTCGGACAATTTATCACCTCGCTGGGCGGCACATTGGGCCAATTACTGATGCCGACGATTTGCATGCTGACCTTATTGCTAAAAACCCGCGACCCGTTCGGCGCCGGCTTGTGTTTATGGTGGGTGGGCGAGAACTTCCTGGATATTGCCCCGTATATCAACGATGCCCGCGCCGGACAATTGCCCTTGCTAGGCGGCAATTTCGGCCATTCCGCACCTTACGGTTTTCACGATTGGGAATATTTACTAACCGAATCCGGCTTGTTGGCGCAGGATCATACGTTGGCAAAATTAGCGCAGCTACTCGGTACGATGTTGATAATAGCCTCGCTGATAGTCTGCGGCTACGTATTGTTAAAACAGCGGCAAGCACTGACTGACGCCAAACCGGAGTAGGGGCGATTTAAATCTCCCCAGAATTAACCCAACCACGCTTTCACTTTCGCCTTCACCTGCGCTTTAACCTGCCGCGACCAACGGTAAATCTCGGTATCGACTATCTTCGCGTGCGCCCATTGCAGCCAGCCCATCACAGTGTGATAGACAAAAGCGATCACGGCAAACGTCAACAATTGCGGCTTAGTCAATTTGAACACCCGCGCCACCAGCAAAGTACCGAGCAACTTGGCGAACACTTCCAGCAAGATACCCTGCAACAGCATGCCGTGTAGCAGCAAAGCCAAAGCCGCCAGATTGATCGGCGTCACAATCAGCACCGGAATCGTGAATGCCAGCAAAGCCATGGCCGGCGAAGTTTGCGCCAACCAGCGTTCGATACCTTCCAGCCTGAGTAGCAAAGCCAGATAATGAGCGCAGGCCGATAGAAAATCCCACAACCATTCTTCGATGATCAGCAAGATGGCCAACAGGGTAAGCAGCAGTTTTTTCATCGCGATATACCGAAAGTTAAACGCAAGACACGCTAGCGGAGCAGGACCCGTCAGATAGATTTAAACGGTTTGGCCCGGCCGCATCACGCGCCGCTAATCACAACTGGAGTTTACGTCGGATTTCACCGACAGATGATCTATCATGTCATAAAACCGATGCAAGGTTTCATTCCGACCTTCCAACATTCGCAAATGGCCCAGAACATCGTGCGCTTCCGACCAGCGCCGCTCTGCCACGTCTTGATAAAGCGTCCGATACAGGCGCTGAACCAAAAACCCTTTAACCAGCTTGGCGGCCGGGGTTTGCCTGAAACTCAAGGAGCGCAATACCGCCGGCACCGCTACATCCATTAGTCCGTACCCCGCGCTTTGTAAGGATACACTCAGCCATTGTTCGGCCAGACGTTGGCTGCGGATGATTTGCTTCAGCTCGGCGCCGCAGCGCGGGCAGAGCGTGAGCGCGCCGAGCCGGGCGTTGCAGGCCGGGCAGCGCTGCATCACGATTCCAGGTAGTAAATGATGTCGCTCAAGCGTTCCACCGGCTCGCGCAGCCCGGCCTCGTCGCCGTTTTCCAGAAAAGTCGAGATGGTTTCGATCAAATCGACCATGTCTTCCTTGTCTTCGGCGGAGACGGTTTCGAATAAGGATTCGGCC
>CAZGUM010000129.1:0-11798 GCA_964529085.1 uncultured Methylomonas sp. | reverse complement strand
AAGACATCAACCGCTTCGCGGCTTTCAAACAGTTTCCGATCATTCCCTGCAATCTTTGCGGTTCTCAAGAAAACCTGCAACGTAAGGCCATGAAGCAAATGCTGACCGGTTGGGATAAACAGTTCCCCGGCCGTATAGAAACCATTTTCGCCAGCTTGCAAAATATCGCACCGTCGCAAATGGCGGACGCCAGCCTGTTCGATTTTGCCGGGCTACGCCGCGATCCCGAATCAAACCTGCCGCGAGTAGTCTCTGACGAAGCTGGACTGGACATCCTCGAACGCTAACCATGGAATGCAACGATGAAAAATACAATTTTGGTGACGGGCGGCGCCGGCTACATTGGTAGCCATACCTGCGTAGAGCTACTGAATAACGGCTTCGAGGTCATCGTGGTCGATAATCTCCGCAACAGCAAACTTGAATCGCTGAAACGCATCGAAACTATCACCTCGCAAAAACCCGTTTTCTATCAAGCCGACATAACCGACCAAGCCGCACTGCGCGCGATTTTCAAAGCGCATAAAATCGATGCAGTGATTCATTTCGCCGGCCTGAAAGCCGTCGGCGAATCCTGCCAGCAACCCTTGAGTTATTACCGCAACAATATCTACGGCACCCAAGTGCTGCTGGAGACAATGAGCGAATTTGCGGTGAAAAGATTGGTTTTCAGCTCGTCCGCGACCGTTTACGGCGATCCGCATAGTGTGCCGATTCTGGAAAACTTTCCACTGCAAGCCACCAATCCTTACGGCCGCACCAAACTGTTTATCGAAGAAATCCTGCGGGATGTCAGCAATGCCGATACATTTAATAGCAACCAACCCTGGCAATTCGCAATCCTGCGTTACTTCAACCCGATCGGTGCGCACAGTAGCGGGATGATAGGTGAAGATCCCAATGGCATACCCAATAATCTGATGCCGTTTTTATCGCAGGTAGCCATCGGCAAATTACCGATTCTATCGGTATTCGGTGACGACTATCCCACCAAGGACGGCACCGGCGTCCGCGATTACATTCATGTGGTGGATTTGGCGCAAGGCCATATCAAAGCCTTGCAATACCTGCTCGGCAAAGCTGCCGATACTGCGGTTTGCGATGCAATAAATTTAGGGACCGGCAACGGCTACAGCGTGTTGGAAATGATCAACACCTTTATCGAAGTAACAGATCAGGCCGTTCCCTACAAAATCGCACCACGTCGAGCCGGCGATGTTGCGGCTTGCTACGCCGACCCGAGTTTAGCGGAAGAGAAAATAGGCTGGAAAGCGGAACGGGATTTAAAGCAGATGATGACCGACACTTGGCGCTGGCAGAAAAATAATCCCAACGGCTATAACTAAACCGACTCGGCAATTAATACCAAACCACCGTTTTCAACCCGATTCCTGCCTTTGCGTTTGGCTTCGTACAAGGCAGCATCCGCGGTTTGCACCAATTGCAAAGCAATCTCTGCGACAGGTTTTTTCTGCGATCGACTGGGCCGGTAAGTCGCCACACCGATTGAAATAGTTACCGGGATGGCTTGATCGCCGTATTTCACCTGCAGATTGGCAATACTAAATCTGATCCTCTCGGCGATTTCCGAAGCGGTGCTTTCGTCGCTTTGCGACAGCAAGGCCACAAATTCTTCACCGCCATAGCGCGCCAGCACATCGTTATTACGCAGCAACTTCTTGATAATACCGGCTACGACAGCCAACACATGATCGCCAGCCTGATGCCCAAAACCGTCGTTGATGCGCTTAAAAAAATCGATATCCAGAAATAGACAAGACAACGGCTCGCGATTGCGCTGACTGCGATCCAGTTCTTCCTCTATGCGCTGCTCCAAGAAACGCCGATTGTTCACGCCGGTCAAGGGATCGACCAAACTGGTGCGACGCATGGTTTCGACGTTTAAATTGTTTTCCAAACAAATGCTTATGACCGAGGCGATATGCTCGACAAAATCGGTGGCCATACCTTGCATGAAGCGCTCATTATGATAACTGCCCAGGTTTAAAGACCCCAGATACCTATCCCGACGAATCAGCGGTGCAATCACCACCGACGCCGGCTTTTGTTGATTGGATTCGGAAAAAAACTTTTCGCAGACCGTGGTTTGATAGCTTCCCAAAAACGGTTGATCGGACAATCCGAAACTATGGCGCAATTGCCATTCGCTACTTGCCAAAAACAGCCCTTCCCTGTCCCGGTAATTATAATTATCCACTTCCAGATAGCCGGCTATTTCGTTTTTCGAGTCGATCAAACACAAGCTAATCACGTCCAGATCGAACAGCGCCTTGGCCTCCCCGAGAATAAACTCGATCATTTCCGCCAGCGAATTAAGCCCCAGCAGACGCATTTCAAAATTTTGTAAACGCTTCAAGGTCAGGCTGTTATGTTGGACGCGGTTGAGCATTCCGTCCAAATGACTTTCCAACACCCGCAAATCTGTCGTTATATCCTGTTCCAAGCTCAACCCCACCCGCTGAATCAAGTCAATAAGACTAGCAGTTTTCGCAGAAAAAGTGTGGGCCAATAGACACTCCCAATCCGACTACGACTTTATATCACCGGTATTATTTATTAGCGGTAAAACACAGGGAAAAAGCAGTTCCCACACCATACACAGGAACTGCCCGATGCTCATTAGGCCACTTGTTTCGCTTTGTCTTGATAACTGTCGATTTGATCGAAATTTAGATAGCGATAGGTATCCGCACTGGTTTGTTCGATGCTGGCGGCGTATTGCATATACTCCGCCACCGTCGGAATTTTGCCCAGCAGCGAACATACCGCCGCCAATTCCGCCGAGGACAGATAGACGTTGGCGCCGTTGCCCAAGCGGTTGGGGAAGTTACGCGTCGAGGTCGATACCACGGTCGAGCCTTCCGCCACCCGCGCCTGGTTACCCATGCACAACGAACATCCCGGCATTTCGGTGCGCGCGCCGACTTTACCAAAGGTGCCGTAATAGCCCTCTTCAATCAGCTGGTTTTGATCCATTTTGGTCGGTGGCGCAACCCATAAGCGGGTCGGCAACGCGCCGGCTTTTTCCAGTAATTTGCCGGCGGCGCGGAAGTGACCGATGTTGGTCATGCAGGAACCGATAAACACCTCGTCGATCTTGGTACCAGCCACTTCCGACAATGGCTTGATGTCATCCGGATCGTTCGGGCAAGCCAGCAATGGCTCGGTGATTTGGTTCAAATCGATTTCAATAATTTCCGCATACTCCGCATCCTGATCCGCTTCCATCAATATCGGGTTCTCCAGCCAATCTTGCATCGCCTTGATCCGGCGTTGGATAGTTCTGGCATCGCCGTAACCTTCCGCGATCATCCATTTCAACAAGGTAATGTTGGAGTTCAGATATTCGCGGATCGGTGCTTCGTTAAGCTTGATGGTGCAACCGCCGGCTGACCTCTCGGCAGAAGCGTCGGACAATTCAAACGCCTGCTCGACTTTCAAATCCGGCAAACCTTCGATTTCCAGAATCCGGCCGGAAAACACGTTTTTCTTGCCTTGTTTAGCCACGGTCAACGAGCCGCTTTTCAATGCCGCGTAAGGAATCGCGTTGACTAAATCACGCAAGGTAATTCCGGGTTGCATCTGGCCTTTGAAGCGCACCAAAACCGATTCCGGCATATCCAGCGGCATCACGCCGGTCGCGGCCGCAAACGCCACCAGACCTGAACCGGCCGGGAAGGAAATACCGATAGGGAACCGGGTATGCGAATCGCCGCCGGTGCCGACGGTATCCGGCAACAGCATCCGGTTCAGCCAGGAGTGAATCACGCCATCACCGGGACGCAGTGACACGCCGCCGCGCGTCATAATAAAGTCCGGCAAGGTGTGCTGCATCTGCACGTCCACCGGTTTCGGATAAGCGGCGGTATGACAAAATGATTGCATCACCAAGTCTGCGGAAAAGCCCAGGCAAGCCAGGTCTTTTAACTCATCACGGGTCATCGGCCCGGTAGTATCCTGAGAGCCGACCGTGGTCATTTTCGGTTCGCAATAGCTGCCCGGCCTGACGCCGGCCACACCGCAAGCTTTACCGACGATTTTTTGCGCCAGCGTGAAACCCTTGCCGCTGTCGTGAGCCACGCCCAAGCGGCGGAATACGCTCGATGCCGGCAAGCCCAAAAATTGGCGGGCGCGGTCGGTCAAGCCCCGACCGATAATCAACGGAATCCGGCCGCCGGCGCGAACTTCGTCGAAGATGACTTCGGTTTTTAAACTAAATTCGCAGACGACTTCATCGGTTCCGTGGCGTTTGACGACGCCTTGGTAAGGATAAATATCGATCACATCGCCCATGGCCATACCGGTGACGTCGCATTCGATCGGCAGTGCGCCGGAATCTTCCATCGTATTAAAGAAAATCGGGGCGATCTTGCCGCCGATGCAGACGCCGCCGCCGCGTTTGTTGGGGATAAACGGAATGTCGTCGCCCATGAACCACAACACAGAGTTGGTGGCGGATTTGCGCGAGGAGCCGGTGCCGACCACGTCGCCGACGTAGGCCACCGGAAAGCCCTTGGCTTTGAGTTCGGTAATTTGCTGTTCGGCATTGGTGATGCCGTCGCGCGGCATTTTCAGCATGGCCTTGGCGTGCAACGGGATGTCCGGCCGCGACCAGGCGTCTGGCGCAGGCGACAAATCGTCGGTATTGGTTTCGCCGGTGACTTTAAATACCGTCACTGTCAGTTTTTCCGGCACTTCCGGCTTGGCCGTAAACCATTCGGCATCGGCCCAGGACTGCAATACCTGTTTGGCGTAAGCATTGCCGGCTTCGGCTTTTTCTTGGACATCGTGGAAAGCATCGAAAATCAGCAAAATTTGCGACAGTGCTTTGGCGGCAATCGGCGCCAGCCCAGCGTTGTCGAGCAATTCGATCAGCGGCGCTACGTTGTAACCGCCGAGCATGGTACCGAGCAATTCGGTGGCTTTTTCCGGCGTTAGCAAAGGTGAAGTTGCCTCGCCTTTTGCAACGGCGGTCAGAAAACCGGCTTTGACATACGCGGCTTCATCGACGCCGGCGGGAATGCGATTTGCCAGCAAATCCAGCAAAAACACTTCTTCGCCGACGGGCGGATTTTTCAGTAACTCAACCAATGCCGCGACTTGCTCGGCGTCCAGAGGTTTTGGCACTACGCCCTCGGCGGCGCGTTCGGCTACGTGTTTTCGGTATTGTTCTAACATAGATTTATCCTGGAGAAAACGGTACTCCCGCTCTGGGAACCGGTTAAAAAAACTAACTGATGACTGTCGCCTCCAACCGAATTAACTCATCGCATCGACAATGGCTTGCCCCATTTCCTTGGTGCCGTATTTACTGTCGGAGTTCAAATCAGGGGTCACATAAACACCGCCGTTCACGACCTTTTCAATGGCGTTTTGCATGCGGATGGCGGCTTCGTGTTCGCCTAAATGGTTCAGCATCATCACGCCACCCATCATTACCGCCGTAGGGTTGGCAATATTTTTGCCGGCGATATCCGGCGCGCTGCCGTGTACCGCTTCGAATAGGGCGGCATCGGCACCGATATTGGCACCCGGAATTAAGCCTAGCCCACCCACCAGACCAGCGGTCAAATCGGACAGAATGTCGCCAAACATATTCGTGGTTACCACCACATCGAATTGCTCAGGCTTCATCACCATGTGCATGCAGGCCGCATCGACAATTTTTTCGTCGAATTCAATATCCGGATATTTTGCCGCCACTTCCCGCGCCGCTCTCAGAAACAAGCCCTGAGTGTATTTAAGGATATTGGCCTTGTGGCAAACCGTGACCTTTTTGCGGTCGTTATCGATCGCATATTTGAAGGCATATTCAACAATACGTTCCGAACCGGCTTTGGTGACCACCGCCAGGCTCTCGGCAATGTCTTTGGCCGGGGTCAGATAATGTTCCAAACCCACATACAAACCTTCGGTATTTTCGCGCACAATGACGATGTCCACATCGTCGTAGCGGGTTTTAACACCCTTCCAGCTTTTTGCCGGCCGCACGTTGGCATAGAGGTCGTATTGTTTGCGCAGTTCGACGTTGATACTTCTAAAGCCCTCTCCGACCATCGTGGTCAGTGGGCCTTTAAACGCCACCCGCGTTTGCGCGATAGATTCCATCGTGGCATCCGGCAGCGGCGTACCGGTTCTTTCGTAAGCCGACATGCCGGCATCCGCCTCATGCCAATTAATTTTTGCACCCGATGCGTTAATCACCGCCACTGCGGCATCCATGATCGAAGGGCCAATACCATCACCTTTAATCAACGTGACGTTATGCATTCATATCTCCTAAGTTTATGTTTAAAAATCGAGTAACTGTTACACGCGGGTGGATCGGCGGATAGCGGTAGTCATGAACGCACTCACCGGATCGAACGACATCGATATTATAAATGGCGGTAAATTCACTCCGGCAATAAATCGCGAATTGGTAATGAATGATACACAGTTTCACCGCTCACCGCACAGGGAACCGGCATTTGCCACGCCCGAACCTTGGACAAAATTTCCATTCAAATTAAACTGCACCTAGCCGCCCTGCCAATAATTTCAGCAAAGTTCATGCCCAATTGAAACAGATAAGTCACGGACCAATAATCGGCATCAACACAGTAAAAAAAGCGGTATGATCGATAGCAGTTATTTCTGCCAAAATACCAGCCATGATCACCGTCGATAAGCTGACTTTCGAGTACCCCGGCCTGCGCGCCTTGGACGATGTGTCTTTCAAAATCGCCGCCGGCAGCATTACCGCGCTGGTCGGCCCTAACGGCGCCGGCAAAACCACGCTATTGCGTTGCATGGCGGCATTAGATCAGCCGGTTAGCGGCGCAATCAACATCGCCAGCATCGACGTCCTGGAACAACCACGCGATTGCCATCGTATCATCGGCTATTTATCTGATTTTTTTGGCCTTTATCAACGATTGACCGTGCGGCAGTGCTTGCACTATGTAGCCCGCGCCCAAGGCATTTTAGAATCCGATTGCGCTGCCGCTATTGACGATGTCAGCCGGCGCTTGCATATTCAAGATAGATTGGAAAACAGCCCGGCCGAGTTATCGCGCGGCCTGCGCCAGCGGGTGGCGATTGCGCAAGCCATCATCCATAAACCGCCGGTAGTCTTGCTGGACGAACCGGCCTCCGGCCTGGATCCGGAGGCCCGCCACGAACTGGCTGAGCTGTTTCTGGATTTGCAAGCCCAAGGCATGACGCTGATGGTTTCTTCCCACATCCTAGCGGAATTGGAAGCCTACTGCACCGATATGCTGGTGCTGCGCCAAGGCCGTATCGTCGAACAAGTCGCTGTCAAAGTCCCTTCGTTAGTCAAACCGTTTAAATTGCTGCTAGCCAAACCGGTCGAAAACCTGCTGAGCCTTTTACAAACGCAATCCGGTTTTAAGGTGTTGAATTGCGACGACAAACAGCAAGCCTTGTTGCAAATCGACGGTGACGCAAGCCTGCAACACCAAGCACTGAAAACCCTGGTTGCTTTGGATTTGCCGGTCTGCGAGTTCGCCCCCGCCAGCAGCAATCTGCAAGACGCTTATCTACAAACCATCCGCGACGCCTCATGAATCTGAATCCCGAATTTCAACGCCAACTGATTTTGGAATGCTCCCAGGCCCGACTAGTCGGCGCACCGGCCGTGTTGGGAGCCGTATTCAGCCTAACGTATTTTCTGGACAATTACCGTCTAGGTACCATAACAGCGCAAGCCGCGCTGATGCTATTCCTACTGATCACCCTCCTCTGGGGTGCGCGGCAAAGCCTCGACAGTATCGTCGAGGAATATCGTGACCGCACCTGGGATACCCAGCGTCTCTCCGCGCTGGGACCTTGGCAAATGGCCTGGGGCAAACTGCTCGGCAGCACCAGTATGGTCTGGTACTGCGCCAGCATCTGTCTGCTGGTTCATGCCTTGGCCACCAATAACCCCGCCACCCTGCCTTTATTGTTTTTTTATGCGATAGGCACGGCCTTACTGGTGCAAAGTGCTGGCTTGCTAATAGGTTTGCTGGCCGTACAACGCGGTCAACTGAAAACCGGATCGATACTGGTTTTGGCTTTGGTAGGTTTTATTATCGTCACGCCATCATTGACGGATTTAACCGATACTTCTAATTATTTGCCCGGCACTTCGCTAATCAATTCTTGGTACAACATACGAGTTCCCGCGCATACCTTGCACCAAATAAGCCTATTTTTTGCATTATTCTGGTGCATCATGGGCGACTATCGTCTGCTGGCGCAAGACCTGGGAATACGGAATTTGCCTTGGGCCTGGTTTGGCTTTACGCTATTTTTGATCGTTTATTTGGGCGGCTTTATACCCAGCTCCGGTTATTCGTTTTCCCTGGCTGCTTTTGTAGTTTGCACCGCGCTGACATACGTCGGTGCCATCGTCGAACGGCACGAGCCGATGCGCATCAAACGCTTGCTGGATTATTGGCAACAAGCCAACTGGCGCCGAGTTGGCGAAGAATTGCCATTGGGTGTATTGAGTTTTGCGCTTAGTCTGCCGTTTGCAGTCTTTCTGAGTTTCCGCGAGCAACAACTGGCTTGGCTCGACATTTCCTTGCACGCTTATCCATTAGCAATCGCTTTGCTGGTTTTACGCGATTGCGCTATCTATCTGTTTTTTTGCTACGGCAAAAACCCGCAACGCGCATTCAGCCTAAGTTTGCTGTCCGCCGCACTGCTGTACGGCATTCTACCGGGACTATTCAGTGCGATAGGCATGAGCAGTATATCGGCGCTATTTTTTCCGCTGTGGGCCGATTCGGCAATCGGTGCTCTGATCTCGGCTGTATTGCAATGCGCATTGATTTTAAGCATTCTTTATCAACGCTGGAGATTAAGTATTTAAAACCAGACGAATATGTTTATGCGTTAGTTAAGATTGCTTGCTTAAGCCTGCCGGAACAGAGAGAATAAAGCCAAGAAATAAAAATAACTTGGCTATCGGAAAGGCTAATGCGCCATTGGGCGGCGCCGAATACGATGGTTGCGACTGGGACCTGGTATGCGCAAACCAAATCCGTTTATCGACCACTTTTCCAGCAAGGCATTTTTCAGGGCTCCGGTGAGTCATCGCCCATTCAAGCATTTTCCGCGTACCCTTCAATCGTTAAGCCCCACCAAGCTATTTGCTATCCCACTGTTTGACGAAGACAGCGAACGGCGATTTTGGGAAGAACGCTATCTGGTATTACTAAGCCCGTTAAGATGGGCCTTAGGCTTGGGCGCTACTGCTTTCCTAGCCTATATTCTGCTTGACCTGCACATCGGCCATGTTTCCAGCTCGGAACTCTTGTTAAGGCTTCCCATCGTCTTGGTGCTTTTGGGTTTATTCAGATACTTATATGTTGGATTGGATGCCGTCTCAAAAATCAACACCATCGCCAAACTCAGCGCCGGGCTTTCCGCGGCTAACTTAATCGCCTTTCTGTTATATGACGGCAACCCCCGCTACTACGCGGAAACCTGGCCGGCCCTGTTGCCCATGTATTTTTTCAGCTATGGACAAATGTTCATGTCGTTGCGGGCAACGATAGGTTTTGGCTGGAGCACAGCGCTAGCCATGCCGCTTGCCGGCTATTGGCTTGGGCTGACCATGATAGATTTAATACCTTCCATCCTCAACCTGCTTATCGTAAACGTGTTTGGCGTCTGCACCCGTTGCCAACTGGAAGCCTACGCCCGCAAATCCTTCCGCGAAAAACGCAAAGCCCAACTCAGTGCCGAAGATAGAACCCGTTTTTTACAGCAGATGGGGCACAATCTGCGCCAACCGTTGCAAGCCTTGGCCTGCTATGCCGCCGTATTGGACACCGCGCGAACCAACCAGCCCATCAATAGCGCGGCGTTTATGCTCAACCGCATGGGCTTGGTAATAGACGAATTAAATGCCGCCTTTAACCACGTATTAGACATCGCCAACCTGGAAACCGGCCGGCAAATTCCGCAACCGGCCAACATCGATATCAATACATTGCTGACCAGCCTGGAAAATCAATATGCCCCGCAAGCCGCCAAGCGCGGCATTCGGCTTAAAGTTGTGTTGCGCCGCCAGGAGCCATACAACATCCGCAGCGACATCAATATCCTGCGGCAAATCCTCGGTAATTTGCTCGATAACGCCATTAAATATACCGAGAGCGGCTGGATACTGGTGTCGGCAGTCAATACCGGCAAGCAACACCTGACATTGCATGTTTGCGACAGCGGCCCTGGGATTGCTGCCGAAATGCGCGAAGAGGTATTCAAGGAATTTGTTCGTAACCAGCGCCGCCAGAACGACAACAAAGTACCCGGATTGGGCATAGGCTTGGCTTACGTGGCCGCCGCCGTCAAATGTTTACCCGATCACAGTCTGAACTTGGTATGCGGTACGCGTTTTGGCTGCGACTTTAAACTCCAGCTACCGGTTGCCGAGCCGATGCCGACTGTAAACAGCGGACTAGATAGAGGCGGCGACTTCTCCGGCTACTTTGTGATGGTGGTGGACGACGATGCCGAGGTATTACAAGCAATCGCCAAGCAACTGAAAACCTGGGGCTGCCTGGTACATGAAGCCTCGTCTCTGGCGGAAACCGTAGAATTACTAAGCGAAAATGATAGAGACCCGGACTTATTGATCACCGACTTTTATCTGGGCAACCGCGAAACCGCGCATGACGTCATCGCTAAGGTCCACGCCGCTTGCGGACCGGTACCGACCATGATTCTATCCGCCCGCGCCATCTCGGACCACGAGAAAACCATGCTGCCGCCACACACCGCTATTCTGCGCAAACCCGCCGGCGCCAAAACCCTGATGGATGCCATGGCTAACACCATGCAGATAACCAAATCTTCCTGCGATAAAAGCAGCGAGTCGGAACACTAGCGAGTCTTTGGCAGCAACCCCACCCACATTTTTCATGATTCGTAAGTTGCTGTAGTTAACCCAAAAGTCGGTCATACCCGCTGGGGCACCCAAAGGGCATAAGAGCGGGTATCCAGAGCCATGGATGGCAAGCGTCGAGCTATCCATGCAGCCTGGATTTCGGCATTCATAGAGGGTATGCCGGAAGGATGTTTTTAGCACACATGCGGCTTCAGCTGAAAACGCTTTCTAATCAGGGGATATTATCCCACTGCCGTCAATTCCCCACCCCAGGCTTCCCAAACACAATCCCCCGTTCAAACACCTTCACCAACAACTCAGTGCGCTTAGCAACGCCAAATTTTTGATAAATCGGCCGCAAATGATTGCGCACGGTTTGCTCTTCGATACCCAATTGCCGGGCAATCTGCTTATTGCCTATCCCCTGCACCAACCAAGTCAACACCTCGAACTCGCGCGGTGTCAGACCTACACTGGCCGAATCGGTTACGTTGGGCAGCTGTGTAACGCCACCAGCGGGCAAATCAACGATAGGTTGCAACCCCACCGCCGACGCCGGCAAATACACCTTGCCTGCCAATACGTCCCGCAACGCATCGACAAACACCTGCCGAGACACCGTCTTGACGATAAACCCCATTGCTCCCAAACGTAGCGCCCGGAATATCAACTCCCTATCCTCCAGCCCGGAAAACATCACCACACACAAATCCGGAAAGGCTGCCTTCAATTCCGTCAAGCCTGTCAACCCGTCTTTGCCGGGCAACTGCACATCCAACATGACCAGATTCAACGGCGTTTGCTTAGCCAACAGCAACCCGTCGTCAAAGCTCTCAGCTTCGAATACTTGTAACTCAGGGATGATTAGCTTCAACAAACACGCCACACCCTCGCG
>CAZGUM010000128.1:0-12148 GCA_964529085.1 uncultured Methylomonas sp. | reverse complement strand
CGTGAAGAGGCTGCAACATTACGCGGCCAGTTGGAGGCTACCCAACAACAATCGGCCGCTCTACTCGCCAAACTGGATGGGGCGGCGGTCAAGACTGTGACCAAAGAAAAGGTAAAGAAGGAAATATGAAAATGAAACCCCACCGAAGTGGGGTTATGAATAGGAAGCGCTTATTTACCTTTCAAATTACCACCCGATGCTTTGCCCCAGTTTTTCCCTAAATTTTGCATTACATGTTGCCTGTACGCCGGGTTCCACATTGTGTTGCCTGCAATCAGATGATTTGCGCGACCTGCTGTAACCATCATGCCGGATTGCATATCACGCCGCGTGGTTGGCCCATTTATCGCGTTAGCAATACCGCGTATGGGCGACATGGCACCTTGTGTCATTCCACGAAGCGTTAAAGCCGCACTGCTGATACCACCAGCGAGTTGTCCCGCCACATTGTTTGCTTCGGTCAGAAGCCAGAACATGACGACGGTGAAGGTAATCAGTACCAGCGACGTGAAGAGCGGGTTTTGGTCACTATTCAAATCAACGCTATTTATTAGCGCCGTGAAGCCTTTAAAAGCTAAGCCGATGACGGCCGCGATCAACGCAATACGCATAATGTAGGTCATCACCTGCCCGAACCAGCTGTCGAAAAACTTTGCCGTGGCCGGCCAAAGCAGCATGGCAATGAAGAACGGGCCGATGCCGAGCATGATTGTCAATGCGGCTTTTGCAACAACAATCATGCCACCAGCAGGAACGGCAAGCAGGCCGGTTGCAAGAGCGATGATCACCGCATTGAAGTATTCGCCAAGCATCGCCCCCAATTCGGTCAAGCCACGATTGCCAGCTTTTTCCCAAAGGTCCGCTGAAATACTCCATCCCTTGCCTAGCGCCTCATCCACGACCTTATAAACTGATATGACGTCGTTTCCCGTTCCAGTCGCTGCAAAAGCCGATGTAAAGCCCGTTTCCAACGAATGGATACTGCCCACAATCCAATCTGTGTAAGTTTCCGCGTTAAAGGCTAACGCTGCAATGAAAACATATTTAGCGCCGGTTTTCATGAACATCGATATTGGTAATTCGACATATCCCCACCCGATGGCGTAGCCCAATAACGTCAAATGAATTGTTGCACAACCGATGAAAAACAGGGCGAATGTCGAAATGACCTCGCCAACTGTTCCGCCGATGAACGGGTCAAGCGCGGCATCAAGGAACTGGCCTATAAATTGAAAAATCATCGGGTCCATGCTAATCCCCCTTCTTGCCTAAATCGACTGAAGGCATTTTCAAGTAACCACGCCGTGAAAGGTCTTTTTCGGTTTGTGCCTTTTGAGCGTTAATGCAATTAGGTGAGGCGGCCAATTCACCAGGATTATTCTGGCATTTTGCCAACATTTCTTTTCGTTCAACATCGTGATTATCGGACTTGTACCACTCGACTGTTTGAACCGGCGTATTTTCGCCACAGCCGGTGAAAATACCGGTGATGGCCAGGGCCATAAATAGCTTTTTCATTTGCGATCCTCCCGCTTTTCCGGATTGATGACATGGCCAACGCTGTTAATGGTTTCATGTTGTTGCGCGATTCTAAGCGCATGGGCCAGCTCGGCCGCATCGATGATGCGAAGGGCCGCAACAGTGCGTAGAGCGCTTTCCCTGGAACCCGCCCAATGACCGGCGAAGCGTTCGCCGGACTCGCGCAAAATGAACGTGTAACCGAGCAAGCAGCCGGTGGACAGGAACACGGATATATTGGACGAAATTGGGGTATCCTGACGAGGTAGGATTATCTCCGCCCAATCAACCGCAGCCAACAAAAACGGCATAATAGCCAGGATCGCCCCAACAATATCGACCTGTAGCATGGAGGGCGCTCGACGATTTACTTCGAGCATGAATCCCATCCGATCGATGCACGACCAGAAACGCCACATCGCCAACAGGATAAGGAAACTAAGGATCATCAATGGAACATGAGCATAAGTAATCATGACGGCACCCCTAGTTGGCAACTTGCGGTTGAATCCATCCGCGCCGGGCGTTGGCCTTGGCGTTCAACTCATGCCTCCCCTGTTCCTGCAACCGGTCCTCAGCCGCCGCTACCATTGCGTACATCTGTAGCTTGGTTTGCTCGTTCTGGATATTGGCCTGCTCGGTTGCGATCCTGGCTTGCAGTTCGGCAATGGCTTTCGGGTCTTGAGTATTATTGACTTCCGCCATAAGCTGCTCAATTTGATCCATGCGACCTTGGGCCTTGTCGTAAGCGTCCATCGCAAACCCTTTGTCTTGCGCCCCTTTCACGGCCGATGCTTCACAGGCTAGGCGCTCGTCTTCGGCGGCAATGTGTTTACAGCCATCGTACACTTGTTTGTACATCGTTTTCGCCGTACCTGTTAGGCCGGCATAACCACCCTGCTTCACGCCGTCATACACTTTTTGCCAATCTTGCGGCAGGTAGTTTCTCAGCGCCGGATTATTCATGATCGTGCCAAGATTCCGATTGCCGTTGAGGCTGTCATAGGTTTGCTTCAATTGGGCAAGCTGGTTTCCCATGGTTGTGATTTGTTCGATCATTTGGCCGTGCTGCTCGCCCCAGGCTGCGACTTGTTGTGCAGCCTGTTCAATGGCGGCGACATCGATAACCGCCTCTTGAGCATAGGTATTGCCGGTAAACAACGCAGCCAAGGTGGCCGCGATGATTTTTCTTGTATGGTGATTAGTCATATACATCTCCTTTCGATTAAAGGAGGGGCGCTGGCCGTTCTTTCCGACCTGTCCGCCGGCTCTTTCGAGCTACTTTTCCCGGCAGTCAGCCCCGCATTACTTGGGGCGGCACCCAGTACGCGCGAGGCGTTCTTAGGGCTAATCACAACGGTCTTTCCTCGTCGTCAGGGCCGTCTTTTCCGGTTCCCACAGTCACGCCACTTTCGGCGGGTCATGTCGGTAGTTTCCCCGACAATCAGGCCTTTCTTTTCAGGTCAGTACCCAGTACGCACAAGGCATTCTTGGGGCAATAAAGCGCCCCCAATTTTGGGGGGGTCAAGATATGCCAATAACATTCAATTTGGCATTGTCATTACGATATTGCTTTCAAGTCGATGGCGGCTAACTCCGGAACAGATGTTTTGTGTGAGTCACCACTTAACGAGAGGCTTTTCAAGTATAGCGTTTTTGTGTAAATGAGTAAATGAAACTTCGAAGCCGTCGTTTAAAAAATGGAAGTGGAATATGGCGGCCACCTGAATGGAAATAATTTAGGCGCTGAAACTGTCTTGTTTTTAGCGAACAAAAAGTTCGTCATGACGAACTTTTTGTTTGTCATGACAAGTATTTTTTAAGAGTGCAGGATAGGCTAAACGCCGGTAAACTACGCGCGTAGTTTGCGCTTCGTTCACTCCACACTCATTGCCATTGGAAGCCTGTTATGAAGAAAGAGAACTCATATTTGAACGTATACCTTGGCTCTCTAAAGAAGCCTTGGGGCGATTACTGTAAGTCCTTGGGAAAGAAGCCAGGCGCAGCCTTAAAAGAAGCTATCGAACAGCAATTAGAGAAGGCAGTTAAGAACCCGCCGCCGAAGACCTTCCGGCAAACAAAGGAATCGGCAGAAGGCGAACCTAAGGTAAGATTTGAAATATTGCTAACTAAGTCTGAGAAGGCCGCCATTCAAGAACGGGCGAATCTTGAACGTTGTTCTCAGCGTCGATGGATTGTTGACGCTATTCGCGCAGGCCTCACGCACGAACCGCAATTCGGTATGAGAGAAATCGAAGCCCTTGGAGAATCTAATTATCAGTTACTAGCGATTGGTCGCAACTTGAACCAAATCGCTAAGCGGTTAAACGAAGGGATGCTTGAACCCGTTACAGTAGAGGCTATAGAACGGCTTTGGGCTCGAATCGACAAGCATATTGATAAAGTTAATTCTGCTAAACGTGCAAGCCTTGAACGCTGGGATGTTGAATGAGAAAAAATAGCGATGGCATCTTGCGAAATACTTTTGCGCTACAGACACTGCGTATTTCGATCAAACCCGACACCCATTCCGATTTGAAACCAGCCAAGGATTCCAAACGGAAAAACGCCAATGGCTCCGACGGATATTTGCAGGTTTGAATGCTAGGGATCGGCCGATTACTGTCGTAATGCTGGGCTTCATTGCATTCGAACCTGCGTATGATTCTAATCAAACTTTGATGTTGCCAAACATTCCGGTGTAGATCAGCGCATTCCAAATTTTCTTTATCGCTTGACCTGTTTCTTGGTTCACAAACAAAGATGATCGACTGCCGTAAGGAGTGCCTAAGAAATATGGGCGCATTGATTCCCATGTTTCAGCTACCTCTGACCATCTCCAGCACGGGATCTCTTTCTCTAAAATAAGAGGCATAGCGAGGGACAATGGAATCATTCTATCCATTGGAAGAGCCTTGTCCCAATCACATTTGACCAAAATAGGGTTGGCATTGGGTTGATATAGCTGTACATCTAGTCGTTCCGCAGTAATGGTAGCGACAGGATGAGGTGGAAGCGCTTCAACCGAATCAATCACCTCTTGCCCATCACGGTACGGGCACGTGATAAACGCGTTGGCAAGATATATTGTGTGATCGAGGCCGTTGTACCCACATTCGCGACCAGGATGAGTTACCGGATCGCGACTGTCATGATTCGTGACCAACGGATGCCATGACGGATAACTATCAATCACTGGCCCATACTTATCAACAATATCATCGAATGCGTCTTTGCTGCGCGTCCTCTGAGATTCGTCTGCATCCCTAAGTCGAGAAATAAGATAATTTACCGCACGTTCATATCCCATTCGTGCAGCTTCGTCTGCTCTGAAAGCCATCTAGCACCTCATAATATTAGCTTAAAATGCGCATAATACATTTATTGCGCATAAAATTCTAATATTATGCGCAATACTGTTTTGTAGTGCTAACTTTGCGTTCTTTGAAACTGATTGTCGTTTTTTAACTTACACCGGACACAAGGGCGAAATGGTTGCAGGGCAAGCATGGGTCGTTCTCTACAGGCGCAATCATATCGGAATTGGTGGTAGCCTTGCGATTGGAATCGATGGCCGACTTTGGATTGGAACAGGTGGAGGTTTTCAATCGGAATGGGTGTCTGGTTCGGAGTGGAATATGCAGACACTTATTCACCACTGTTATTGCGCTGAAATTATCTTGGTGGCTATGCCAAAACAACCGGTTACCATTTTCGCGCCCGCGAAAAACACCTAATTGTTGGCCAAGAAAAGCGCATTCTCCACTTCGTCCAACGAATAAACACGCTCTTCCCTTTCCACAAACCAATTGCTTGTAAGCCCGTCTTGAACCTATGGTTGGCACGTTATGTGTGCTTTACTGGATTACGAGGCGTGTATATACTCTAATGAGTAAATGCGTTTTAATTCAAAGGAGTTTTATATATGCGCGTCATAGCTGTATTGAACCAAAAAGGTGGTTCCGGAAAAACGACCATCGCCACCCATCTGGCCCGTGCCCTTCAACTGGATGGCGCCGACGTGCTGCTAGTCGATTCCGATCCGCAAGGTAGCGCCCGCGATTGGGCCGCTGTGCGCGAGGATAACCCACTGACAGTGGTAGGTATCGACCGCCCGACCATTGACCGCGATTTAAAAAATCTGGCCCGCAAAGATTTCGTCGTGATTGATGGAGCTCCGCAGGCGGCAGATTTGGCTGTGTCGGCGATCAAAGCGGCCAGCTTCGTTCTAATTCCAGTGCAGCCGTCCCCTTATGATATTTGGGCGACGGCCGACCTTGTGGAGCTTGTTAAACAGCGCATCGAGGTAACAGACGGAGGGTTAAAGGCCGCATTTGTTGTTTCACGCGCGATCAAAGGAACGAGGATCAGCGGGGAAATTACTGACGCCTTGGATGGTTACGGATTGCCGGTATTGGAATCTCGCATCACGCAACGGGTGATCTATCCAGGCACTGCCGCAGCAGGCAACACGGTTATGGATGCCGAACCTGATGGCGATGCCGCCCGAGAAGTTCGCGCATTGATGAATGAGATTAAACAAAAGCTCTATTGAGTTAATGAGGATTTAAGTAAATGAGCACAAAAAGTACTCTCAGCGCCGGCCGTCCTAGCGTTAAAGCCGGCAATAAGGCGGCCACACTTGCCAGCCTTGCAGACAAAACGTCAACTAAAAGGGTGAATTTCGATCTGAGCGCAGAGCAACACACAAAGCTCAAAGTGTACGCGGCCAAGCAAGGTCGGACAGTTAAAGAGCTGTTAACCGATTTCGTGGAGCAACTACCAAATGAGTGAAAGAATAAATGCTCTTTTGAGTAAGCCAGTGGAAGACCTCACCGAGGAAGAGCTATTGACGCTACGCCAAGACTCATACGCTGAATTGGAATATCGTGTCTTTGAAAACTTCAAGATTGTAGTTGAACAGTATATTGAACTGTACGGCAAGAAAGAGGGAATCGAGCAGATAGGCGAACACTTATGCCGGCGCATTGCACCCGGCAGGCATCCAGGCGGATGGGGTGGCCTAGTCCAGTATCTCGTCAAAATCAGTGGGTGAATGGCGTTAGGTCGGCGCACTAGCCCACCATTCATGCCGAATGCTTAAACGTCTAATTGCTGGAATAAGTCTGCTGCGCTGGCAGCACAAAATACATCTTCACCTCTGTTGCTTTTTCGGAGCGTTTCGACGGTTAGTGCGTTAGGTTCTTCTTGCTTGAGCGCGCGATAGAGCGTTGTTGTATGAACATTCATACGGGCGGCAATTATTGGCATGGTGTGCCCTTCTGCTCGCAGTGTACGGGCTTTGGCTACAAGCTCATCAGAAAGAATAGGAGGGCGACCGAACCGAACTCCACGCGCTTGGGCCGCCTTTCTGCCCGCAGTAGTGCGAGTCAGGATCAACGATCGTTCGAAATCAGCGATGCCGGCAAACACCGTTAATACCATGCGTCCGGACGAAGTCGTTGTGTCGGCCCACGGTTCGGCAAGAGACCTAAGTCCGGCACCAATTGCGAGTAACCTGTCCGCAATTTCCAGAAGATCACGGGTAGAGCGCGCGAGACGGTCAAGCCTCGTCACAGTTACCACATCACCAGCTCGCAAATGATCGAGCATTCTGAGTAACTCCGGTCGATCACGTTTTGCCCCACTGGCCTTTTCTTCAAACAGGCGTATGCATCCAGCCGTCTTAAGGTCTTCTTGCTGTTGGATGAGGCTTTGGCTTCCTGTTGAAACGCGGGCATAGCCAATCGAGAGGCCCTGTGCTTTCGGCTGATCATTCATCGTTAATTTCCATTGCAAAAGTCATAGCGTAATTATTTGCTTTTGCAATGACTTTTGCAATTCCTTTGGAGCCAGTGAATACAAAGAATTTTTGGCGGCGTAATAGGTGTTGCAAAAATTAGGAGTTTTGCAAATAGCGCTTGCACGCTTCCTTGAAAATATGCACAATTAGACGCGTTTAATGTGGCAACAAATAAGGAGCCGACCATGCAAAGCATGACCATAGAGCAACTACGCGCCGCAAGTAATGCCGGTGGCGTGTCAGGCGTGACCTTGAAAGGGCAGGGCGGGGCGTTCCTCGTTCAGATCAACACTCGCAGCGGTTCCGGTGCCGTGCTGTCGAAGGCCCGTAGCACCGAGCCGCGCCGCTTCGGCAATCCGCTGGCCGCGTTGAACGTACTGCGCGATATTGGCATCACGGTAGGCCAGTTCGACGCGAGCGAATACGACCCGGCCGACAAGGAACCCGACGCCGGCAACCGGGGCAGGGCCGCCGCCATGCGCGGAGCGCACGAAGCCGCCGCCTATAACCAGTGGTTGGCCGCCGAAATTCAGGAGGCTATCGACGACTCCAGGCCGAGCGTTCCGCACGATGAAGTTATGGCCCGGATGGATGCCCGCATTGCTCGCCACAAGGCCGCAGGAGCGAAATGAGCATGAGCCAGCCGCCCCACGAGTTGGCCGCCTCTGACTCATGACGAAGGCGAACACACTCTACCGCATCCTCTGGCGACGGATAGCAGAGGTAGACTTAGACAACATCGTTGATTACATAGCCCAGGACAACCCGATCAGAGCAGAGGAATTCGGCCAAGAGCTGCGCGCTAAGGTGTTGCCGCTTGCGCAGCATCCTAAACTTGGCCGCACTGGCAGGCCGGGTCTGCCGGCCTTCCTACGCGAGCTAGTCGTACATCGTAACTACATCGTTTTTTACCGCGTGCTGGACGAGACGCGCACCGTCGAAATTTTGAGAGTGAAACACGCGGCCCAACAAGCGCCGTGATTAACAACCCCGGCGCGCGAACGTCGGTTTTTTAGGAGTGGCAAACTATGAGTGAAGAACAAGCAAAATACGCAGCGGACCCTGGCGATAACGCATTTTTCGAGCAGTTAGAGCCTAAGGCGAGGAAAGGTAGGCCGTGGACGTTTCACCGATTGAACGCCGCCTGCGATACGCCAGATGCAGAACGTGTACAGGCAGTTTTATACCCAAACGACGGTCATGGATTTGCCTTGTATGCTCGTCAGGGCCGCATGTTACACGCCGTAACCTATGAAGGCCGGCCGGTATGTTTTCGAACCATTGAGAAGGCATTGACCACGCTGGCCGATGTACCGCACCTAGATTCGGAAATTGTGGTTGATTCGTCCAACTGGCGAGAAGATCAGGGACCGATTTGATTCCCTGACCGAAAATAAAAAAGCCCAGACGTGCGCGAACACGCCTGGGCCGGGCTTGCGGCGGAGTGGCACTTCGTCCGCAATAGGCAACCACCGCGAACGGTAATTGACCATGACCAATACTAGCAAATCCGCCTCTAAACAGATAGGCATTAATGTAGCCGACGTAGATCGACCAGCTGCGCCGGCGAAGGGGCGAGCCGAAAAATCTGGGACGCCGATTCTCACCGCACACCAAAAAAAGTTAATTATGGCTGGTGTCGAAATTGCCAATAATCCGCCAACCGGTGAAGATATGGCGTTCACTCATGCAGTGCTGTGCCAAGTGGGGTTGCCCCGCGCAAAGGTGCAGAGCCGTGAATTCATGCGCCAGTCCGGCGCCGCCTGGGTAAACGTACAGGCGGGTTATCTGGACGAGGGCAAGGGGCCAGTGCCTCAGCCCGTCCCCTACGGCGTAATGCCTCGACTGGCATTAGCTCATGTATCGACCTATGCCGTTCGGCATAAAACACGAGAAATCCCAATTGGAGATAGTGCAGCGCAATTTCTAGAGTTAATGGGTATGGATAGCGCGGGCCGCCGGTACTCGACACTCCGGACACAAATGCACGCCTTAGCGGCATGTCGGCTGCAATTGGGTTTCAAAGGCCGAACTTTTAACGGTCAACCAGTGGAGCAATTCGACGCCTGGATTTCCAACCGAGACACCAAACAGTTAACTATTTGGCCCGGATTGATGATTCTGTCAGAAGGCTATTTCAGTTCTCTAATTGATAGTGCCGTTCCGCTGGATAATCGAGCATTGCACGCGTTAAAAGGATCGGCTCTGGCGTTGGATATTTATGCCTGGCTGGCTCACCGTCTGCATCGCATCGAAGGAAGACCAGTAATCCTTCATTGGACCTCTATTCGAGAACAATTTGCTCAAGAATACGCCGGTAAAGATCCGGACAAGGACTTCAAAAAGAAATTTCTACCGGCGCTAAGAGCCGTACTTTTGCAATATCCAGCGGCCAAAGTTCGGCAGGTTACAGGAGGACTGCTACTGCAATCCTCTCCCCCTCCGATCCCATACAAATCCTGATTTTTCATGCTCATACCTGTCTGCGACGTCGGTCGCGCGCAGCAAATGTGCAAACGTAGTGTGGCACACGGCGGCCCAGTCCGCCTATCCTGCATTAGTCCACACCCTTAAAAAACGTTTGCCATGGCAAACAAAAACCGCCTTTCTGACTTGCGTCTAGTTCGTATTGAATCAGTCGACGCCTCGTGCAATCAGACCCCCCTCGCTAAGGTGGCTATTTGGAGACAAGCCGAATTAACCAGGCTAATGAATTGTCACCAATTCAATTGTGAAAAAACCTGTGGATTAGGTTAGTTGTCCACGTGCAATCGGACCCCCTTAGTACGTGCAATCGGACCCCTTTGAGTACGTGCAATCGGACCCCTTAGTACGTGCAATCGGCCCCCCCCTAAACCTGTAAGGTTACCTATAAAAAAATCCTATAAAATCCTGTAATTAGCTGACTATAAATGTGGATAAGTCAAAGAATGCTATTCAAATAGACTTAGTGGAGATAAGTAGATATTTAAGCAACTGACAAAAAACGTTATAGTTATTCTACCGGCCGCTTGGTGTTCCATGTGTTCGCTGCTCTGGCTGAAAGTGACGATTCGGAAGCGCGCTGATTGCTGGTTTGGGCTTAGAACCCCAAAAAATGGTACACCCTAAGTAGAACAAACGATTTCACTTTCGCAACCCATTGGAGCGATGATCCATGAAGATTACGACACTCGTACTCAATGCGGACGGAGAGCCGCATTTTCAGAGCGAAGACCAATTCAACATCGAAGAGCTATTTGAAATCGCCAAGACCCGCGAGCAGCTTTCTCGCGATAAGGGCGCGGAATGGACGGCGGGAGCTGTATCCTTCTTCGGTGGCGAAGTGGTCAAGGCGGTTAACACAGGAGAGCATAACGACGTGAGCAAGGCCATTATCGATATGCTGATGGCGGCATGGCTGTTCGATTCCTTGTACTGCGATGTCACCCCTGCCCATTACCTAGAATCCGAAATTAAATTCACTATCGCGGTCGATGGAGTGGTTACACATACACGCGTCCCGGTCACCTGAGCAAAGCGCGATTATTAAGTTGCCAGGGGATTAAAATCAAAAATAACAAGATTTATCCCCATATTTCGCGTGGGGGCCTTCACTCTGCCCCCGAAAAAGCGAAATCTGGGGGTAAATCGTCCTCGTTTTAAATGCCTCCGGCGGCCCTACCGGGAGTCTCTTGCTTGCGAGGCGGCGGGGGTAGGGGTTAAAAAGCAACCCATACCCCTTGCTAAGCATTGGTCGTTTCGAAGGCATCAAGGGCTTTCGCGGCATAAAGCCGTTCGCTATCGCTCTCTTTTTATTCCACGATCCCTTGACCCCTTCTCCACTTAAGAAGAGGGGACACGAAACAAAGAGGGTATTTTTTTCTTGAATAGTAATAATAGTAGTAATATAATTACTACTATTATTACTATTGAGCGGGTGGCTTCTCATGGCATTAAATCCAGAAGTGAAAAAACGTATCTTTGACGCTGCCGACGAGCTTCTAGCCGCCAGTGAAGAAGGCGAATTTCCAAACGTTGAGGCGGTCAGGCAACGAAGCCGCGCCGGCATGAACAATGTGGTTGAAGCCATGCAAGAATGGCGGCAAAACCAACGCAAACAAGTCCAGGCAGTGCGTGAGCCACTGCCGGCTAACCTACATGGTGTTTTACAGGGTATGGGGCAAACCCTTTGGGAAACCGCCCAGCAACTCGCTAATGAATCGCTAGATAACGCCAGATCGGCATTTGAATCGGAAAAGGCCGATTTGCTTCAATTATCTGTTGAGCAATCAGACGCCTATGAGAAACAAGCCGATGAGCTTGAGACGGCTCACCTTCGCATAGCAGATTTGGAACAGCGTGTTGAGGTTGCCGAAACGACTAGTCAAGCCATTTCGCAACAGCTTGAAGACGTACAACGCTCTCTACTTTTCTCCGAACAAAAGGCGACTCTTGCCGAGAAAAAAGCCGAAGAGATCGAACGCCGCGCCGCCGATCTTCGCGCCGAACTAGATCATGCTCACATGGAGGCGGACCGTTTACGAATTGAGCGTGATAAAGCTCTGGATCGAGCCGAGGACGCCGCAAAACAATCTGATAAAAACGCTTCAACCATCGAGCAACTACGCGAGTCGCTTGCTGCTCAAGTGGCGAAATCAGAGGCTACTATCGAACAGTTGCGCACGGAGTTAGCGGAGATACGCACCAAGGCCGAGGCCTCCGAAACCATACACGCCGAACAACGGAAACGTACAGCAGAGGAAGTTCACCGAAGCGCCGAACGTATGGCTAAAGCCGAGACAGAATGTGATAATGCCCGAATTATTGCCGCCAACGCTCGTGAAG
>CAZGUM010000127.1:6173-12224 GCA_964529085.1 uncultured Methylomonas sp. | reverse complement strand
GCCGCACATCGACAGAGGGGCAGGAAGCCCCTTCTGTCGATCCCCGTCGAAAGCTTCGGAGCGCAGGATCAAAGCGGCATCCGGGTGACGTTTCTTTTGGTGACTTTTCTTTGGCCAAACAAAGAAAAGTCACTCGGCTGTCGGTCCGAGAACCGACATCTAAAAACCGTCGCGACAGCGACTCAAATACTCAACCAATCGAAACAGCAAACAACTTACCCCACTTCCAAAACAATCACATATTCGCCATTCTCGGACCGAGTCTCCAACACCTGATGCCCATTAATCCGACACCAAGCCGGAATATCCTGCATCACCCCCGGATCGGTGCATTCCACCGTCAACACGTCACCGCTTTGCAGAGTTTTGACTTTATCCTGAGTGCGGATTACTGGCAATGGGCAGAGCAAGCGGCGGGCGTTCAAAGCATGCGCACTCATACGAACCACTCCTGCGGAATTTCGTCGGCGAGCAAAGGCTTAACAAACACATTGCGTTCTGCGCCGTCTCGGTCGCGGATAGTGACTTCCACTTGATCGGCTTCGCGGCCTTGGCCGTAGCGCGCGGTAATCTGCGCGGCCTGAATCAGGTCGTCTTCGCTGGGCGTGCCGTCGATCAAGGCCAGTGGGCCGCGATGGCTGGCGCAATTCATGCTCACAAACTCTTTTTTGTAGCCGCTCATGAAGCGGGCTTCGCCGTCTTCGCGGGCCACGATGACTTTAAAATGCGCTTTCGGGCGAATGTGTCTGCCCACTTTCAGTAGCATGACATCGTCCAGATCGTAATCGCGTTCGCCGCGCGCTTTCCATAAATCCACTAGCTTTAATGAATAGGCTTCATCAGTGAGAAAGCAGCAGCCGCCCGCCGGTTGGGCGTAATCGGCAAAACCGTATTCCTTAGCCAGTGTCATTTGCGGTTTGCGGGAACGGCCGCTGAAACCGAACAGTTTTTCACGGTTGATCCAGCCTTCGCGTTCCGGCAGGGTGGCTGGCAGGTTTTGCGCGGATAAAGGGCGTACCAATAAATCGTCGGCACCTGATTCGGCGGCGACAATGGGCATGGTTTGCTTGCGTTGCGACATGGGCCTTTGGCCGACCACTTCGCCGGTGATGATGAAATCGAAACCGTTTTCCGCCATCCACTGCTTGGCCTTGTTGACCATGAAAATCTTGCAGTCCAGGCAGGGGTTGAGGTTGGCGCCGTAACCGTGCTTGGGATTGAGCAGCACGTTCTTATATTCCTCAATAACGTCGATAATGTGCAGTTTGATGCCTAATTGTTCGGCAACCCATAACGAATTATTGCGTTTGACCTTATCGGCGTCTTGCTTGCGTATTGCGTGGGTGTGGCCTTCCACGCAAAAGCCGGTGAAAAAATTGATGCCCTCGACGTGGATCCCTTGTTCCAAGATGGCTTTGCTGGCCAGCATGGAATCCAGGCCGCCGGAAATCAGCGCCACGGCTTTTCTTTGTTGACTCATAAAACGATGTCTGTCAGGAAAAACCGAGCATTATACTGCGGATTGCGTTGAGATGCGGTAACCAGGCTGGCCGGCCGCCGAAAAAATCGGCTAGAAACAGTGGCTTGATAACCTTTGGGTTTCCAAGCACCGTGTTTTTAGGTGCTTGGAAACCGCCGCTTTTAGCTTAACGAAAGTGTCTTAAGTTTTAAAATGGCCGACCGTCGAACGCAGTTCGTTGGCGAGATCGAGTAACTCGCGGCAGGCGTCGGCGGTATTTTTGGTTCCGATGGCGGTTTCTTCGGAAACACGACTGATATTGCTGACATTGCGGTTAATCTCGTCCGCTACCGCCGTTTGTTCTTCCGCCGCGGTGGCGATCTGATTATTCATATCGCTGATGGTATAAATCCTCTCGCTGATCGCATTGATCGAACCACCGGCCGAAGCGGCTTGCTCTACGCTGGATGCGGCCCGTTTTCTGCCGTTTTCCATCACCGACACAGCTTGTTTGGCACGGCCTTGCAGTCTTTCTATGGTTTGCCTGATTTCCAGCGTCGAGTTTTGCGTGCGGCTGGCCAGAGTTCTGACTTCATCCGCCACCACCGCAAAGCCGCGGCCTTGTTCGCCGGCGCGTGCCGCTTCGATCGCCGCGTTTAAGGCCAGTAAATTGGTTTGTTCGGCGATACTTTGAATCACGCTTAAGACTTCGCCGATACTGTTGCTGTCGTTTTCCAGATCGTGAATGACATTGGCGGCGTTTTCCACTTCCAAAGCCAGTTCGTTGATTCCACCGACCGCTTGCGTGACGATATTTTTCCCTAATGCGGCTTCCCGATCTGCCGTTTCCGCCGCCTCCGAGGCCTTGACCGCGTTTTTCGCTACCTCTTGCACCGTTGAGGTCATTTGTTTCATCGCATTGGCCACCAGTGTGGTTTCCTGTTGCTGGCGTTCCACGCCATGCTGGGTGGATTGGGTGATGGTTGCCAGTTTATCGGATGCCTGCGCCAGTCTGCCGCTGGTGATGCTGATTTCTTCAACTGTTTTGGCGATCTTTTTGACGAAGGCGTTAAAGCTGGAAGCTACCCAGGCAAATTCGGACTTGCCGGATGCACTGAGCCTGGCGCGCAAATTGCCGTCGCCGCTGCAAATGGCTTGCAGGTTTAGTGCTAAAGCGGTTAATGGGCCGATGATGATTTTACTCATGACCATATAACCGGTGACGCCGATGATGATTAATGTCAGACCCAGAAATCCAATGGCGTAGAACAGGGTTTGTTTTAGTTCGCTAAACGCGGTACTAAAGGGGGTGATAATCTCGAAGGCGCCGTGCAGGTCACCGGCACGGCGATTTTCCATGGGATAACCGAGCAGATCCTGGCCTTTGCTGTTACCCCATAGTGCTTGGGAGGTGCTAGGGTCGCCGTGGCAAAGTTCGCATTGCTTAACCATTTTTACCGGTCTGAAATAACGAATTTCCTGTTTTTCTTCGTCGACAACGCTGTATTCGCTTAGAGAGGGGTCTTTTTTGAAGTTGTCCAGTACCTGCTGTTCCAGTTGGTCCGGCATGTTTCTGGGCGGGTTGCGTGGGTTTAACGAAGGTGCTTTAAAACGAAAACCGCCTTCTTTGGCTTTGGCTTCGATCACGTCCCAGGCGTTTGCGGTGGGGACGGTCGCGATAATCAGGGCACGGCTGTTGGCTGGATCTTTATCGTGTACCAATTGCCTGAGTTGGTCGGGAGAGTAAAGACCGCTTTCCCATTTTTTGGTTACATTGTCGCGGATCGATTCGGAAAGCAGCAGCAATTGTCGGGAAGACTCTATCTTGCGATCGACTAGTTTTTGTTTTTCGGCGTTGGCAAAAATCAATAATAAAGCCAAGCCCAGGAATGTGAGTATACCCATGGTAATGGCTACCACTTTTACCCCAACCGAATGCCAGTTCATCAAAAGCATAAAAATCTCCCCCTGTTATAGTTATAAGTATTATTAAACTGGCGGGCGGACAATTGTTCATGCGCGCGTCGCTACCAGCCAGGCACTGAAAAATCGGCTGTTATTTAGGTTCGTCCGGCTATGCGTCGGTATGGGCGCCCTGTAGGGCTATCCCTTTGCGCTTGGCGGCGATATGTCTTTCGAATTCCGGTGCGGGCATGGGTCTACCAAATAGGTAACCTTGAAAGGCGTCGCAGCCTATACGTTCCAGACAAATGCGTTGGTCTTGAGTTTCCACGCCCTCCGCGATCACATTCAATCCCAGATTGTGGCCCATGCCGATAATGGTTTGGGCAATGACCGCATCGTTCGGGTCGACGATAATGTCGCGCACGAAACTTTGGTCGATTTTTAACTGGCTCAGCGGTAGTTTTTTCAGGTAATTCAACGACGAATAGCCGGTGCCGAAATCGTCCATCGAAAAGCGTACGCCGTACATTTTTAAGGTCTGCATTTTTTCGATAGCGTCGGCAACATTGTGCAGCACCATGCTTTCGGTCAGTTCCAGCTTGAGTTTTGCCGGGTTGATGCCGGTGTTTTTTACAATCCGGCAAATCTGCTCGACAAAGTCGGGCTGGCGAAATTGTCTGGCGCTGACATTGACGGCAATTTGTAGGTTTTGAGCGAGCCTGTGGTTTTCCCAGGCCTTGAGTTGCTCGCATGCAGTTTGCAGCACCCATTCGCCGATAGGGAGAATCAATCCGGATTCCTCGGCCAGCGGGATAAACTCAGCCGGCGAAATCATGCCTCTTTGCGGATGCTGCCAACGTAGCAAGGCTTCCGCGCCGAATATATTGCCGTTTTTATCCACCTGCGCCTGATAATGCAGGCTCAACTGATCTTGAGATTGCGCATGGCGCAAATCGAATTCCAGAAGTACCCGCGATTCCAGCAAGGCCTGCATCTGCGGATCGAAGAAGCGCAGGGTGTTGCGGCCGGCATCCTTGGCTTGATATAAAGCCGCATCGGCCCGGCGGAGTGTGTCGTCGAAGGAGTTGTTGTGCTCGTCGAATATGCCGATACCGATACTGATGGAGCCGATATGTTCCTTGCCGTTCAGCGGAATGCTGGTGTTGACGGTGTCTAGAATTTTTTGCGCGACTTCTTCGGCATTATTCGTGGCCATGTTCAGCGTCGCGCCGAGGTTTTCCAGCAGCACGATAAATTCATCACCGCCCAGCCGCGCCACGGTATCGCCCTGGCGGACGCAGGCCTTCAGGCGTAGGGCGATCTCGATCAGCAGCTGGTCGCCGACTTGATGGCCCTGAGTATCGTTAATGGTTTTGAAATTGTCGACGTCTATCATCAGCACCGCACCGTATAGGTGATCGCAACGGCTGTTATTCAAGGCTTGGTGCAGCCGGTCTTGCAACAGACGGCGATTGGGCAGATCGGTCAACGGGTCGTAGTAAGCGAGACGATGAATAGCCGCTTGCGCTTCTTTATGCTTGCTGATGTCGGTAAAGGCTGCGACATAATTGCTGGTGCGGCCGTCCGCGCCGGTCACCACGCTGATGGTCAGCCATTTCGGGTAGATGTCGCCGTTTTTACGTCTATCCCATACTTCGCCTTGCCAGAATTTTTCTCTTAGTAGCGTCGCCCACATCTCTCGATAAAATCCAGGGCCATGGCGGCCCGATTTTAAAATCGAGGGAGGTTTACCGATCACTTCCTCCGGGAGGTAGCCTGTCAGCCGGGTAAAGGCATTGTTGACGCGCAGGATGAGATTGTTCTCATCGGTAATCATAATGCCTTCCTGCGATTCGATAGCCTTCTCCGCTATGCGTAATTGGCTTTCCGCCCAACGAATATTACTGATGTCCCGGCTAATAATCACCATGCCTTTACGTTGGCCGTTTTCCCGGTAAATCGGCGTCTTGCGTACTTCGATTTCGATCAGATGTCCCTCGTCGTTTAGGACGCGGTCTTCAATCATCATCAAATGTCCCGCCTGCCACACCGTTTCTTCGTCCGAGAACAATTGCATATGCTTATCCAACTGCTCGGGTTGTTGGTTGGCTAATTCCAGGAACGTTTTGCCCTGCCAGTCCAAATTGTTAATTCTAAAAAGGTGTTGCGCATGTTCGTTGGCAAACAGCAGCCGGCCGTCGCCATCCTTGAACAGTATCGCATCGGGGATGGCCTCGATCAGACTGATCAGTTGTTGACTAAGCGCTTTGAGTTTGCTTTCGCTGGCTTGTAAATCCTGCTGTACCCGATTGCGGACGTCGATCTCGGCTTGCAATTGTCGGTTGCTGGGCAGTTTCAGCGCGTGCGGCAACATTCTGACCAGTAAGGCCGCGGCCGCAACGGAGATTACCGCGGTTAAGGCTTTAATGCCGGCATCCAGCCAATACAGCGGTTGCCAGATCAGGAGGATGGAGGTGAGATGGGTAGTTCCGCATGCCAGGATAAAAGCGCTGAACATCAGGTAAATGTGGCGGAACTTCAAGTCTTTGCGCTGTACCACGAAATAAGCCAGGATGATGGCAATGGCGGAATAGGCGAGGGTAATTAATGCTTCGGAAATGACATACGACCAGAGTAGGCCGGGCGTCCATTTCAGACAGAAGCCATGCGGCATCAAGCCGCCGCTA
>CAZGUM010000127.1:0-6073 GCA_964529085.1 uncultured Methylomonas sp. | reverse complement strand
GCACGGGTGGTGTATGACAGCGGCAATTCGCGACATTTGGCGATATCCAGTGTGCCGCGAACGTTCGCGGTAAACAATTCGCCTTTAATTAAAGCCTGCATAGCTGAACACCCAATACATTCGAATTTCGATTTCCGCATCTTATGCAAATGCGGAGAGCCTGCATATCAGACTATCCGAAATAAAAAGTAAGAACGCTCACAGTTTTAGTGAAAAGTAAGATTATTTATGGTTTTATGTAAGTAAATGCTTATGTGTGAAAGCCGGCATCTACATATTCAAGTTGTGCGCGTCATAGTAACGTATCAATTCGGCGTTATTGCTAATTTGCAATTTTTCGAATAGCCGGGATTTGTAAGTGCTGACGGTCTTGTTACTAATCGATAGTTCGCGGCCGATGTCGTTAAGGCTCTTGCCTTTGGCAAGCAGCTGTAATATTTGAAATTCTCGCTCGGAAAGTTTTTCGTGCGGCTTGATTTGCACCGAGCCCTCAAATTCGAACACTATTTTTTCGGCAAGTCTGGGGTCTATGAAGCGTCCGCCGTCGGCAACTTTGCGAATGGCCACCAGTAAGGTTTCGGGATCGTTGTCCTTTGTAAGATAGCCGTTTGCACCGGCTTTCAGCGCGCGCGAAACTATTTGTAGCTCGTTATGCATACTCAAAACCAGAATGGGTAATTCCGGGTATTGCGCCCGGATATACGTAATCATCTCCACTCCGCCGAGATCGGGCATCGTCAAATCCAGCAATACCAAATCCACGCTATTGTCATGCAGAAAATCGATTAATTGCTGGCTGCTATCGGCTTCGCCCGCCACCGCAATGTCTTGCGAAAGAGTGAATAGCTGTTTGAGCCCGCCACGTACAATGGCGTGGTCGTCGGCTATGAGTAGTCGGATCATAGTACTTGTCTTGTGGGGTTAACGGGGATTCGCACCTGAATTGAAGTACCGTTGCCCGGTGCGCTGGAAATATTTGTCTCTCCGCCCAACATCAGGGAACGTTCTCTTATGCCTATTAGGCCAAATGATTTAGTCTTTTTTGCCGCCGCAGTGTCAAAGCCTCGGCCATTATCGTAAATTTCCAAGCAATATTGATCTTTATCCAAGGTTATCGAAATTCTTACCTTACTGGCGTCGGCATGCCGAAGCACGTTGGTCAGCGATTCTTGGGCTATACGAAATATAACGATCGCAGATTCTTCGTCCATATTGAAATCTTCCTCGGGGTAGTGAAGATTGCATTCAATACCGGATTGTTCCGAAAATTTTCTTACTAACCATTCTAAGGCTGGTACCACGCCCATTTCTATTGCCGAAGGGCGCAATGAGGTCGCGACATCGCGAGTAACCTGAATAGTTTGATCGAGTAACGCCATGATGTCGCGTATTGTTTCCGACAACTCTTGGTTATCGACCGCGAATTTAATGCGCAATAGCGAAATCTCCATGCGTAGCGCGGTCAGCATCTGTCCGAGTTCGTCATGCACTTCGCGGGCCATGCGTTTACGTTCTTCTTCCCGGGCTTGTTCTCGGCGGGCCGCCAATTGCCGCAACTGTAGGCGGGAGGATTCTAGATCTTTTTCAATCTCCTTAAGTTCGGTAATGTCTTGAGAAGTACCTATGCCGCGCACACAGCTGCCGTCTGCGGCAAATTCCAGTTCGGCCCGCTCCCGTAACCATTTCACTTTGCCGTTTGCGATAATCCGATGTTGAATGTCGTAGGGTTTGCCATGCATGGCCGCTTGCCAAGCATTTTCGACGAATATTCGGTCGGCTGGATGAACGCAGTTCATAAAATGTTCGTAACTTATTGCCGTACCTAAGGGTATGCCGAAAATCCGATAATTCTCATCCGACCATTTCAGAATATTCTCTTCAATGTTCAACGACCAACTGCCTAAATGTGCTTGCGCTTGGGCGTGAGCTAGATGGGCTTCACTTTCGCGCAGCGCGTTTTCGATCAACTTGAAATTAGTGACGTCGATATTGACGCCGACGATTTTTTTGGGGCCGCCGAGAGAGGTACCGGCAATAATCGCCGATGCCTGAATGAAGCGCAAGGCGCCGTCGTTTTGGCGGCGGATTCTAAATTCCCAGTGCTCTTCCTGCTGGTCTCGAAGCAATTTGCGGAGTGTGGCTTCGGCGCGGGGCAAGTCTTCGGGAAGGACCAATTCCGCCCAGATGCGGTAACTGATAGGCGTCCCGGGCGGTATGCCGAAAATCTGGTACATCCGCTCGTCCCAATCGACTTGATCGGTATCAACGTCCCATTCACCCACGCCTATTGCCGAGGCTTTGGTGGCAAGACGCAAGCGTTCGCTGTAGTTACGCAATTGTTCTTCAGCTGCACGCTGTTCGGTTATATCTCTAGCCAAGCCGGTGGTGCCCAGTACTTCGCCGTTATCACCGATTACCGGTGACTTTATGGTTTCGGTCCAGACTTCCCGCCCGCCATCAAATGCGCGCTCGGTCAGAGAGAGTTGTTTTCGGCTCTGCATCACCTCTTGGTCGACGGCCCGGTAGTGTGCCGCCAATTCTTTGGGCCAGATTTCGAAATCGGTGATGCCGCTTAAATCGTACAGATCGGCAATGCCGACGGCTTGCAACCAATGTTTGTTAGCTTGCAAATAGCGGCCGTCCCGGTCTTTCATCCAGGCCAGGAAGGGTAGGTTATTGTATATGGCTCGCAGGCTTGCTTCCGATTCGCTGATGCGTTTTTGTGCGCATTTCAATTCGCTGATATCGGTAACCAACACAAAGAAACCTTTTACTTGCCCTTCGGCGGTATCAGGTAAATAACAGGCCTGTGTATAGCGTTCTTTACCTGAAAAATCGATGATGGTGCGCTCGAAATATTGAGGCTGTCCTTTCAGTACTGCCTGTATATAGGGCAAGTTAAGCGCATAGAGATCTTCGCCAATGACTTCCCGAATATGTTTGCCGAACAGTTGCTCCGAAGTAAACCCGAACCATTCTTCGTAGGCTCGGTTGCCAAATTTATTGATAAGATTTTTGTCCCAATAGCCAATCATCGCAGGCATATGGTTAATTACCGAACGCAGATTCTGTTGACTTTCGATAATTGCCGCTTCTTTTTCCTGTAGCAGCTTTTCCGAAATTTGCTCACTACGGCACTGCAGTTCTTTCTCCAGATTTTTTTGCCCGGAAATGTCGGAAAATACGGCAAGCCATGCCGGAATTTTGTCGTGCCGGGATAAGGGACGGCCAGACACCTTTACCGGAATGCCCGTGCCGTCGGGACGTTTGACATACAATTCGATTGCAGGGAGAGGTTCGGGTAATGTCGATTTAAAAAACGGCAATTCGCTGAGCGAACAAGCACTTATCCGATCAGCGAAAAACAGGCTGCATGATTCATCCGATAAAATGGCCTCCGGCCGTTCGACGCCATACATCGATAGCGCAGCTGGATTGGCGTAAAGCACAGTGGATTCTGCGTCGAAAGCCACGACAGCATCGCCGATGCTGTCGAGAATCTCATACAGCAGGGCTGCTTCATGTTCAAGATTGGTTAAATTGAGTCGGTTGTTGGTCATCTAGCAGCTTTGGAAGCTCGGTCGAAGCGGGCAAGGATAAACGAGCGCCGGCTTTTCCGGGTAAAGAAAGTTGCTGAAATTGGATGCCGATCTCGCGACTTGTGTTTTATCTTCACTTGTCGGCGGATTGACCTACACTTTTGGCATCAATCAATTCGAGATTTACCGGTATGGAATTTAAAGATTATCTGAAAATCCTGGTTCAACACGATGGTTCGGACCTCTATCTGACGGTAGGTGCGCCGCCCGCCGCCAAGTTTCAAGGCACATTAAAACCGCTGGAAAACGTTAAGCTCAGCCGCGAACGTATCAAGGACATCGCCGATAGCATCATGGATGCCGAACAACGTGCCGCGTTTGAACATATTCCGGAAATGAACCTGGCGATCACCGAAGAAGGGATAGGGAGATTTCGGGTAAATATTTTTAAACAGCGTAATTGTTACGCGCTGGTGATACGCAATATCAAGGTAGATATTCCCAGCGCCGACGCATTGGGTTTGCCGCAGATCCTGAAAGATAAGATCATGGAAAAGCGAGGGTTGATTTTATTCGTCGGCGGCACCGGTTCCGGTAAATCGACTTCTCTGGCGGCCTTGATAGACTACCGTAACAGTAACTCGTCCGGGCATATCATCACCATTGAGGACCCGATAGAATTCGTGCATCCGCATAAAAAATCACTGGTGAATCAACGCGAAGTCGGAGTAGATACCCTCAGTTATGAAGATGCGTTGAAGAACACGCTACGTCAGGCACCGGATGTGATTTTGATCGGTGAAATCCGCAGTCAGGAGACGATGGAGCATGCCTTGGCTTTCGCCGAAACCGGACACTTGTGCCTGTCCACGCTGCATGCAAATAACGCCAATCAGGCTTTGGATCGCATTATCAATTTCTTCCCGGAAGAGCGCCGGCCGCAACTATTGATGGATTTGTCGTTAAACCTGCAAGCGTTCATATCGCAGCGCCTAGTGCCGACCGTCGAAGGCAAGCGGGTCGCAGCAATCGAAATTTTGCTGGGCACAAAATTGGTGAGTGATTTGATCCATAAAGGCGATATTCACGCGATTAAGGAAGCGATGGAAAAATCCGAGAATATCGGCATGCAGACTTTCGACAGCCATTTGTTAAGGCTATACAAAGGCGGCGTCATTTCCTTGGACGAGGCTTTGCGCAATTCCGATTCGCCGAACAATCTTAAATTGAAAATCAATTTAAGTGAAGGTTTGGGATCGGCAACCAAACAGTCCAGTTCGCTTACCGGTAGTCTTGCCTTGGAAGAAATCAGCAAGAAAGAAGGCGAAGGCGATGAGGGACACTAACCGGTTTTAGGGTAACTCGGCAGCGGTGAGTATTTTATAGACCTCGTAAGCAGGCTGCTGGTAAGGATGGCAGGCCAATAGAGTTTGCACCACGGGTTTAATTAAATCATCCGCGCAGATCATTTCTATCTTGTATTCCGCGACTTGCTGCGTGTCGCCAATAGTACCCAGATAAGGCTCGCTACCGGCGAGTGGGCGGAATTGCCCTTCTCCGAGCACTTGCCAGGCGCAATTGTCGTAATGGCCGAACCGCCCCGCGCCTTGCTCAAACAAGGCTTGCTTTACCTGTTCCGCATGGCTGGCCGGCACATAAAAACTCAATTTATACATCGAGTTATGTGCCGGTCGAGCATGCACAAACAATGTGCCGATGCTAGCATCAGCCGGTAGCCAATAAAAACACTCCCCACAACACCACGACCAGCGCAATTTCCTCGATCATGTTGATGGCGGCTTGTCGGTCCGCTCTGCTCAGCATGGCTGTTTGGTTGGCTTTTTGATCGCGCATATGAACGGATTGATGAAGCATAATCTCCTCCTAATGGTGGTTGGTATAGCTACGCATTTGCCCGACTAATACGCCTTGAATTTCCACTTGTTCGGGCCGGTAACGCATGGCCTGCATCGAGGAATTGGCGGGAATCAGCAAGGTTTCGTGTGGGTACTGCTCAATAAATTTTAATGTGGCTTCGGCTTTATCGACCAAGGCGACGACGATTTCACCGTTACGGGCATGACTACGTTGTTCTATGATCACCCAGTCGCCGTCGAAGATGCCTTCCTCCTGCATGGATTCGCCTTTCACCTTCAACACATAACAGGGGTTGTCGGTTTTCAATTCTTCAGGCACTGTCATATAGGAAATATTTTCGATCGCTTCGATCGGGCGGCCTGCCGCAATGTAACCGACAAAAGGCAACACGCTGGATACCTGGGCTTTGTTGATTAAAGATTTAGCATGTTCGGTCAGACGAATACCGCGCTGCTTGCGTTCCGGCGCTTCGATCAAATTGGCTTCGATCAGAGCCTTGATCTGGCTGTGCAATGAACCGCGCGATTTCAATCCCATTGCGGCGCATAATTCTTCCAGCGTCGGCGGATGGCTGAAATGATCCTGATTCTGCAGCAGGAAGTCGAAAATTTCTTGTTGTTTACGGGTAAGCGTCATGTTTGTTCTGTGTTTGTTTT
>CAZGUM010000126.1:2388-12277 GCA_964529085.1 uncultured Methylomonas sp. | reverse complement strand
CGAGGTGCGCCGGGTTGAATGCCGCGCACGCGGTCTACGATGTAGGTGTTGTCCAGCATGTTTTTCATCGACACGAACAAGGTCAAGTCCTTGTGAATCTTGTACGACGTGGCGAAGTTAACCACCACGTAATCGTTGATTTTGCCGAACTGGCCGGATTTAATTAATGCATCGCGATTAACCCCAGTCACGGTCTGCATATCGTTTGCGCTGTCAAGATTCATGAAATCGGAGAACTGTTCGCTGACGAATACCGCTTCCAAATGCGCATCAAAGCCCGATTGATTTGAATAGCCCAGTGTAGCGGTCAACAGGCTTTCCGGCGCATAGGGCGCGCGTTTGCCTGCCGCCGAACCGAAGACGTTGCCGCCCGGACAGAATCCAGTGTAGTTTGCACTCTGACTAGCCGCAGTCTGGCCGCTATCGGGCAGACAATGGAACGGCGACGTGGTTTCGGCGGTCGGCAGCCAGGTATAGGCAATTTGCGCGTAGGGGTTATGCGACCAATCGAATACATCGCCGAAATCGGTCCGCGCCATCAGCTCGATGCCTTCGTATAACGCTTGGCCCTGTGCCACCGGCGTATCCGCACCACCGACCGTACCCAATACCGTCAGCGTATCGAAATTGTTGTGGAAATAAGTCAATTCGGTTTTGACGCCACTTGTCGGTCTTGCCCTGATACCGAATTCGGCATTCCAACTGATTTCCGGCCCGACTTCCACCGAAGCACCGTTGCTATTGTTGACGCTGTCCTCGACTCTCGGCGGCGCGAAGCCGCGATGAATACCGAAGAATAAAGTAGCTTCCTCAATCGGACTGAACGTCATAGCGAATGACGGCAGGATTTCCGTCATGCTGCTTTGGCCTTGTGCGCCGTTCAATAAATTCTTGCGTTCGTAACCAACCGACTCCACTCGCACACCGGGCGTGAACGTCCAATCGCTCCAGACAAACTTGTTTTGCACGAAGCCGGAGTAAGCATCCGCGAAACGCTCATTGTTTTCTAATACAGTACCGCTACGGGCGGTGGGCGTACTCCCTCTAATTTGCTGCCGGTATTGATTCTCAAAGTGCGCACGGAAACCGGCATCCAAATGGCTTTCGATCCCGAACAAATCGTGTTTGGCGTGTAATGTCGGCGCGATACCCCAGGTTTCGTAATTACGCTTGCGGCCAATGTCATAGTTGCAGGTATCCATATCGACTGGTATGCCGTTCTGCCGGTTTTGCACGTAGGTTGCGCCGCATTGGTTTTCGGTCGGAAACTGGTTCTGCTGCCGCCACCAGTTGCGTTCGTAGGCTGACCAGTAAAAACTGGTTTCCAGCGTCACGTCGTTGTTGAAGCTATGCTCGTAGGTTGCCGAGGTGGACCAGCGGTCATTAATAAAACTGGCGTTCTTATCGGGATTGTAACGAGCGCCCAGATTGCGATATTCGGCATCCGTCATGCCGAAGGTCGCTCCTCGTTCGTCCTGGTGGTAGAAGTCGCCGCGCAGGGTCAAGCGGTTGCGGGCATCGAAATCGACGATGCTTTTCAGGTTGGCGTCATCCACCACGGCAAAGGTATTGTCCCGATTTTCCATACCTTCCTTATGGATGTAATCGGCAATCCCGCCGACCGCGTCCAGACCTTGCACGTTTTTGCTCATGCCACCATAGCGGGCATGGCCGTTCAAATAATCCCGGTTGCCGCCGGTAAAGCTGACGAAACCGCCGGGCGTAGTCGGCACTTTGGGTGTCAAATAATTGATTGCGCCGTTGATGGTTTGCGGGCCGAATTGGGTCAAGTCGGCACCTTTGTAGATTTCGATGCCATCGTAGCGCTCCACCGGCGGATGGTAGTAAATGTCATTGTCGCCGTAGGGCGCAAAGTTGAACGGAATACCGTCTTCCAGAAACAACACTTTCGTGGAACGGAAAGGATTTTGGCCTCGGAAGGCAATATTGGGCCGCAGACCAAATCCTTCCTCATCGCGGACGTAAACGCCCGGTACCTTACGCAACGCTTCATTAACGGTAAATACCTGATCACGTTCCAAGGTTTGCTTATCAATCACCGAAGTCGAACCGGAAAATGTCGCGGCTTTTTCAACGCTTTCCACTACCTCAACGGCTGACAAAGCTTCTACACTATTGTCAGCTTGGTTGATATGCTGATCAGGTTCAATGGCTGCCACGCTTTGGTTCATTAAACTCAGCAGCAAAGCGGGCAGAAATCCAGGTTGTTTATGCATTTGATACGCTTCAATTTGAAATTGGGAATACCTGCATTCCCATTGCCTGACAAGCCGATAGGGAACGCGCCGGTCCTTAATGTAACGAACTCGACTGAATCGAAGCTGAAAATCCCTGAGGATGAACTCAGTGGCTATTGGCGTATAGGCAAGCTTACCGTCGCCAGAAAACCGCCTAAGGTTTTACTGCGTCCAAATTGCAAAGAGCCGTGGTAAGTGTCGACGATGTCCAAGACGATACCCAAGCCGAGGCCATGCCCTTGAACCGATTCGTCTAAGCGTTGGCCGCGTTGGGTTAGGTGCGTCAAATCCTCGGCGTGGCAACCGGGGCCATCATCGGCGACACGGATAACCGCTAAGTCAGACAGCGTGATTTCAACATCAATCCGCTTGTTCGCCCATTTGCAGGCGTTATCCAGCAGATTGCCCAGTATCTCCATCATGTCTTCGCGATCAAAATGGATGAGATAGTTTGGTACGGTGACTTGAATATCCAAAGGCTTATCGGCGTAAATAGTGCGCAAGGTCTTTTTTAGCGCAATGACTTCCTGACGCGGGTTAAACGCGGCTGAAGCCTGTTGGTCGCCCGCTATTCGAGCGCGTTTCAGTTCACGTTCAATATAGCGCTGGATGGTTTCGGCTTGCGTGTTAACTTGCAATCGTAGATCGATGCGGGTATCGAATAGTGGATCTTCTGTTGTTCTGAGTAGGAGAGTCATCGGCGATTTTAGTGCATGGGCCAGATTGCCCATCGCCGTTCGAGACTGTTGCAGCCGCCGTGCCAGCACTTCCAGTAGATGATTGATCTCTTGCACCAGTGGTTTGATTTCCTCCGGCACATCCGACTCGATTTTTTGCCTAGTGCCGCTGGTAACCTGTTCCAATTCGCTACCAACCGCATTCAGCGGTCGCAGTGAACGTTGGATGTCCCAGCGCAGCAAACCGATTGCGCTGAACAAAATCAGCAAGGTTAGGCCGAAATAAGCCGCCCGAATCGAGGTAATGTCATGGTCAACCGCCGACAGGTCTTCGGCAATGCTGATGTTAACTCTATGCCCGAATCTGACGGCTCCCAGACCCAATACCAGCAACGGGCTTTGGTTTGGACCGGTTAGGTGGTAAAGCTTGGACTGATCCGGTCCAACCGGTTCAACAGGTAGAGGAAAGTCCAGCAAGGACGGTGACGGGGAGGCCTGGGCATCCACTTTGACCAAATAGTAATGGCCGGACAGCCGGCGGTTGTAAACTGAGCTGATGTGAAAACTGTTAAAGATCACCTGGTCGTTGTCGCTATAAGCTAGGGTTTCCAGCAGCGAGTAGCCGTCATCGGCCAAACGGTTGGCCATTTGCTTTTCGGCTGCGGTGCGGATGATCCAGTCCGCGGCAATCCAGTGTGCGATGAATATCGCGCACAGCACCGCCATCAGGCCGCGGCCCAGGCGTTTACGCAGAGACATCATGATTTGAGCCCGAAGAAATAACCTTGGCTGCGGCGGGTATGAATCAAATCGTTTCCAACAATTTTGCGTAGGCGCTTAACGTATACTTCAAGGACGTTGCTATCGGGTTCAGTAGATTCGCTGTAGACGTGTTCGCCTAGTTGCGTCTTACTCAGCACCTTGCCAGCGTTCAGCATAAAGTAACGCAACAGGCGGAACTCAATCGCGGTCAACTCTTGGATATTGCTGCCATCCACCGTGACGGTTTGCTCATCTTCATCAAGCTCGATGCCATAAACTCTTAACTTGGCTTGATTCAGGTTGTGTACCCGTTTCAAGACAGCCTGTAGTCTGGCGAGCAATTCCTGGGGATGGAAAGGTTTGCAGATGTAATCATCGGCACCGGCTTTGAAACCATCGACTTTCTCAAACCAGGCATCGCGTGCAGTGATCACAATAACGGGAGTCTGATTGTCAGCTTGACGCCATTGCCTTAGAACCTCAAGTCCGGACATTCTCGGCAGACCTAAATCAAGTATCACGGCGTCGTAGTGTTCAGTCGCTCCTAGAAACTCACCTAATTCACCGTCATTAGTAGTCTCCACCACGTAGCCGGCATTCCCTAAATCCATCTTTAATGACAAGGATAAATTTAAATCGTCTTCAATAACCAGCAGTCGCATTAAATTTAACTTTGTTTATATTATTGAGACCCATATTAGGCTCCCAAAATTTTTAATAACTAAAAATATATTTATTAGTAAGGTTACTTGATAGCCATACATCAACTAAACAGCTCATGGCTGTGCAGAAAAATGCAGCCATAAAACCAAGCTCATGGCTGCATATGAAAACCTTAATTTCTATTATTGGAATTTTGGCAAATTTGCAAAACTTTCTCTGGCGCTTTTTAACTCTTGTTCAGCCCCTGCTAAATCAGATTTTTTTGTTAACTCTCGTGCTTTTTTCAATTTAATAACAGCTTTATCACGCTCGAACTCGAATTTATAATTTGCACTCAATTCACTAGCACTCTCGGAAATATCTTTGATCAGGGTTGCTGTCTTGTCAGCATTTGCAGCAGGAAATGAATCCAGGGCTGCTTGAATTTTTGCATCAATATCTTTCAAAACTGCAGCATTATCTACCTTTGCTTCTTTTGCAAAAGAAGTTCCGGACAGGCCCAGCATCGAAAAAAACAGGATGAAAGTGATAAAAATTTTCTTTAGCGACATAATTTAACTCTTTGTTAATTGATTTATTCGTTGGTTAATATTTTTGATGTTGTAATTATCTATTTTGGATTTTTGTAAACTCCTTTGAATTGAGTGACTTTGTATGAATTATTATTGTTAATCATTAAGCTATATTTCCGTCTCTAAAACTCTTACCTATGAGACGAACCGCCAAAAACATGCATACCATCTTCCGGGACGAAGCGATCAATCAACGATCTTATGCCTATGCCTACTAGGATCAATGTCGCTGTTGCCAACGCAAAACCAACTGTATAGCTGAAGGCATCGGCACCAAGCCAAATATCGTAGGCATGTACATAGCCGTGAAATAATGCAAAATTAGCAACAAGAGGCATTGCTATAAGCGACGAAACCTTGTGACCGGAAATGATAGTCAAGCCTAGTAACAAGGCGGAAAGATGCATTACATTCTCGGCATAAATAATTTCAACAGGAATCAGAGTTAACACGCCACCAATCAGCATTAAAGTTACAAAAACTAAGGACATAAGACAAATCGCTTTCTTACTAACCCTGGATACTAATAATCCGATCGCCAACATAGTAAAAATATGATCCGAACTGGTGATTGGATGAGTAAAACCACTCAAAAAGCCTATCGATTCGCTTGCCCTGTGCATAGGATGAGCCGCTGCCACAATGGGTTGCGCCAATGCCAAACCCGCCATACTAAATTTTTGAAAATATTTTGCCTTGCTTTTCATCGCTATATCCTCACAAAGAATTGACATCACATCGCGTGCATTTTGTAATCGACGCTTGGATAGCCCTTTTTATCTTTAGAATCGACGGCAGAGCGATCTTGTTCGGTACGTTGTTCAATCTGCTTGGCAATCATTTGATCCCAATTATCATAGCCGGCAACCTCGGCCACACCTGCCGCCTTACTCTTGGTAAAACTCGCCTTTCCAAGCTCGATAATATCGAGTGAGGTTTTGTTATTAATAGTTTTGAGAAACTCAGCATCGTCTTTTATTTGATTGCGTAGCCCCCAGTAAGCCACTTCAAATTCGACTCTCTGATTAGCCGGCAGGTGTTCTTTGATGAAAGCCACCGATTTATGAGCGGTTTTCATAGTCTTGCCATTGATTTGGTTTGCGTTGCCGCAAGCATTGAGCATGGCGCAAATCAATAAAGCTAAAAACCCGTATGAAATTTTCATGTTTAAAACCTGCCTATGGATGAAACCGTTGTTTTCCATTCCACTAATCAATCCGATATTCGATCTTGCGCTCGAGGTTTAAAACGACTGATTGGCAAAAGGATTGAAGCTTGGCTGGATCACCTTGTTGAATCCAAAATCCGTTGCCTGATGGCAGGCGTTGCAAGATGCTGTTAAGTGATCGTAACGCTCGGAAAATGCCTGCGTATTTTTATCTTTGATGGCTTGTTCCAGTTCGGCCAGCGGTTGGTCCATATATCGAGCAATCAGCTCTGGAATGGGTTGTTTGATGTCTTTGTGGGTGGGGTGGAATTTACTTGCATCTTCAAAGCCTTCATGCAATTCATCTATTTCATACGCAGCCAATTCCCAATTTTGCGCACGTCCGGCAAACCACAGCTTCGCATGACGTACTGCGCTTTGAGCCATGATTTCACCCAAGCCTGGTGTGAACTGAGTCAGTTCAGATACAGGTGGATGATGGCTGGCACAGGCTGTCAAAAGAACGGCCGCAGCAAAGGTTTGGCTGATCCGAATAAATGGAAATTTCATACTGAATTCCTTGGATGGAAAAATATATTGGTTAGGTCATGACTCAATAGATTGCCTATTGAGCAAACGAGGTATGAAGAAAGCAGCGGCGGCAACAATGACACCGAAGATGGCAATCAAGATCATCAGCCCGTGATTTCCACCAGACTGTTCTGTAACCAATGCTACTGTCAGTGGGATGTGTAAGGCGCTAACGTCAAGCGGCGTATGTAAATCGGTGTCGTCTACACTGATAACGGCCTGATATTTCCCCGCGTTTTTAAAATCGACTGTCAAAGACAGCACGCCCTGTTTCACGACGGACATGGGGAATTCGGCAATGCTCTGCCCGTCTTCGCGCAGAATCTTTAATGCCACCGGCTTTTTGCGTACATCCAAATCAAGCAAATCAATGGAAATTTGAGTTTTACCTATGTTTGGCAGATCGTTACATTCCGCCGCCGGCAGATTTTTAGGATCTATTGTCTGGTTTGCGCCTAACTGATACGCCGCGAAATTGACCACATAATAATCATTGGTATGCATACAACCGTACATGTCGTAGCTGCCGCCCACACCTTTACGACTAGCGCCAAATGGAACGGAGGCATGGGACTGAGCGATGGCAACGAACAGCATGACGAACGCCAGTAAAATCTGAACGGTTTTCACGGATTCACCTCAGTGGAGACCGGTCTATCGGTAACGGAAAACTTCGACACACCGCTCACAATCAAGCCGTCTTCGGTAATCACGCGATAACGCATCGCGTAAGCGCCGGGTGTTAAGGGCTTGGTTGTTGCTGTCAGGCGGTGGCGTTCCCCCAGCACCAAACGGCTATCGCTGTTGTCGACGCGATTACCTCTACTGTCCACTACCACCACTGACGGAGAGCGTTCGCTGACATTGCCGCTAAACCACAGTTTGATGTTGCCGTCGAAATTGCTGAGTTCGGCATTGTTTTTAGGCTCGGATTTAATGAGTATGCCTTCTGCATGGCTGGGCAAACTTGTGACCACCAACGGAAGCACGGTCAAGAATTGAAATATTCGCTTTTTCATAGACTACTACCGAACTCCAACTAAATCGGCAATGAACAACACGATGGGGTCTGCCAATGGGTGGAAAAAGCCAAGCGTGATGACTAACAAACCGATCACAAAAATTCTGGTCCAGGCTTGCAAGGGAAAATCCTGTTTGCGCCATAACACATGAAAAATCAACCAGCTGACTAGCCAGACACCTAGAGCCAATGTCTCTTTACCCGAATAAGAACCGATGCTTCCAGTTGGGCCGCTCCCTGTAGAGCCAGGTATCCAGTGACCGTACGAGTGCACAACGTTGTCCAGTTCTTTGGTCAATCTAGAAATATGGTGGCTAACCATCAGGGTTAAAAATGCCAGTAACAGCGGTAAGCTAGCGGCCACTAGTGGTCCGGAATGCAGTTTTTGATCATCGGTTTCATTGAGCATCGGGGATTTTCCTTTTTAAACAAAGCGCAACTTAGCCAACACCAAACCCGCCACGAAACCTAGCATCAAGAAGCTCCATGAAATCAAGATGGTGATGCCAACAAAACGTGTAATATCACGCCGATGCTGGATGGGCATGCCGTAGTAGTAGAGGGTGAAAGTAGCTACCAGCATCAATGGAAAGGGGAACAAAGAAACGAATTCCTTGAATTCCATCAGTACGTTATGAAATGTCGGTACATGGGCCAGTATCCAATCGCGCGGTCCTTCTTGGCCGCGATAGCGCATGTAAATCCAGTTGCCGCTAATCGCGCCGGCCAAATTCAGCAACGTCGCCCCAAGCACCCAGAGTCGTAAAGATTCCAGCCTGACATGCATGCCTTTAATCAAGGGTATGGAGCGATGGGTAAGATAGGTACCAATGATGATGGCCAGAATAGCGCTGACACCATGGATACCTGCTTTCAGACTGTAATCAGTCGGATAGAAAAAATTGGCAGCAGGCAAAAGCAGCAATAGGGTTAAAGCCACTGCCACTTGGGTGCAGATAACGACTTTGCTGAAATGATCGTGAATATATTCCCCAGTGTGCATAGCATTCTCAAAAAACAAAATTGAAACCAAAAACAAACACCTCTGTGCTTGTAACCCCATCCGAGTGCTTTACAGCATTGAGTTATAATTTTTAATCCACTATCAAAAAAAACAAAAGAATGGAGCCATGCCTTGGAACGTTTTACTATCTCTCTCAGTGACGAATTAGCCACGGATTTCGATCAATGGATTGAAGCTCGCGGTTATAGCAATCGTTCCGAAGCCATTCGTGATCTACTCCGAAAAGAAATCTCAACAAAAAGCGCGGATCAAGACCAGACCATCTACAGCGTTGCTACCTTTTCATTTGTTTACAACCATCATGAACGTAATCTGGCCGAACGCGTCACTACCCTTCAGCATGAAGTGCATGATTTGGTTGTCTCATCAACGCATGTCCATCTGGATCACGACGATTGTTTAGAAACCCTATTTCTACGCGGCTTAACACAACAAATCCGTAATTTTGCTCAGAAGCTATCCGTTGAAACAGGCATTAGGCATAGCTCTCTAAATCTAATTCCTGTGAAGGTCGCCGCACTTCATTTTGCTCATCATGCTCATTTTCATCCGCACAGTTAGCCACTAATATCGTTTTACTGAATTTCACTCTGGCTACGTAAGGACATCCGACATTATTTGTATGAAATATTTTATTTATTTTCATACAAAGTAAGGTTTGATGTCTAGCTCAATTTTCAGGCTTAAATAGGATAGCCATGCTCGAAAGAAGCCTGAACTTCAAGGATACGCTCCTAGCACTAGTTAGCGAGAGCGATGTTGCTCCTTGTCTGCATCGCGCGACCAGCAGGGGAAGGTATGATTTATTACGGTAATTGTAAGAACTACAAGGTTTGCTTTTGCGAACTTCAGGCTTTTTGAAGTAAGCATGGGAGAAGAAAATATAACCCTTGCTAGCTAGGTGGGATGTGAATTCAAATCCATGTATCTACGGAAGGATACGAACATAGAGGTCAGCTTCGTACCCAAAACCAACGCAGATAAATGCTATATTTTTTAGCTACCTGAATGTCGCGTAGCGCGCCAATCCAAAACCTTCAAAATCAGACGCAACAACAATCCCTTAGTTCGAATCCAGGGCTTGATCGCGCGCGATTCGTCCGTCGCTTAGATCGCAAACGACGGACCATTCCAAGCCGCCGCGCATATGGATTTGGTAACGAATCCAGAAGGT
>CAZGUM010000126.1:0-2288 GCA_964529085.1 uncultured Methylomonas sp. | reverse complement strand
GCTTTGGCGCAGCGATGGCTTGATGCGCTTTCGATAGCGCTTTAGGCGACCCGAAAGTGTACATTTCGGCAACGGTGTTCATCGCTGTTTCCCCTCGACGGCAACTAGCGGCCGGTTTGATCCAAAGCCAGATTCAACTTCAACACATTGACTCTGGGTTCGCCGAACAGCAGCCATTGCCGGCCTTCGGTATGCGCATCCACCAGTTCGTGCAGCTTGGCTTCGTTAATTTTGCGTACCTTGGCTATGCGTTTGATCTGGTATTCGGCAGCGGCGACGCTGATATGCGGATCCAGGCCGCTACCGGATGCGGTGACCAGATCCACCGGCACCGGCGAGTGGTTGCCGTGATCGGCCTCTTTCAGCGCTTGTATCCTGGCGGCGACCGCGTCGGTCAACGCCGGATTGGTCGGCCCCAGGTTGGAGCCGCTGGAGGCAGCGGCGTTATAGCCATAGGGGCCGGTGGCCGAGGGCCGGCTCCAGAAATATTTCGGCTCACTGAAAGTTTGGCCGATCAGTTCGGAACCGATCAGCTGGCCTTGCTGGTTTTTGATCAGGCTGCCATTGGCTTGGTCGCTGAACAAGGCTTGAGCCAGCACCGTCACCAGCGCCGGATAAGCGGCGCCGGTCACCAGGGTCAGCAGAAACAGCATCATCGCAGCGGGTTTTAAATAGGTAGACATGTTCTCTCCTTACACCAGGTTCATCGCAACCAGAATTAAATCAATCGCCTTGATGCCGATAAACGGCACGATCAAACCGCCGACGCCGTAGACCAGCAAATTGTTTTGCAGCAGCTTTTCCGCGCCGACCGGTTGATATTTAATGCCTTTCAAAGCCAATGGAATCAGGGCGATGATGATCAGGGCGTTAAAGATTACCGCCGACAGAATCGCGCTGGCCGGTGTTGCCAGCCCCATCACGTTCAACACATTCAAGGCTGGATAGGTGGTGGCAAAAGCCGCCGGGATAATCGCAAAATATTTGGCAACGTCGTTAGCGATACTGAATGTAGTCAGCGCGCCGCGCGTCATCAGCATTTGCTTGCCTGTTTCGACGATTTCGATCAGCTTGGTCGGATTGGAATCCAGATCCACCATATTGCCGGCTTCTTTCGCCGCCTGGGTGCCGCTGTTCATCGCCACCGCGACGTCGGCTTGGGCCAGAGCCGGGGCGTCGTTGGTGCCGTCGCCGGTCATTGCCACCAAACGGCCGTCGGTTTGATGTTGACGAATCAGGCTGAGCTTGGCTTCCGGGGTGGCTTCGGCCAGGAAGTCGTCGACGCCGGCTTCGGCGGCAATTGCGGCGGCGGTGAGTCGGTTGTCGCCAGTGATCATGATGGTTTTGATACCCATCTGCCGCAGCTCGATAAAGCGCTCCTTGATGCCGCCCTTAACGATGTCCTTCAGTTCGATAACGCCCAGCGCTTTAGCGCTATCCGATACCACCAGCGGCGTGCTGCCCCGGCGGGCGACATCGTCGACCATTTTCTTCAGCTCTTGCGGCACCTTGCCGCCTTGTTCCTCGATATGTTGTCGAATCGAGTCGGCCGCGCCCTTGCGGATTTGCCGGCCTTCCAGGTTGACGCCGCTCATCCGGGTCTGGGCGCTGAAATGCACGAAAGTAGCGCCCAGGGAATGGATATCGCGTTCGCGGATATTGTATTTGTGCTTCGCCAGTATCACGACGCTACGGCCTTCGGGGGTTTCGTCCGCCAAGGATGCCAGTTGCGCGGCATCGGCCAGTTCGCGATCCGTCACGCCTTTGACCGGAAAGAAACCGGAGGCTTGGCGGTTACCCAGCGTGATAGTGCCGGTTTTGTCCAGCAACAGCACATCGACGTCTCCGGCCGCTTCCACGGCCCGGCCTGAGGTGGCGATGACGTTTTTCTGCATCATCCGGCCGATACCGGCCACACCGATGGCGGACAGCAAACCGCCGATGGTGGTCGGTATTAAACACACCAACAAAGCCACCAGCACCGTAACGCTGATCGGATTGCCGGCACCCGCCGTTTGTACGCTGTAAAGCGAGAATGGCAGCAAGGTGACGGTTGCCATCAGGAACACCAGCGTCAACGCCACCAGCAAAATGGTCAACGCAATCTCGTTGGGGGTTTTCTGGCGTTTAGCGCTTTCCACCATGCCTATCATGCGGTCCAGAAAGGTTTCGCCGGGATTGGTGGTGATACGCACCACCAGCCAGTCGGACAGCACTCGGGTTCCGCCGGTCACCGAACTGAAGTCGCCGCCGGATTCGCGGATCACCGGCGCGCTTTCGCCGGTGAT
>CAZGUM010000125.1:0-12284 GCA_964529085.1 uncultured Methylomonas sp. | reverse complement strand
TCATTAAAGTGGACCAGGTCTTCTTCGCGGAATTCGTATTCGATTTCTAACATGTCTATCGCTCGGTGGAGTTGTGGGTTAGTGCATTTTCATTTTGGCGTGGGTACTGCGCCGGAACAAATTGGATAAAGTCAGCATCGCGGTGCGGAAGTAGCCGTGGATAGCCACTTGGTGCATTTTGTACAAGGACAAATACACGGCATAAGCAATAAAGCCGCCGACGCTGACCGTACCCATCAGGCTGCCCATCAACGAACCAACCGTGCTGAACTTACCCAGCGACACCAACGAGCCGTAGTCGCGATAAACAAACTTCGCAGCCGGTTTGCCTTTCAGGCGGTTGACGATGGTTTTAGCAACGGTTGATGCCATTTGGTGCGCGGACTGGGCGCGCGGCGGCACGTTGCCGCCATGGCCGACCCATTCGCAAGCGGCACAGTCGCCGATGGCAAAAATATTGGGATCGCTGGTTTGCAAGGTCTGATCGACCACCAACTGATTGATGTGGTTGGATTCCAATCCGTCCAGATTTTTCATCCAATCCGGCGCCTTGATGCCGGCCGCCCAGACTTTTAAGTCCGCATCGAATACTTCGCCGTCGTAGGTGTGCACTTCGGTTTCGGTCACTTCCGTGACTTTACGGCCCAGTTTTAACTGGATGCCCAGCTTGATCAATTGCTCTTGAGTGGCTTGCGACAAGCGCGGCGGCAGGGCCGGCAATAATTGGGTGGCAGCTTCGATGATGGTGATGTTGACGTCTATCGAGCCTTCCAAACCGTAGGTCGCCAGCAATTTGGTCACTTCGTGTAACTCGGCGGACAATTCCACGCCCGTCGCGCCGGCGCCGATGATGACTATCGACAACGGCTTGTCGCGCTGATGACTTTGGTTGGCGTAGGACTGAATGTAATAGGTTTCCACCAGCTGTTTTTGAAAGCGGAAGGCTTCCTTGGTGGTATCGATGAAGCGGCAATATTTATCGACACCCTTGATGCCGAAGGTGTTGCTGACGCTGCCGACTGCCATGACCAAGGTATCGTATTTGAAGCGGCGTTGCGGAATGATCTCTTCGCCTTTCTTGTTGGTAATCGAGCTGACGATGACTTCTTTGTTGGCGCGATCCAAACCTTCCATTTTGCCGAACAAGAAGCGGAAATGATTGCTGTGGGCCTGAGCCAGGTATTCGATTTCCTCGGCCTCGGCCAGCGTGCCGGACGCTACTTCGTGCAGCAAGGGCTTCCAGATATGGGTGGACGCGGCATCCAGCAGCGTGATTTCCGCCTTGCCGGCTTTACCGAGTTTGTGCCCCAATTCCGTCGCCAATTCCAGCCCGGCGGCACCACCGCCGACAATCAGGATTTTATGTTGTTCGCCCGCCATTATTCTTCCCCTCAAGTGCTGTTTGCTTACGCTAAACAAAAAATTCGCTATCCCTGCCTTTTTATACATTCCTAATGCGTCGGCATTATAACCAAACATGCTCGGACTGGCCGATTTTGAAGGGATGCCTGCGCCGGCAGTAAGCAGCGGTATCGGTACACTGTCAGCTTGCGGCCAATCCGCGCGAGTTTTAGTGCCTCATTCAGATTATGATTAGAGCGTGCGCAGCGGTCCGGCATACCCGTATCGATCGCACAGCGTTGAAACGAGCACCTCTATCGGAAGATCATATGTCGAAAATGCAACCAGCCTATGCGTTTACCGCGTCAGCCTCAGCGTTCTTATTAATCGGCCTGCTCGCCGGCTGTGCCTCGGAACCGCCGCTGCCGCCCGGCGGCGCGCAAACCGGGCAGCCGGGATACGACGGCCAAGCCGCGTATAACAAGCCCTACAAGGTAAAAGGTAAAACCTATTTCCCGTTGACCTCGGCCACCGGTTATCGGGAAATCGGCCTGGCATCCTGGTATGGCGCCGAGTCCGGCAATCGTACCGCCGACGGCAGCCGCTACGATCCGCAAGCGTTGACCGCGGCACACAAAACCCTACCGATACCGTCGAAAGTCCGCGTCACAAATTTGCGTAACGGCCGCTTTATCGACGTGCTGGTTAACGACAGAGGCCCGTTCAGCCCGAACAGATTGATCGATCTGTCGCAAGGCGCGGCCACGCAACTCGGCATGCAAGGTCAGACAGAAGTAGAAGTGAAATATATTGACGCGCCGGCTGACGCTCAGTGACTACGTTCCGCTATGGAAGGGAAGAGATTGGCGCGAAACATTAGCTTAACAAACCCGCTCGCATTCCCTTGCCGGGCAGACACGAACGGGCTTACAGACATGCAACCTATATCAGGCTAAATTGCGAACGGGAAAAAGCGTTTGCCCCTGCCGGCGAATTTGTAACATCCCAATACCGAACCGAACAGCCAAAATGCAGCGGGAAGCGGCACCACCTGGACCCCGGCATTAGTAGTGTCCGGCGCAAAATCGGAAATCTGCGCAAACCCCGCGCTCGCCGCGCCATCGCGCGGCCAAAGATTCCAGGTATAGTCGGTTTTGGCAAAGCCGTTGGCGGGCAACAGACTGCCGGCAATGTCGGCGATCAGGCGACTGGCTTGAATCAGGGCTGTTCCGGCGCCAAATGGGCTGCTACCGCCATTAGGCCCCAAACGAACTACCGCACCGCTACCGTCCAAATTGATCCGCACTACCGAATCGAACAGCACATTCGGCAGGCCGTTTGCGGCAAACGCAGCAGTGCCGCTGCCGCGATTAATCCCCAAAATGTAAAATCCGGAAGGCGACGCGCCGAGGTTGGCGGCGAACGTACTTTCGAAATGAAAAATATCGCTGGCCGGATTATAGGTGAGCAGCGCGTCGGTCACGTCCAGATCGCCGGCTTTGCTGCCGGTATAGGTAGCCAAATAATCGCCGGCCGCGTCGTTAACGACGCTAGCCTCCGCCTGCAGCGCACCAATCAGCATGACGGCGACAAATATTGTTCGAATACTATTAAATCTCATACTTCTATCCTCTGTCGATAAGATCAATTAGGTGCAGCTAACCAGCGGCAAGCCACCGATTAGCTGCTGTTTCAGTTCAATTAAGAACGTTTTGCTGTCGCGTCGGCATCGACCAAATGCCTAGCGTGAATACGGCTCGACCTTGAACCGACAAAAGGGGGGTGGCCAAAGCCAGCTGCATTCGACGGTGTATCCCGGCGACTAGCGGCAAGGTTCAATGGATTGGAAAATATTTTTCAAGCTGCCGGGAAATGCGGTAAGCCCGAGAAAAACCGGCCTTCCATACAAGCCGGGCTTGGCGAAGCGCGGACACCACCTCGATAAGCGCGAACGGTATTCACGAGCAACTTAGCCGCTCATATCGCCGGCTTTATTGCTGGTGCCAAAAGTCTGCCGAAACCAGCGCTCCAGCATGGCTTTTTCGTAACGTAGCGGGTCGTTATTATTGAAACGCGCGGCATCCGGCAGCAGCAGGTAATTCAAATCCGTCAGCTTTTCCTGCCTGTCGGCCTTAAGTAGGCCGGCTTTGTCGCGCCACAGGTAATGCAAGGTAATTCGTGGCGGGTAAACATCGCGGAGAAAACGGGTATTTGTAAAATTCGGCGCATGCCAAGACTCCATCGCGCCGGCCATGTCGATGTCCTGAACATCAATTTCCAAGTCATCGCCCGCCGGCAAATAGCGCTCCGCCAGCTGTTTGAAATGCTTTAGCAACTGTTTCAGCAGATCTTCCTGAACGGCCGGCGTCGAGGAGCCGCTAAGACTGAAGTCGGTGAATGTTTCCGCCGGCTCGAAACGAACCACCATATCGGCCCGAACCGGCATACCCGCCGCCATAGCCACTAATACCAAAACGGATTTGTACAAAAACTTCGACACGGCGGCCTCCCGGATATGATCGATTTAAGTCGGACAAGCGAGGTCTGCGGGAGTTCTTTGCTTGAACATGTCGAGATCAATCTATCGCCGCAGCACTTTCCCGGCCGTCGCATCGAATTTGGGTAATCGAGTTAAGTCTTGCAAATACCACCTAAGCCGTGGCGAGTTTATAATCCTCACGGTCTTGATCGAACTGTTGAACCTAAGCCAGGCGAGGCCTGGAACCAAACCTAGAACTTTTCCGGGCAACCGTTCGATTCTTAACTCCGCAGCAGGGTTAACAGATACGTTGCCTGCCTCTATCCGTGGTTGCCAAATGAATACCATCAAAAACTTTTCTAAAATAACCGGCGGGCTATTGCTGGGTTTAATCAGCCACATCGCATTTCCCAAACCGCCGCAAGCCTTGCCGATAACCGAACTGCAAATCCCGGCCCAAAGCCCTAGCCAACAACATCACCTGGCCCGGACGGCAAACGGCGAGTTGATCGTCAGCTGGGTGGAAACCGACGCCGAAACCAGTACCGCCAAATTCGCCATCCTCGAAGCTAAACGCTGGAGTCTGCCATTAACGGTGACCAAGATCGAAGGCAAATTGGCCGATCCGCCGGTGGTATTGGGCTTGAGCGACGGCAGTTTGGCTGCGGCCTGGATGCCGTATGTGGCAAATTCCACGGATCGCTACGCGGCCGACATCTATGTGGCCCGCTCCATAGACGGCGGTCTCAGCTGGAGCCCGGCGTTACGGCCTTACGGCGATGAGGCGCGGGTTTACGACGCGCAATTGTCGTTGAGCGCCTTGCCGGATGCCGGACTGGCATTGGTGTGGACCGATATGCGCAATGCCAACCACGATCCGGCGGCCGATCAAAAAAGCAACCGCTACCAGTTAATGGCCACGGTTATAGACAAACACTGGCAAGCCGGCCCGGCGCTGACTTTGGATAACGATGTCTGCTCCTGCTGCCGCAGTTATACGGCCGCGCAGGGGGAGCAATTGCTCACTGTCTACCGCGACCATGCCGCCGGCGAAATCCGCGACATAAGCGCCGTGCGCTGGCAGGCCAACGGCAATCCGCAAATTTCCAACGTGCATGCGGACGGTTGGGTAATCGGCGGCTGCCCAAGCAACGGGCCGTCCATCGATATGGCGCCTAACCGCAGCGTGGCCGCCTGGTTCACAGCCGCGGACGGCAAGGGCCGGGTAAAACTGGCGTTCTCCAGCGACGGCGGCGCGCATTTTGATCAGCCCATCGAGCTGGATGCCGATGCCAGCGGTTACGCCAATGCCTTGCTGCTGGAGGACGGCTCGGCCCTGGTCAGCTGGCGCGGGCGTAACGGCCCGGACGATGAATTACGGGTAGCAAAAGTAACAGTCGACGGCATAATCAGCCGGCAAACCACCGTGTATCGCGGCGGCTTTCCGAAATGGCCCAGCAAATATCTGAGCATGGTCCAACTCGGCAAGCAAGCCTTCGTCGCCTGGACCGATCCGGTACAAAAGAAGGTGCGTTTGGTCGCTTTAGCCATAGACTGAGCGGTCGGGGCCGGTATAAATAACTCGGTTAATGAATACCGGTGCGGATTGATTTACACGATCCGCCACTATATTTACATCTCCATGGTGGGAAAAACCGGCTTTCAAACGTCTTACCTGTAATGCCATTCCCCTACAGGTTATTGCGATGAACAGCGTTGTTGCCAACACGGACTTAGAAAATCCCGCCACCCGTAAAACCCGAACCCTGCACCGCCTAAAAGCCCGCCGCAAACTTTGGTTGCAAGTGCATTTGTGGTTGGGTTTGGCTCTGGGTTTTTTTCTGGCATTGATCGGGCTGACCGGCTCGGTGCTGGTGTTTTGGCATGAGATCGACGAAGCACTAAACCCCGGTCTCTATCAATCGCCAAGCTCGCCCGGCACGGCAAAATCCCTGGACGAAATTATCGCCGCCGCCCGAGAAGCCGCACCGCCGGGTTGGGATTCGCTATCGATACAAATACCCGCAGCAACAACCGGCAATTATGTGTTCGGTTTTTACTATCCCAATAGCAGTCCGCCGCCGGAACAGGCCCAATCGTTCTCGATAGGCATCGATCCTTACACGGCGCAAGTGACCGCAAAACGAACGTTCTATCATGCCAGCAACCCGCTAAAACATAGCTTTGCCGGGTTTTTCTTCAAGCTGCATTACGCGTTGTTTCTGGGCGACACCGGCGGTACCTTGGTCGGCATCCTGGGCGTGCTGTTTCTGATTTCGGCGCTCAGCGGTTTGATTTTATGGTGGCCGCTAACCGGCAACTGGCGCCGGGCGCTCAGCATCAAGCGCCGCGCCAGCGTCGAACGCTTCAATCACGACCTTCACCAAACCGCCGGTTTTTACAGTGTGATCGTGTTGCTGGCGCTGCTGGTTTCCGGGATCTATTTCAATTTGCCGAATCAATTCCGCTGGCTGGTGGAATGCTTCTCGCCCCTGACGCCGGAGCCAGTGGCAAAGCCGGCGACTACCGGTTCGGTATCGCTGGACTCGGCCTTGCGGCAAATCCGGCAAAGCTATCCTGGCGGCACTGCTCAATACTTCTCCCTCGGCGCCGCCGAGCAAAGCCCGTTCACCGCCTGCTTTCAGGACGTGCCGGAGCTAAAGCCTTATGTGGTGGCGGAACGCTGCCTGGTGATTGACCGTACCGACGGCAAACTGTTGCAAATCAAGGATGCCGCGCACGGCAGCGGCGGCGACTTGTTCATGCAATGGCAGTGGCCGCTGCATTCGGGACAGGCTTTCGGTTGGACCGGACGAATATTGGTATTTATCACCGGACTGATTTGTCCGTTGCTATTCGTCACCGGCCTGATTCGTTGGCTGCAAAAACGCCGAGCCGGCGCAAAGGCGCTTGCGAGGACTGTGTGATATGCCGCACTATCGGCGCACAATCAGTCATATCACGCAGTTAAACTGATTTTACGCGGCGGCGCCAGCGCCGCATCCGGTTTGGAAGCGGCTGCGAACCAAGGTCTTCGGCGGTCTGGCTTGCTTATTGCTGTGTTGAGTCACTTTACTCGCCAGCTTGCAACGTCTTCAATGTCCAAAGACTCGCCGGGATTCCTCCACGCGCTGTTTCTACAGCATGCGCATGAAATTGGCGCTTTTGTGCGCGGCCGTTGGCCGAGAGAACCCGATGTAACCGACATCGTACAGGAAACTTTTCTGCGCCTATCGCAATATCCCGAGCCGCAAACCATTCAAAACCCTCGGGCGTTTTTGTTCCAGACTGCCGCCAATCTGACCGTTGATCGCCATCGCCGCCGCGAAACTCGCGAGCGTTTCGATGAACCCGACGCAAACATCGAGCATGTCGCCGACCAAGGATTATCGCCGGAACATTATTGGCAAACCCATCAACAACTGGAGAAATTTGCCGCTTGGCTGGACGAATTGCCCGAGATTCGGCGCCATGCTTTTGTTTTGTATCGGATTGAAGGCTGTTCGCACGCCGAAATTGCTAAACGTTTGGGCATTTCGGTACGTTGCTCCGAACGCTACGTAATGCTGGCGATGCAGCATATCAGCGCCAAACTCAGCGCCGAACCGGACCTGGATTGGCGGTGATTACCGTCTGTCCCGTCTATGAATAAAGTCCGGTAAACTGCGCTTTTGATAAACATCTTCCAGTCACTCAGCGTGTCCGACATCGAACCCATCAACCAAACCATGCGCGACCAAGCCATAGCCTGGCTGCTGCGCTTACGCGATGCGCCCTCCGACGCGCAAAGCGCGCGTGCGTTCGCAGACTGGCTGGCGGCCGATCCCGCGCATCAAACGGCCTATCGTCAGGCACAAGCGCAATGGGCCTGGATGGAAGCTTTCAAGCAACAAAGTTTTCCGGCACGCGACGCGGCCTTACGTTACCGGCCGGCCGGGCGTAAACCGGCGGCGCGGCGCCGGCTAACTTACAGCGCGGCGGCAATCGTGTTATTGGGTCTTGGTTTGGCGATATTCTCGCCGCAAGGCTGCTACGGACTACCGCATAGCTACAACACCGGCAAGGGCCAAAGGCAGACCGTAGCATTATCGGACGGCACCGAACTGGAATTGAATACCGACACCGAAGTGCGGGTGCATTTCAATCACGCGCAACGCCATGTCGATCTGATTCGCGGCGAAGCGTTCTTTAAGGTCGCACACGATGCCGAAAGGCCGTTTAAGGTGCAGGTCGGCCATGTCAGCGTGCGCGATATCGGCACCGCTTTTGACGTGTACAAACAAGCCGACCGGGTCAGCGTAGCGGTACAGGAAGGCGTGGTGGAAATGGCCGATCAGGGCGAAAGCCGCGAGTTGAAAGCCGGGCAACAATTAGCCTATAGCGACGATCGCCGTTTCTTCGCGGCCGCGCCAAGCGATATTGCCGCCGCGACGGCTTGGCGCCAAGGGTTGCTGACTTTTAACGGCCGGCGGCTGGCGGATGTGCTGACGGAAATCGCTCGTTATCACGACGTACAAATCCGCCTGCCCGACCCTAAACTGGCGGAATTACGCGTTAACGGCAACTTTCGTACCGAGCAACTGGACAGCATGTTGCATGCGGTAGCCACGCTGTTGCCGGTCAGTGTTCAACATGTCGGCGAGCGCGAGATTGTGCTGGAGGCGGTTGCGGACAAGCACTAAAACCTTTTGCAACCCCGCACCTCGCAGCAATTTACTCGATGCGGGTTGGCGGCTTTTTTTATCCTCCGCGTCTATGCCTATGAACCCCCATCATAACGGAGACATGGAGCATGACATTGACAATCAAACGCCTCGCCGCGGCCATCGCCCTGATCTCGGCGCAAGCCCATGCCGAGGACGGCAAACGCCATTTCGATATCCCGGCCCAGCCCCTGGCCGCAGCCTTGCAACAGCTATCCGCGCAATCCGGCACGGCGATGCTGTATGCGGAGCAATCCGCGGCCGGGAAAACCAGCCCGGCCCTGCAAGGCGAATACACGATAGAGGAAGCCATCCGCAAACTGCTGATCGGCAGCGGTTTGATTCACAGCATCAACGCCGACGGCACGGTGACGTTGAAACCGGGCGCGAGTAGCAGCGCCACCACATTAGGGGCGGTAACCGTAGTGGGCCAATCGAATGTGGATACGAACGATCCGTACAACTCGAATTATCAGGTCCGTAACGCAAATACCGCGACCAAGACCGATACGCCGATCATGGAATTACCGCTGTCGGTCAAGGTCATCCCAAAATCGGTGATCAACGACCAGCAAATCACCCGCCTGGACGATGCATTGAAAAACGTCAGCGGGGTTTATGGGGGCCCCGGTAACGGCGGCACCGCCGATACCTTTCTGGTACGAGGCTTCGCGGACTTCAGCCCCTACTACAATGGCGTACGGCTGGAGACCGGCTGGACTCAGGGCGGCTTGCGCGATGCCGCCGGCTTGGAGCGAGTGGAAGTCTTGAAAGGCCCGGCCTCGATTTTGTACGGCCGCATCGAGCCTGGCGGCATGGTCAACATGGTGCCGAAAACGCCGCTGGCGACTCCCTATTATTCATTGCAGCAGCAATTCGGCTCTTACCGTTTTTATCGAACCACGATAGACGCCACCGGCCCGGTGACCGCCGACAAATCGGTTCAGTACCGCGCCAATCTGGCCTATGAAAACAAAGGCTCGTTTCGCGACTTTATCGAAGGCGAGCGGGTTTACTTCGCGCCCACCGTGCATTGGGACATCAGCGACCGCACCCAGGCCACGTTTTATATCGACTATTTGCACAACGACACCGCGCCGGACGTCGGCGGCCCGCCAAGCATCGGCAATCGGCCGGCCGCTCTACCGCGCAATCGCAATTTGAGCGAACCGAATATCCGCGCGGTCAGCGATGACATCCTGTTCGGCGTGGACTGGAGCCATGCCTTCAACGACCAGTGGACCTTCCGCCACCGCTTCTTCGCCGACTTCACCGAAGATAACGAGAATCTGCCCGGCGCGCCGCTCGGCTTGGACGCCGACAATCGAACCCTGCATCGCGGCAATTTTGGTGTCCGCGACAACCTGGGCGCAACTTACAACACCAACGCCGATCTGACCGGCAAATTCAAGACCGGCATATTCGAGCACACCTTGCTGATCGGCGGCGATTACTTCAGCTTCGAAAATTCCTTTGCGTGGCCGACACCGCAAACGGTGCCGGATATCGACATTTACAACCCGGTTTATTCGGGCAATCTGGATTTACTTTCGCGGCTGGACGCTGTCGGCAACTTGGGCTTCGAATGGTTCGGCGTGTATTTGCAGGATCAGATCAAGCTCCCTTACGACGTGCATCTATTACTGGGCATGCGTTACGACAACGCCAACTCCTGGCAGGATTTCGGCGCTTTCGGCAGCGGCATCAAGGACACTAATCACGAGGATAAAGTCACGCCGCGCGTCGGCATACTCTGGCAACCAATCCCGTCGTTCAGCCTTTACGGTAACTACATACAAGGCTTCGGCGCGCCGAATATTGGCGTCTATGGCGACGGCGGGGCCAAAATCAAACCGCAAACCTCGGAGCAATGGGAGGCCGGCTTCAAGAAGGAATGGCTGGACGGTAGACTCAATCTGACCGCCGCTTACTTCGAAATCACCAAACAAAACATCGCCACGCCGATATTCGGCACTCGGTTTTACGAAGCCGTCGGCAAGGCCCGCAATCAAGGCTACGAATTGGACCTGACCGGCGAAATGTTGCCGGGCTGGAAGGTGATCGGGGTTTATTCCTACATCGACTCGGAAATCGTCAGCAACGGCGGCACCGACGAAGGTCATCGCCTCGCGAACGTGCCCGCGCATGGCGGTAGTCTATGGAATACCTATACCGTGCAAGACGGCGCGTTGAAGGGGCTGAAGTTCGGCGCCGGCGTGGTCGCCCGCTCGCAAAGACAAGGATCGAACACCAACAACTTTCAATTGCCGGGTTATGCGATTTTCAATGCGCTGATCGGCTATGAAACCCACATCGGCAAAACCAAGCTGACCACCCAAATCAACGCGGACAATCTGCTGGACAAGGAGTATTTCGAAACCGGCAGGGCCGACCGAAACTTTTGGGGCACGCCCCGTACCTTTATGGGTTCGGTGCGTTTAGAGTTTTGATCGAACAAGTAAGTGTGTCGGGGTACGGTAGCGTGCCCTTGGCACGCATTTGGACAGTAACACACCCGTCTGTGGCCTTTAAACCTCGTCTCACCTGAATTTGTTCATATCGCAGTATCGACCCGGCTGTAAATGTCTTCCACCTCCAGGGTCAAACCTATCGACGCGAAAGTCACTTAGTAGCCGGCCATTTTGCTGCAATCAACAATACACCGGGATAAACCTAATTCTTGACCATTTTTACTTTGATGCCGGCCATGAAATCTACAACGCGGCCAGCGCTGCGTGATTTGACGTATCTACAAGCGATTTTGCGTGATATGCCGCACCGGATTCCGCGATAACCCTCGTCGTCTAAACATAAATTGCATCTTTACGAGTAGTTAAAACAATTGTTTTAAAAGAAGTAATCGCATTCAAAACCTATCTATCGATTTGAATTCGGCCAGCTGGAATGTTTTTTGCGGGTGGTTCCGTTCGGTCAACACCACCAAACCGGGATTGGTCCGGCAAGGGTTCATGCCTTGCTAGACCGTTAACTCTTTCGTCATCGAGACTTGTTAGTGCCAAAATCCAAACCATCGCTGTTCGATCGGCTGTTTCAGCGGCATAGCCAGGAGCTCCGAGTCTTTGCAGGCCTGCGCGGCGGCAATGAGTTTGCCGAGGATTTGGTGCAGGAAGCGTATTTGCGCTTGATGCAACATCCCGAACCGGAATCGATCGACAATGCCAGAGCCTTCCTGTATCGCACGATCGCCAATCTCAGCGTCGATCAACACCGCCGCCAGAGCGTTCGCGACCGTTTTCATATCGAAACCGGCGACGACCAGGTACTGCATGACATAACGGCAGCCGAGCCGCTGCCCGAGGATCGCTTGGCCTCGGAACAGGAACTGCAATCCTTGAACCGCATTTTATTGGAACTGCCGGAGACTACCCGCAACGCCTTCGTGCTGTACCGTCTGGAAGGGCTGTCGCACAAGGAAATCGGCCATCGGCTGGGGATTTCCGAACGTAATTCCGTCAGGCTGGTCGGCATTGCCGCGCAGCATGTGCTGCTGTGCTTCGGCTCGCTGGACAACTAAACTGTCATGCTTGGAGCGCCCATTTTTTCACCGCCTCGTATGCCGGATTTTAAATGTCGGGCGGCTAAAGGATAGAATGCCTGTGCTTAGCGCAACCCATCGCCCCCTGTTTAACATGCCAAAAACCGAAGCCTCGTCCGATCTGCAACAGCAAGCCATAGCGTGGATTCTGCGGCTGGATTCGGCTGCCTGCACGCCAGCAGAGCGCCAGGCCTTCCAGGAATGG
>CAZGUM010000124.1:0-12464 GCA_964529085.1 uncultured Methylomonas sp. | reverse complement strand
TTGTCCAGTTCGCTGACGATTTCTCTGGGGGTCATTTGACTCATGGTTTTACTCTTGTGCCGGTTGTGGTTCGGCGTCTAATTCTTCGATGCGCAGATTGTGGTTGGTGTAGATGCAAATGTCGGCGGCAATGCCCAGGGACTTTTCGACGATCTCGCGGGCGCTCAGTTCGGTGTTTTCCAGCAAGGCGCGGGCGGCGCTTTGCGCAAAAGCGCCGCCGGAGCCTATCGCGATAAAATCGTATTCCGGTTCGATGACGTCGCCGGTGCCGGAAATGACCAGCGAGGTTTTACTATCGGCGATGATCAACAAGGCTTCCAATTTGCGCAAGGCGCGGTCGGTACGCCAGTCTTTGGCCATTTCCACGGCGGCGCGGGTCAGATTGCCGCGATGCTTTTCCAGCTTGCCCTCGAAATGTTCGAACAGGGTGAAGGCATCGGCGGTGGCGCCGGCGAATCCTGCGATCACTTTGTCGTGATACAAGCGTCTGACTTTACGGGCATTGCCCTTCATCACGGTGTTACCCAGGGTGACTTGGCCATCGCCGCCGATCACGACTTTGTCGCCGCGTCTGACGGAAAGAATGGTGGTGCCTCTGAAATTCGTCATGTCTGTGAATGAAAAAGGGAAAGGCGGCGATTTTACATGTTCTCGGCGGCGTTGGGGTAGAAGTTTAAAACCGCTGGACTTGTGGGCGAAAGGGGCAAAGATTGAACAACGCACGAAAACTGATTAAAGTTGAAAGTGCTGGTATTTTAAGGGTGTGCTGTATTGACCGGCACGTCCAACACTACAATAACAACAAGAGGGTAGTCATGAAATTGTCAAATCGCTGGAGAGGTGCACTATTACTATGGGCAATGGTTTTTTCAACTGCGGCGTTGGCCTTGTCGCCGGAAGAAGAAGAGAGATTGAAGGAGTGTAAACGACCGAAATTTCGAGATTTCGTGCCCGAGCAAAAAGCCGAGGTCGATGCCGGTGCCGATATTGCCTTTCACATTTCCCACAATGCCGATCCATTGACGGTCACCGCCGAAGCCCGCGGCGAAAAAATGAAAGTCAATGTGGTGGATAAAAAAACCTTTTACTTTGTGTCCGCGAAACTGCCGCAGTTGACTCCCGGTTTTGCCCGTATCCACGTTACCGCCAAATCGGCGGAAAGTAAATTAGAGAGCGGTTGTCTGGGGCAGGATGGCTGGCTGGTGAAAATCAAGGGTGAGGAAGTGGCCAAACCAGCCGTACAGCCTGCTACGGGTCAATAGCGAATTTTGTCATTCTTAATTTGCCAGAGCTCGAAGGGACGATTAGCGGTATCGAGCGCTAGTTGTTGCATGGCGATCCGGCGTTGCTGAGCGGGTTTGTCGATTTCGGTATAAATAAAACCGTCATCGAACCCGGCTTTAGCGGCGTCGAACCGGTCGCAGGCGTAATATACCGCTTTCAGCCTTGCCCAATAGATGGCGCCCAAACACATCGGGCAAGGCTCGCAACTGGTGTAGAGCATGCAATCGCTTAATTGAAAATTGCCCAGTTTTTGGCAGGCCAGCCGAATGGCGACGATCTCGGCATGAGCGGTAGGGTCCAGATCCGGCGTGACCCGATTCCCGCTGCCGGCAATAATTTCATCGCCTCTAACCACAATGGCGCCGAACGGTCCGCCGCCATTGTTGATGTTGTCGCAAGCCAACGCGATAGCTTGGTTCAGAAAGTCTTGATGCACTATAAATTCAGCGGATTATTGGGATCGATGCCTTGCATAAACGGTAAGCGGCGATCTTCGTTGGTGATTTGATAGACTTTGCCTAGCCAGTTATTGAATACCGCCTTGGCCGAATCTCGCCAAGTGATGTCCAGATGCTCGATGATTTGGCCTTCCGGCATGGCTTTAAGCGGTCTGGCGCCGTGTTTGGCGGCTTTCACATGCACCGCATAGTCGGCTAGCAGGCGTTGTACTTCGCTATCGAAATAATGTTCGGGATAGGGTGGGTAATCATCACGTTCGCCGTGGTAATAGCGTAGCACCTCGCGCTTATATTCCTTAAGCAGGCTAATGTCGTCGTATTCCGGATGGCCCTGGAAGAACACGATGCGAAAACCGTCCGGACTGACTGCGAGATGTACGCCGGCAGTTTCGCTGGCTACTAGTACTTTCAAGCCGTGTTTTTCCATGTCGCGCTGAAACACTTCGTTGAAACGCGAATGCGGTACGTCGAAGCGGGTATTGATTTCCGATACCAGAGGGTGCTGTCTGTCGACGACTCTGTGCGAAAACACGCCCCAACGTTTGGCGGGCAGGCGAGTGCGCTCCACACCGTAACAATGTTGAATTAAGGCATGCGTAGCGAGGCATGAGCACAGCACCGAGGTGACGTTTTGCGTGGCCCATTCGAACACTTCGGTCAAGGGCAACCAAAAATCCTCTTCCTGCAAATGATCGTGCGTGACATTGGCGCCGCTGATAATCAATGCGTCCAGGCCGTCTTGCTTGATTTGCTCGAACGATTCGTAATATTGGTGAATATGCGCCCAGGCCTCCGGACTTCTTTCCAGACCTTCTATCGTAAACGGATGCACATGGAATTGCGCGATCTGGTTGCAGGCGCCGACCAGCCGGAAAAACTGACGCTCCGTGGCTTCCAGCGCAGCATCCGGCATGATGTTCAGCAAGCCGATGTGTAATTCTCTGATCGATTGATGGCTGGCGCGGTCCGGGCTGAGAATTTCCTCGCCTTCTTCGCGCAGGCGCTGAAAAGTGGGTAAAGCGGTATGGGCAACTAGCGGCATTGCGGGAACGGTCTCAGGATGCTTGCCGGGCAATCGCCTCGGCAATCAGACGCATAAAGTCGTCTTCATTAGTAACTTTGGCGGTTTCGTCGGCGCTGATGGTGTAGCCATATTGGGCCGCAATCGCTTCGTAGCGCGGTACCCGTGCTTTGAACAATTCCGGAAACACCCAGCTGACAAACTCGTCCGGTGGAATTTGGTCGGTCGAGCTGTAACCTTGCTCGCGCATGAATTGCGTCAGTTTTTCATCGACGAATTCCGGCCGGTAATATAAGGGTTTCGGGTCTTTCTTGGCGCGGTCGATAATGGTCTGTTCCAAGGCGGGTGGAATTTTGATGTAGACGATCAGCGTCTGTTTAGCCAGGTTTTCCAGCACCTCTGGGCAATCCAGTTCACAAACGCTACCGCCGGCGTCGTTAATGAAATGCTTGTAGCCGTATATGTCTTCGGCTTTGTGGATGAAGTCCGGCACGTCGTTCATCGCGGCGATTTCCGCTTGATGATGTAGCGCCTGGCGGCGTTTGAATTCGTTTAGCGAAAGGCCGCCCTTGGCCGGATCGCCGATTTTGCCGAGAAAGCTGGATACCGGCGCCAGATTCTCTACCGTGATATTGCTGCAAATATAGATCGAGTCGGATTTCAGCAAGTCGCGTAAAAACGGTACGCCCATGGCTTGCTGCTTGATGTTGTCCAGAATCGGTTCTTCCAGGTATTTGGTGCCTATGCGATAGTCGCCGGAGTAATGAAACCATTTATCCCTGGGCAGTTTGGCCGAGAGAGTGGTTTTGCCTGCGCCGGACATGGCCAGCAGGGTGATGCTTTTGGATTCCCAGTCCAGAAATTGTTGCGGGGTCATTTTCATAAAAAATCTCAGTCCAACAAATCGCTAATGTCCAAATCTTCCGCGTCCGGGCGGGCATGGCGATCAGGGTCCGTATAGCCCAGATCGTCGGCTTCCAGCTCGTCGAACGGCGCGCTCCAATCCTCCGGATCTTCGATGTAATCGATAGTGGAGCTGTACCAGGATTCGTTGTCGTATTCGCCCAGATCACCGTTGGCGAACTGAACTTCCACCGATTCGTCGTTGCCTTCGATCGCGACAACTTTAAAGGTGAGATTACTTTCCAGGTCTTTATACCAGCGGCCTATGACTGGGTCTGCAATAGTGGTCATCGTTGCATCCTCGCTATGTTGATGTACTCGGCAATGATAGCGAGTTTATAGAAGCTGTGCGAGTACATGGGGGCAAAACTACCGGAATTTTCGATTAGAATGGCAAATTTGAATATTATCCGGCCGGGGTTATGAGCGAAGACAGATTTATCGAATTGGAGATTAAACAAGCCTATCAGGAGGATTTAATTCAGGCCTTGAATCAGGTGGTGGCCGACCAGCAAAAGCAAATCGGCAAACTGGAAGAAACCTGTAAATTACTGCACGATAAAATCAAAAGTCTGGCGCTGGATGATCGCCAAATTGGGGCCGTCGAAGAACGGCCGCCCCATTACTGATTTGAAACTTACGATTTGCGGTGGCTGTTGCGGCGTAAAGGCTTGGATGGGCTGGCGGACGCCAAGGTTTGCCGGGGTTGCGGCGATGCGCTGCAATCCATATGTTTGGCGCGCAGGCGGCGGCAAAAATCCTCGCTGTCGTCCTGTTGCAAACCGGTCCATTGCGCGCGCCAAGCCGTGCTGCCTTTAGTCTTGGTTTTGACGATGCCGGCACGTCCGGTTTTAGCTAACGCGCCGAGAGCGTTACGTGCGCGCTGTAAATTAACGTCCGCGTCGATTTTTCGCGGATAACTACCCATGCTGACCGTCCAAATGTTAGCGCGGTTTTGCGGTTTGGCTTGCGCCAACTGCGTCAGCTTTTCACGCCGGCTGTTATAAGGCGCATTGATTCTAATCGGTTCGTAACGGCTGCTGCCGGAGTCCGCACCCATTTGCTCAGCGCTGCCGGCGCAGCGGTTGGATGACAATTGAAACGGCGGCGGCAGGGCACTGTAATCCTTCAATTGCGAAATATGTTCCCCGAACAGGCCTTTTTCGCTATTGGCAAAGCCCATGTCTAATAGGTTGCCCATTTGCTCGAAACGTTCGCCACTGCTGTGCGCCCCCAATAACACACCGATCAAGCGGTGACCGTTGCGTTTGGCCGAGGCGATCAGGTTGTAGCCGGAGCCGCAAGTAAAACCGGTTTTCAGACCGTCGGCATCCGGATAGCTTTTCAGGATGCGGTTGGTGTTGGGCATTACCCGGCCTTTGTAGTTAAATTCCGTCGCCGAGAAATAATGATAGTGTTGCGGAAAGTCGCGAATCAAGGCAGCCGATAATAAGGCCAGGTCGCGGGCACTGCTGATTTGACCGTCGTCCGGCAGGCCGCTGGCGTTCTCGAACGAACTGTTATACATGCCCAAAGTACGGGCTTGCTGGGTCATCATCGTCGCAAAATTGCTTTCCGAACCGCCCAGTTTTTCCGCCAACACTACTGCGGCATCATTGGCGGAGCGGGTGGTCACCGCCATGATGGCTTGTTCCACCGTCAGGCTCTGGCCGGTGCGCAAACCCAGTTTGGACGGCGGTTGCGAAGCCGCGTGTTTAGACGCGAACAAGGTGTCTGTCAGCCGAAGGCGGCCATTTTCCAATGCGGAAAGCGTCAGGTAGATGGTCATGACCTTGGTCAATGACGCCGGATACCAGCGTTGGGTCGATTCGGTTTCGTGGACCACGCGGCCGGTGTCGGCATCGATTACAATCGCGGCGTACCGCGCGGTTGCCGAGGGGCTTTGCAACATCAGGCAGGCTAGAGAAAGTAGCGCTAAACGGATTTTCGGTAGGGTGCTCAAGTTAGTACTTTGCTCCAGATATGTGGCCTAAACATTTGACTGTATTATTTAATCAGAATTATCGATTTCGAAAAAGACCCAATTGACGCGGGGATGATCGATTTTGATCTGTTTTTCCATTCCATTAATTAATTCAACAGCTTCGCCGACGCTTAAGTCCGCCAGTAATTCGGCTTTAATTGCCAGCATCACTTGGTTTCCATGGCTAACAGCCCAAATATTCAATACGCGGCTGACACAGCCTTGTTTTTCCAGGTAACTTTGAACCGCGTCGCTAATCCGGATATCGGCTTCGCCGAGCAGCAAGGAATGTACTTCGCGGCCGATTAACACCGCTACGACCACCAACAATGCGCCGATCAACATCGAACCCATTGCGTCGTAAAGCGAATTGCCGGTAAGCATAGTCAAACCCAGCATCGCCGCGGCTATCATTAGGCCAAGCAACGCGGCCAAATCTTCCCCTATCACCACCATCAATTCGCTGGACTGGGTTTCTTTAAACCATTGCCAGAGTCCGCCTTCGCCGCGTTCGCTTGCCATTGCCCCCAAAGCCGCGCGCAACGAAAAACCCTCCAAAACCACGGCTATAGCCAATATCGCTAAAGCGATGCCGGCGTTTTCCACGGCTTGCGGTTCGTGATAGCGCAACCAACCTTCATGTATCGAAAACAGACCGCCTACCGAGAACAGCGTTATCGCCACCATCATCGACCAGATATACGACTCCCGGCCGTAGCCCATTGGGTGGCGTTGGGTTGCTGTCCGGGCCGAGCGTTTCATGCCGATAAACAGCAACACCTGATTGCCGCAATCGGCAAAGGAATGAATGGCTTCCGCCAGCAGCGAGCCGGAACCGGTCCAGGCCGCCGCGCCGCTTTTAGTTAAAGCGATGCCCAGATTGGCGGCGAATGCGTAAATAATTGCTGAGGTGGAATTGCTATGGGACATGAGTATGGCGCCGAATAAATTGAACACAAGGGAGGGTCCGTTTGCGGAAAATTCTGCCGTAAACGGACTTGCTCACTATGCCAATTCTAGATTAGCCGGCTGGATTTGCCGCAAATACTTAGCGCTTCAACAGATTAGGCGATGGTTGTGGATTTTTGGCGCTAAGTTGCGTTTGCCACCGATGATGCATTTCCCGGCCGCCGCGTTTTTGCAGCCAGCGAATGACGCCGGTGATGAACAATACCGGGCAGAGCAATCCGGAAAACAAAACCAGCAACCGGCCGGTCAAGCCTAAGGCTTCGCCGGTATGCAGCGGGTGCAGCCAGTTGATGACAGTGTCCGAGCCGCCAAGCTCATCGGGATTACTGACCACCAACACCTGGCCGGAATATTGATCCACCCAGACATTGGTTTTCGGAAAGCGCTGGCTGGGTTCGCCGGCTTGGCGCAGATTGATGCGGTAGCTGCCGCCGGCGCCATCAGGCGTTTCGATCCAGCACAAACGCGCTTGCGGAAAGACGGCTTGGCCGGCTGCCACGGCTTGATCTAGGCTGATGCGGGCTTGATGGGCTTGGGGAGGGACGGATAGTGGTTTGGGCGATGCCTGCAATGGCGAGAAATGACCCAGCAGTGGATTAACGTATTGCGGAATCTCCAACGCAATCCCGGTTAGGGCCAAAACCAACATCACGATCAAGCTGTAGATGCCAGCCAGTTTATGTAAATCGTAATTCAAGCGTTCGCGGCTGGCATGGCGTTTTAGGCTCAGGGCATTTTTCAATTTGTGCAACGGCGGCCACCACAGATAAACGCCGGTGACCAAGGAAATCAGCAACAAACTGCCAACGATAGCCAGCAAAATATTACCGGTTTCGTCCAGCAACAATTTGTAATGCAAATCGTAGAGCCAGGTCATCGCAAACTTGCCCCAGAAACGGTCGGCGAGTACAGCACCCGAATATGGATCGACGGATACCATCAGCGGCGCAAAGCCGTGATGTTCTGTTTCTTGCGGTTTATAGTAGCGGGCGGTGATTGCGCGCCTTGGATCGTCGGGAATTTCCAGGCGCCAGCCGCGTTGCCGTGCGGGTTCGGCTCGGCGTAAGGCCTGGAAAATATCCTCGTAGCTTAGCCGTTGGGCGCTTGGTTCGGAAATGATCAGCTGCGGATTAAGCCACTCGTCCAGATCGATATAAAACACCAGCAGGCTGCCGGTCAGACCGACCACCGCGATGACCAGTCCCAACGATAAGCCTAGATACAGATGTGCGGCCAGCCAAAATTGGCGTCTAGCCGGTTTTTTGCTGGCCGTCGATTTCATGGTGATGCGGGCTTAGTAGTCGAACTTGACGTTGACGGCGCCGTAGAACGCGATGCCGTCGCCTGGCGAGAAGAACGGTTGGGCGGTGGCGCCGAAGGTTTCGTCGTACCAAACATATTCCCGGCGAGCATCGGTCAGGTTTTTGGCCTGAAATTGCAATTCCACTTCCTTGGTCATCTGATAGCCTAAATCGAGGTTGAGCAGGGCGTATTCCCCGTATTTGCCGCGTTGGTTGGCTTGATCGACAAAGTAGTCGCCCTGGCCGCTGGTCCATAGCGACGAACGCAATTGCGGCAGGATTTGGTAGTCGATGCCGGCCGAGAACAAGTAATTTGGGGTATTGACTACCTGATTGCCGGCGGTGTATTCGATCGTGCCGGCCGCGACTGCCGGAGGATTGCTGACTTTAGCCTCCTGCAAGGAATAAGAGGCCCAAACGCCGACTTTGTCAGTCGGGTAGACCTTGACTTCAATGTCCACGCCCTGGCGCTTGGTGGCACCGATCATCGTCGAATCGACACTGGCCAAATTGCGGCTGATTTCGTTACTGGCGTCTTGCGCCCAATAAGCGATCCGGCCTTCGGCCCAATCCACCGGTTTCAGCTTCACCCCAACCTCCCAGCCATCGTTCAAGGACGGACCGATATTCGCTTGGTTGCGGCCGATAAAGGTCGCCTGACCCAGGCCGACCTGGAAGGTGCGGCCCCAGTTGCCGTAAAGACTGTAGCCTTCGATCGGCGTAATCACCGCACCGATTTTCGGCTGCGAAACCGTACCGTAATCGTTCAACGGATAAGAGCCGAAGGTCGCGCCCGGGCGGTAGTTGAAGAAGCTGCCGTCGATGATGTCGGCACGGTAACCAGGTGTCAGTTTCAGCCATTTGAAGGGCTTGATCACGGCCTGGATGTAGCCGCCGTAGTTCAAGAAGTCCCACTTCTCGTCGTTACGCAAACCGCTGCTACGGCGAACCCTGCTATCGGTCAAATAACGCAGGTATTTGTTCTCCTGCTGCTGGAAGTCGAATCCGGTTTCCAGCGAAAAGTCGTCCAGCCAACTGACGACCGGATGGTAGGTTAGCGAGGTCATTGCGCCGTATTGGATTTCGTCGCGGTCGCGTTCTTGCTGTACCGCGCTGGGTCCGTAGGTCACGTAACGCTGGTCGTCGAACAAGTTGCTGTAAACCTTGGACGACCAGAATAAGGTCTTGCTAACGTTGACGTCTAAATGGGTGCTGACTTGGCCAACGGTACGTTTGCCGCCGTCTGTGGCATTTCGGGCGAAGGTTTGGGTTTGATTAAGTAACTGTTCCTGGTAAGTCATATAGCCCGGTTCTTGGGCGCCGGCTTCGCTCCAGCGGGCGATTAAACCTATTTTGTACTTTTGGTCGTCCGGCGTATAAAACCATTTGCTGGAAAAGCTGTTTTTGTCGGTGTCGCTGTGGTCGCGGTAACCGTCGCTGGCACGGTAGGATATTTGATAGTTTTGCGAGAAACCGTCTTTTTCGTAGCCCAGTCCGGATTGGATGTCGTGGGTATTGAAGCTGCCGTAACCGACCCGGCCCTTGACGTAATTGCCGCCGGTGGTGGTGTTCATGCTGATGTTGCCGGCGAAGGAGTGCAGGCCGTAGCGGGCGTCGTTGGTACCGCGCACCACTTCAATCGACTCGATGTCCAGCGGAAACAGCGAGTCGATGAAATAGGTGTCGCCGCTGTTGGTGTTGCTGGGCACGCCGTCTATCAATAATTTGACCGCGTTTACCCTGCCTTCGCCATTGAAGCCGCGAAACGACATTTTTCCGGTGGTGATGCCTTGGCCGAATTGAGTAACCTGGACGCCGGGCATGCGGTGGAACAAGTCGTAGGCCGTCAACACGTTTTGGTCGGCGATCTTGTCTGCGTACATGATGTCTACCGAAGTGGCGATGTCCTTGCCGGTTAATTTAACACTCTCGGCTTGATCGCTGACGGTAACCGCGCCCAATTCGAAAATCGAATCGTCCTTAACGGCTTTTGGCTTGGGGGCGGGCGCTTTTTTCACCGCAATGACGCCTTCGCCGACTTGTTCGTATTGCAAGCCGTTCCGGTTAAGCACTTTTTCCAAGGCCTGCTGCACGGTGAAGTTGCCTTTCAATGCCTCGGCCTGTAAGCCTTGCACTACCGAGTCGGCATAAATCAGCTTAGTGTTGGTGGACTTGGCTAAGTTGTCCAGGGTGGTTGCCAGCGCTTGTGCGGGAAGGTCGATGCTCGCGGTCGTATCGGTCGCCAAAGCGTCGAGCGAAGCGGTCAGGGCAAAAGCCAGTAGCGGCAAATGCCGGCGCTGCTTTTTCAAGGGGGCGGTTTTGAGTTTGCAATCCATGGTTATCTCCGGTTAGTCGTGGGTGGCAAGGTTTTTTCTCTAGCCATACCCCAATAACGAAACAGGGCGGTCAAACTGGACAATGTTGTTGCATATTTTTTTAACAGCAGAGCAGACAGCGAAGGATTAACGGGCGTACAGCACGATGGTCTGCTGTTGGCGTTGCACGCGGATCGGCAGGATTTTTTCCAAGGCCTGCAGAAACGGCTTGAGATCGGCGGTATTGAAACTGCCACTTAGGGTTTGGCCGGCCAGCGTCGGGTCCGCGAAGACAAAACGCACGGCGTGGTAGCGCTCTAATTCCGTGACCACTTCAGCCAATGGGGTGTGATTGAAAAGCAGATGACCGTTGGTCCAGGCCGCCACTTGTTCGGCGTTGGTGCTTTCCGGTTTTTGCCAGTGGCCGTCTTGATCTATTTTACGGCTAAAGCCGGCCAACAAATTCTCCCCGAACCAGCTTCGGCCGGTATACAAGGCGACTTCGCCTTCCAATACCGATACGTCGGTGCCGTCTGCCTGGTGGCGCACGTTGAATACGGTGCCGACGTCTTCGATTTGTAAATTGCCGGCCTGCACGATAAACGGCCGCCAAGCCTGGTGAACGACGTTGAACATGGCTTCGCCTTGTTGCAGTTCGACCGAGCGGCGCCACCAGGATAGACGTACGCTCAGTTGCGTCGCGGTGTTCAATTGCAGTTGCGAGCCGTCGGCAAGCAGCACGGTTTGCCGCTCGCCCATGCCGGTTCGGTAAACCATGCTCGTTGCACTGTAGTCCAGCCAGATGCCGGCCGTTACCGCAATCAGCAGGAGGCTGCCAACGACGGTTTTGCCGTTTCGCCAGGTGCGGGGCCGAGCCGAGCGCGCAGCCTCCAGGCCTGGGACCTTACGGGTTTTTAGCGTGTCCAGATTGCCCCATAGGCCCGCCACTTCATCGTAAGCCTGACTATGCGCCGGATTCCGCGAGAGCCATAGCTCGAATGCTTGACGCCTTTTGTTGTCGCAGTATTCGGATTGCAATTCCACAAACCATTGAGCAGCCTGTTTTAGAATCTGTTGCCGTTGCGGTAGGTCTGACGTCTTCATCGGCTCGCCAGCTCAGGATTGCGGATCGATTAGCATCTGATGGCAGCGCAACATGGCTTTGACTAATTGGCGTTGCACGGTTTTCTCGGAAATGCCGAGTTGCCCGGCAATCTCCGTATAACTTAGTTCGTCTATTTTACGCAGCAGTAAAATGTGCCGACATTGGCTGGATAGGCCGGCGATGGCATGTAGTAGACGTTCGCACTGCTGGCTGAGAATGGCAAAGTCTTCCGGCTGGATACGCGGACAAAGTAGTTCGTCGTCTAGCATTTGCGATTTCGCGGCGGTGCGCTGATGCTGGCGGATAAAGTCTATCGACAAGCGTTCCGCGGTGCGGAACAGATAGCCGCTAAGATTGTCGGTATGTGCCAGATCGTCCTTGCGCAACAGGCGCAGATACGTTTCCTGACTTAAATCCTGGGCGGTATCAGGGCACTTTACCTTTTGTAATAGAAAGTTGACGATGGATTCCTTATGTTCGCGGAATAATTCGGCAATCTGATCGTGATGAATGGCGATGGCTGACAAACGGCGAGCTCCGGGTTTACTGGGTCGGAAGTAGGAATCGTCCGCAATCTATATGCCAATGGCTAGGGTGCTGCTGTGGAAGTCGCGTTATTGCTGGCGTCAGTCATGGTTTAACGGAAGGAAAGGGGCGCGTTATTTCGAGGAAACTGTGTTATATGCCGCAGACGATAGGGCAATTAACCTATTGTGCATTTTCTGAAGAAGATTGGTATGGCGGGGATTGAGGGAAGTTGGTCTAGAAATCCGGCAAGACGATAGGAATACCGAGGAAGCGACCGGCTTTATCGATCAATGGCTCCAGCATTATTAAAATCCGATACGGCTTTTAATCGGTAGCAGAAGGAGATGTTTAAATTTTGCGCGTAAGCTGTTTGCCGTCGAATTGGACTGACTTTGCCATCTGCTGGGAAAAACTCGATGCTGAATGTCATCGTATTTTTATTTAGGCATAAGCCTGGATTTGCTGTGGCCGGCCCCGTAGCGCGCATTTTCCAGTCATTAAGCTGCCGACCGGTTGGACAAGCGGTATAGTTTGTATTCGGCTCGTTCGGGCGGTTGATCGGGCGCGTCGGGATCGAGCTCCAATACGCTTTCGAT
>CAZGUM010000123.1:0-12539 GCA_964529085.1 uncultured Methylomonas sp. | reverse complement strand
AAATTCGGCAGGGCGTCCCGTTTGTATCGTGGTGGTTTGCATGAGGATTTCTCCTGTGAATTGATGGGTTCAGTATAGCACGGATAAGATAACAAACAAACTAATTTTTTAACAAATAAACAAACAAAGAAATAAACAAACTAATTGGTTATTTCTTATTTTTATCGCTTACTCGTCATACCAAATGACCTTTATTTGTAAAGCTCACAAAAATGGCCGGCTTTACGTTTTTATTGCTTGGGATAGGGATTTGTATGGCTAGACTGGATGAATCGCCGCCACGGGCTTGAAATGGCGTTTTTTGAGCTGAAAAGCAAAAGCAATAGACTGCTTAAAGCGGGGTAGAGGATAGGCTAAAAAAGTGTTGCCGGCATTGCCGCTAAAGCCTTGCTTAGAGTGGCTTCATCAGCTTGTACTCGCCACCGGCTAGGCGTAAAGGATTCTAGACGGTACACCGCGGTATTGGGCATCGGGAAGCCCGAGCGGAACCGGCGAAAAGCTTTCATGCCTTGATGGTGTCGGGCGTTAAACCCCAATAGCTTCCAGGTGAGCAACGCAAACCAGATACCATGCCCGAACAGCACGGTTTTATCCGGCAGGGTATCCAGTTCCGGAATAAATGCTGCAACCCGCTGTTCAAATTCATGGAAGGTGTCAGCTTGTTCACCCATGCGTTGTTCCGGATCGGCGGTTTGCCAATAAGCTTCGGCAATTGGACGGCGCTGTGCGCCGACCATGCCTTGAATCAAGCCCGGATCAAGACATGAGAACTCGTTCAGTGCCGAAAGAATCATCGGCTGCATCGATACCTTGTTACAAAAGGGTAGGGCGGTTTGGTGAGTTCTCACGTATTCAGAGACCACAATCCTGCCGGGTTGCAGATCGAGGACGGTGGCCAGTGCCTGAGCTTGGGCTTTACCCAACTCCGACAAGGGAATGGCATCGTGGGCCATCGTCACACCACCGGCATTAGCGATGCTTTCACCGTGACGAATGAAAGTGAGGATTTTCATAGGGCCGTTTTCCGTTATTTTTGATAGTTCATCGCGTCATCGTCCCGCTTCCCACTTTTTATGGTAAACGCCAACCGTAGCTACTGGATGAGCCGTCGCCGTTGGGCACCGGATGCGGATAGCACAGACCCTTTTCGATCTTCCAGCCTGGCTGATTGCAATGGATCAAGGAACCAATACTACCCCTCTGCGCCAGTCGATAGGCGGTTTTACCTTCCGGGGTATTGGCCCAGGCGGCTGCTGCTTTTTCGTCCTTAGCCTCAGCATATCCAACGCCATAGCCTAAGCTATATCCCGCATCGTAGGCCGTGCTGTGCAAATACCAGCCAAAGCCGCCAAAAGTCAGGAAAGCCACCGCCAGACAACCTGCCGCCCACTGCCACATCTGTTTGCTGGCGGTGTGATTCGCTACCTCCTGAGCAGTTCTGGCGATGGCTTTGGCCAAATCCGCTTTGGTCGCTTCCGCCGAAGCCAAAATCATGCTATCCGCCGTCTCCTTAAAACCGGCCAGGGTTTCACTCGCGGCCAGCGCTATCGCCTTCGGAAACCGCTCGTACTGATCTTGGTAGTACTGTAAGGCCATCAATACTAACCACAGGGCGTCATTGTTTTTTAACTGAAGTGCATCCCTGACCCGGTAGAGCTGTTGTCGTTCGGTATCACTGGGTTGTCGTCCCAGCAGCTTGGCAAAGCTCTCATCCAGGCTGTTGCCCCCCTCACTCATGAATCACAGCCTCAAGGGTTTTCTTCACTTCGGTTTTCCATCGGGACAGTTCCGCCCGGTTGCCTATCGGCAGTTCTTTTAAGGCTTTGGCGATACTCAGCCGTTTACTGTAAATATCGTCGCTCACCCGATCCGCCAAGTCCGGAAAATTTAACGACAGCCCACCGCGCGATTCGACGGCGGTACGAATTTTAGAACCGTTATAAAGCTCAAACTTCTTTTCTTCACCGAAATAACCGTTTCTGACCACATGCACCTTGCTGTCCGGAATCGCGTCCATATATTCCTTGAGTAGTTCAAGACTATCCCGCTGCCGATTAATCACCCACAGCGTCACCAGATCACGTTTCAGTTCCGCCAGTGTGCTATTCAAGGTAGCGCCATAGGCACTAACGCCCTGGTTATTCCGAGCGGCGGTATTGATCACCACCACGCTATCGGGTTTGCTATCACACAAATTTACCAATTGTATCCAACCATCCGCCTCATCGAGATTGAGCAATTGGGTTTCCACGCACTCGCCATAACCTTTCCAGACATCCGGGTTACTGGTATCGGACTCAATCAACAACACGCTTTCGCCTTGTTCTTGCAAATAATCGATGATGGCCATCGACACCATGCTTTTACCGACACCGCCTTTGCTACCACCGATCAAAAATATTCTTTTAGCCATGAATGATTTTTCCTTAAATTAAGCTGCTGATTAAATGAGACTGATTAACCCATCTTTAAATATCGTCACTATCCGGTTTTGGCGTAAATGATGCTTTCGACTCTTTAGACTTTTGTCCGGTTTCTGTTGCTTGCTTATTCACTGGCGTTACCGTTTTTTGCGATTCGGTTTTATGCGCCATTTTTGAATCTTTATTTTTCCCGGCTTTAATCCGCTGTAAATAGCTCTTCAGAGTAGGCGTTGTAATGTCCAAACCTTCGCCGCGTAAAGTTTCCGCGATTTGATCCAGGGTATAACCGCGTTTTTGTAAGAGTGCGATCTCTTTTGACAGCAACTTTACTGCATCCTGTTTACTGTGTTCCTGTTTCTTTTTCTCAATGACCGGCATATTTTTCAACTTAGCCGCAATCGCCTCTAATTTTTCATTGGTGTATCCCATAGAATCACTCCGTTGCTTACTGTCTTCAATACTGTTTATCGTAAGATAAGCATAAAACGAATTGTCGTAATTGAAAAGTGGTTTTAAACTACCTAAAATCTTACACTTTAAGTAAGCCTAACCATTGATACAGGATGGCCCTTGGAATACACATACTAGCGTATGTGATGCCAAGGGACGCCAGACCATTCGGCGCTACGCTTCTCACAGTCCGGCTCAATCCTGCCAGGGGATGCCCCTGGACCCCACTAATGCGCGGCGCTATCGTTTCTTGAATTCAAAACAAACATAGCTCGATACGGCACGGCATGGTGTAACGGCCTCCATCTGTCAACGCCGCACCGATGTGGTCGAAAACCACGCCGAATTATGGCCTCAACGAGTCAGATTGAGGATGCTATGACACCGATACCCCCTTAACAAAAGTCATGGAATTTAAAAGGAGAGAGCCACATGGTATTCGAAACACTCGGCGTTGAACCGCTGGACGCCATGCTACGGCTGCGCCTCACGGCCAGCGAAAAAGAACGCCTACGCGAAGACGCAGACCTAGCGGCCTTGAGCATGTCGGAACTGGTGCGCCGCCGCTACTTCGGCAGGCCGATTATCGCCAATGCCGATGCGATCATGATTAAAGAGCTTCGCCGCCTTGGCGGCTTAGTCAAACATATCCATAACGAAAGCAACGGCGTCAACAGCAAGGAAACCGCCGAGGTGCTGGTGGCGCTGAAAGCCTATATCGAGAGTTTAAGCTGTGGTCGTCAAAAAAATTAAGAACCCGAAAAAGTCCGCCAGCAAAGCCGGCCGTATCGGCGGACTATTGGATTACATTCTCAACCCCGAAAGCAAAAATGAAAACGAGAAATGCGTCTATGCCGGTTCACGAGGTTTTTTGACGGACAGCCCCCAAAGCCAGAAAGCGGAAATGCTGGCCTTGTCCCAGGAGGCGGTCAGAAGCAAAGACACCGTCAATCACTACGTCATCAGCTGGCAAGCAGGCGAACAACCCAGTCATCAACAGATAGACGAAGCGGTGAACCTCTTCCTGGATGAATTGGGACTGAACGACCACCAAACCGTCTACGGCCTTCACGCCGACACCGACAATCTGCACTTACATCTGGTTATCAACCGGGTGCATCCGGAGACGCTGAAAGTCGTCAAGCCGAATAAAGGCTTTGATATTGAAGCAGCACATAAAGCCATTGCTCGAATCGAACACGCCCAAGGCTGGAATCGTGAACAACACGGACGCTATCAAGTATTGGAAAACGGCGAGCTGGGCCGTGAGCACATCGACACGGCGTTGGATACGGCGCGAAAGCAGCGGCAACCCGATCAGGTCACGCGAGACCGTGAACAACGTACTGGCGAGAAATCGGCGCAACGGTTGGCGATTGAGGACGGTGCCGCCATCATCCAATCGGCAACTGACTGGCAAGCCTTGCACCGGCAACTGGCCGAAAAAGGCATCCGCTACGAAAAGAAGGGCAGCGGCGCCATGCTGTTTGTCGGCGAGGTGGTCATCAAACCCAGCAGCGTGGATCGAGCGGCCAGTTTGCCGCATTTACAAAAACGCCTGGGGCCTTACCAGCCGCCCATTGACCGGTTAAACATCGTTGAGCGCGGGCCGGAACCGATCCAGGCGGCGCAACCCGGCTGGGAACGCTTTATTGCAGACCGGCAAGCCCACTATGCCGCCCGGAACGCCGCGACGTTGGCATTGCGCAAACGCCAGGACGCAGAACGTAAACAACTGGCGACGCAACAGAAAGCCAAACGCGAAACGATTTTAAAAGGCAGCTGGAAAGGCAAGGGTGATTTGCTGAATGCCATGCGCAGTGTCCTCGCCGCCGAACAGGCCGCCGAGAAAGCCGGTCTCAAGGAAGGCCATCAACAGGCCTGGAAACAGTTACGCCAACAATACCGGCCCTTTCCGGATTACGAGCAATGGCTACGGCAACAGCAACAGCCGGAACAAGCGGATGTTTGGCGTTATCGCCATACCGAGCCGCAGCGCATCCAAGGGGATAGCACCGAACCGCCGACGCCGCGAGACATCCGCGCTTATACGGCGAGAATTCAGGGTCGGCAGGTTCACTATTTTCGGAAAGAAGATGCTGGCCAGATAGCAGGGCTAGGCGGCGCTGCGTCTTTTGTCGACAAAGGCCGGGAGATCGACATTCACGACTGGCGGAACAGAGACTGCGTACTGGCGGCCTTGCAGCTGTCCGCGCAGAAATGGGGTGGCTTCCGGATTAACGGTAATCCTGAATACAAAGCCCTGTGCGTCAAGCTGGCGGCGGAGCACGGTTTTAAGATCAACAATCCAGAGCTACAAGCAAACATCGAGAACGAACGGCAGCGGATACAGCAGGCGAGGGCGCAGGAAAAAACCGTACCGCAACCGGTGCATGAGCTGGGCCGGGGACGGTAAGTTATCCGGCTGACGCCCGGTGCTCGATGAGCCGGCTTGTGTTGATTGATGCAGAAAGTGCGCTAATGAAGGGTGTCGACCGGTTTTTCAGTGGAGATTGGTTCCAAATTCTCTGGATGTAGTGAAATTGTCAACGGCTCATCTTCAGTAAGACCAATTGTGGCGGATTTTTTTTCGATAATCCTAATTTTCCAATCACCGAAGCTTTCTCCTTCATGAATTAATCCTGAGGCGTTTTTTTTCCCGTCTTCAAGCAGAACCATCCGATCTTTTCCTGTTTGAATAATACCTACGAGCGTAGGGGGAGGGGAGGGGGGAGGCATCTCAATCGGCGCAATTGCCTCACTGGCCACAACGATGGGTTTTCGACCAGGTTGAAACAAGGGAATTTCTAGCAATGAATGGTTTTCGATAGGTGCCTGAGCATGCAGTTCTGGGTTGCTCTTATTAGGTTCCAAAAAATCGGTTTGTGGCTGGTCGAAGAGTAATTTTTCGGTTATCACTAAGCCTATAATAACGGCCATACAATTCGCGCAAGCTAACCAAGCAGTCGTTTTAGAAATTTTTGTCATCGTGTAGAGGATTCCAGTCCGGCTAAATCGCCGCCAAATCCCGATAAACGAAATTCGGCGGCAAGTTTTGAAACAATCGTGCCTTGGTTCTCCAATGTGCCGGTATTTAAAGTACGTAACGTTAATTGGTCAATAACGATCAGCGGAGTATGTCGCTCGATTTCGGTAATCATCTCCATGATCGAAGATTCTTCTCCATCGCCTTTTAATTCAATGGATACACGCATAATGCTACCTTGCTGAAGGGTTTCAGAAATTCGCATAGACTCGAGATTAAAATGGCTAGAGTGAATTACTTGATCGACAATCTCTTGCATCGTAGATTCTTTGTCAGATTTCGCTTCGGTCCATATTAATAATGGTCTTAGTGCGGAACTTTCCGCTTCAATGTCTTCTTTCGGAATATTAACAATATCTTCAGAAAGTTTTTTTGCTCTTGCTAATTCAAAGCGTGCGTCATAAAGTTGGTCTACTGCTTGCCCAGTCAAGTGGATGATGGGCTTGAAAATAAGTCCCCAGATAGAGAAGATCAAAACCAGCAGTAATCCTAGCGACACCCATTTTCTTATTTGAGGTGAAAGTTCTATATTCAATGTATTCACCTATGAAAATCAATGGACAACTCAAATTGCGAAGGGATATTAGGGCTGTTAGAGTTAGCGACCGAAATCAGTTTTAAGTTATCCAGTGTTGATATTTTATTGAGTTCTCGCATCATTTCTACCACATTAGGTGAATTCCCCGTAAGTTGTAAGATACCCTTGTCGTATTGGATTGATGTAATCCATGATGTTTTCGGTAAAGCGGCTGCTAAGTCATTCAATATGTTTGTCATGCGATGAGACGGGATTTGTTTATTTAAGTCGCTTGTTATTGTTCCAAGCAGCGCGCGTTTTGCAAGTAATTGTGAGTTTTCATCTAAGGATTGCTGCATTGATTGGTTTTCTTGGCGGATATCATGTTCTATCCAGGACGCTGCGAAAAAAGTGAAAGGTAAAAAAGCAGCTGTTATCAGAATCAAACTGGAGAACAAAATAAGATGCTTCTTTAAACGTAAGTGAGCGGATGCTATATCGGAGGATACGTAAAAAATGAAATCCAATGCATTTGCCGATGATTTTGAGAAACCTATTCTTACCGAGTTGATACCTGCTTTTTCAAGGGTAGAACACACATAATCCACTTTTTCCCGTATACAAAGGGCAACATCAAGATGGATCACGTCGGTAGCAGGGTGACGTTTCGTTTGCGTGTCGAAATAAAGCGAGTCTCTATCAAGTGGCGATTCAGTGATTAACTTGAACGATACAGCATCTCTTAATTTGGATTGGGCTGTTTTAGGCAGCGATATATCCAACAGTAAAATATCTTGTGGATCTAATGAAACCTCCACAATATGTCCCTTACATAAGGTTGTTAAAGCAATCAACGCCTCTTCGGAGGTCTCATCGAATAAGCTGGGTAAATGGATTTTATCCATGGACGCCGTAGAGGTTGCGGCTATATCGGCAGGCATAATTAGTGTGGTTTGCCGATATTCAACTATTAGAAATAACGGCTTTTTGGTTTTTGTTGTTAGTCGCTTATGCTCTGGAATCAGGTCTGATAGCCCTTGCCACCACCAAGCGAATCCTGATTTGGCTAAAGCTTGAAAATCTGCAAAACGCAGCTGAGATACTAAAGTCATCAGGATGCTCTACACATAAAACTGGTTTGGTCTAAAAGACAATTGCCACTGATTGTTTGATAGGGGTGGGCAATTATCCAAAATGGAAGTCTAGTTTTGTCAGCAAAAACAACATGTAACTTGATTAATTCCGGCAATTTGTCCATATTTACCCAAAGCTTGCTACCGTGGCGTGAACCTTTAGAAAAGTAAAAAAATTCAACTGTCTCGATATCTTTGAGCAACGTCCAATTTTGACCACTTGGTTTTTCCGCAGATTGGGACAATACCGGTGCATCCAAACGTAATTCGAGCGTAAAAAGCCCATTCGAGTGAGGTGCCAAAAAAAGGCGTCCATCCATGCGTCCCGATGCAAAGGCAGATTGCGAGGGTACCGTGCTAAATTCAATTGAGTTTTCCATACCTTTAAAATGAACGCCTTGGATATTCGGATGTTCCGGAGGAATGGCCGCTTCTAAAACGCGATAAATAAGTTGCTGCGAAGAGGCTTCGTCACTCCATTGCTGTTCAATACGGACGGCTCTGGTCCAGCCGTCTTTGATCGAAATTAATATGTCCGATAATGCGGCAATCAGTAAAATTCCAGCCGCTAAGGCGATCAACAATTCCAAAAGCGTAAAACCATGCATCCGGCATGGTAAGGTTGAAACAGATCTCACGGATTCAATCCGCCCAGCCTATGTGCAGATAGGCTAATCAATGGCTCGGCATGTTCATTAGAAGCGACCTTTACATTGATGTTTTGTACAAAATAAATATCCATCAATGGGCCATCAATGCCATTCGGTAGCGTTTTTTTTACAGACACTTGCCAAAAAAAACCGTTCTCAACACCCTGATAATCACTGGGTAACTCTGCGCAATCAAATGCGTATTCCTTGAGTTTTGAATGCGCAAGAGAAAGCGCCGTCGAATGCAGGCGAAGCTCCGTAAGCTTGGCCACAGTTTGTGATATTGCCGGAAGAGCAATGCCCAGTACAAATACTGATAGCGCAAATGCTAAAATGACTTCTAGCAAAGCAAACCCTGACTGACAAGGCAACCTGCCGGCCTTAGCTTTGGTCAAGCTTGCCTGTGAGCCAGTCAATTTTAATGGTGTTGTTTTGCCCACTATTTTTAAGTGTGATTAAACCGCCTGATGATGAGCCATCGGGGAAAAAACTGACGGTTGTGTTTTCTTGAGGCGACGGGAGCGTACTCGTGCAACTCATATAAAACTGATGCGATAAGCCGGTTCGGGCGGTGGATGCGATGTCATTGCAAGTTAGGTCAATTCGGCGCCCTTCGTTGATAGCCCGCAATTTAGCGTGTTCCAATGTGTTGATAATCGCTTCGAAATAAGGGGTGCTGTTTCTTGCTCGATAAGCTCGCGCACCCACTGCGGACAACAGGCTAAGCAAAGAGATTACTATCAACAGCTCAAGTAAAGTAAATCCGTGATTATGGTGCTTTTGCGAAGCCAACATCTGCATTTTCGCCTTCACCACCTTCTTTATCGTCGGCGCCGAATGAATAGACCTCGAAGGGGGCTCTCTGGCCTGGAACTCGATAGCGAAATGGATGTTTCCAAGGGTCCAACAGATGCTCATGCTTACGAATATAAGGTCCACGCCATTTCACAACGTCAGAAGGCGGTTTCCATAAGGCTTCAAGGCCTTGTTCTTGTGTGGGGTAAACACCCGCATCTACTTGGTAATAATGTAAAGCGGTTGAAAGCGTATCGACCTGGAGTGCGGCGGTATCCGTTTTTGCGCCTGAGAACATATTCATGACCTGTGGCGCAACTACTGCCGATAGCATCGTCAATGTCACCAGAACAATGAGTAGTTCCAAGAGCGTGAAACCAGAATGAATGGAGGCTTCAAATTTGTGTCTATGTTGTTTCAACAAGTGTATCGCCCTGTCTGTCTATTTGTTATTTTACCGCCAGCTGATTAATACTCATGATGCCTAGCATAACGCCGGATATCACAGCGCCAACAATTAAGCCAAGCAACGCAATGGCAATGGGGTTGAGTAATGTAATCAATCGATCGATTTTGTACATCGAGTCCGTTTCGAGCAATTGAGCCGCTCGCATTGTAGCAGTCCCTAACGAGCCGGTGTGTTCACCTACTTCAATAATAGATAACGTTGTTTCAGGAATAAGGTTGGTACGTCTTAGTGCTAACGATACGGAAACACCCTCCCTAAGTGCCCTTGAGGCATGTTGTAACGGCTCCCGGATGTGTTGTGTGGATGCGGCTTGGGCCGCGAACTGGACAGATTCCGATACTTCCACGCCATTATCGATCAGAGCGCCCATGACACCCAAAACGTTTGCGATATCGACATAAGTTATCAACCGGATAAACGATATGCGAAGCGCTGCTTTTGCAATGATTCCTTTAAGTTTGGCGTTTTTTTGTATGCTAATCCAAAGCAAAACAGGTATCCCAATCAGGGTCAATAAAAGTTGGAAACCTTGTTCAGTGACCAAATGGGATAGGGTCAATACCAGGCGCGTTATTTTTGGCAGTCTATGTTCTTCGCCGGCAAAAATTGATTCAAACTCAGGAATGACGAATCCTAGAACAAACGTCAAGGAAATCATGATCATCACAAAAACTACTGCAGGATAGGTTAATGCATTGATGACCCCTCTTCTGGTTAACATTTGTCGCTGCAAATAGCGCGTGGCATCGGCTAGCCCCTCGCTCATACGACCACCTTGCTCGGAGGCCCGGACAATGCCGATTAAATAACGAGGCAAGTACGCTTCGGCCTCCATCGCATTCGATAAAGTGCTTCCTTCGGAGAGACGGCGTAGTAATCGATTGACCAATTCGGTCATGGTTTTACTATTATGCTGTTTAGCTAAAACAGTCAGCGCGCGTTCTACGGTAAGTCCCGCCTTCAGCATTTCGGCCAATTGTTCAGTGAACATGGCAAGGTTTGCTAAATTGGGCTTGGCATCAAACTTGATGGGACGATTGAGTAAGTCTAGCCAATTGCTGGTGTTAGCCGTAATCGATAACGGGGTTAACCCGGCGCGTAAAAGCTCAAGTGCAACTGTTTCTTCTGAGATAGATGTGATTTCCAAATCACGCATTTCTCCAGCATGGGTTAAAGCTTTGACGCTAAATTTATTTAGACTTTTCGCCATTCCACAACCCTTAGTACTTCTTCAAGAGAGGTTTCTCCGGCGAGAGCCTTTTCAATGCCATGTTGCCAAAGACTGGTGCCGCCTCGTTGACGCGATGCTTTGATTAATGCGCTTTCGTCTTGTTTTGATCGAATAATGTCACGTTCCATTTCGTCTATTTCGATGGCTTCGAAAATAGAAGTTCTACCAGAATATCCACGGCCTTTACAATGACAACAGCCGGTAGCGGTATAAACAGTATCAGGGATAGCTAGTCGATTGACTGCGGCGGTGATAAATTCAGCTTCAGTCTCAGAAATGGCCCTTGGACTTTTGCAGAAGGGACACAATTTTCTAACTAAACGCTGTGCGGCGGTTAGCTCTATCGTCGAGGCCAGCAGAAAAGCTTCCACACCTAAATCAAGTAAGCGAGTGATTGCGCCGGCAGCCGTATTGGTATGCAAGGTCGATAACACCAAGTGACCTGTTAACGCGGCACGTATGGCAATATCGGCTGTCTCGCGGTCACGAATTTCACCAATCATGATAATGTCAGGATCATTTCTCAGAATCGAGCGAAGTGCTGCGGCGTAAGTTAAATCAATTTCCGGTTTGATTTGGAGTTGCGAAACACCCTCCAGCACGTATTCAATCGGATCCTCAACAGTGACGATCTTGAGTGCCGGATTCAGAATGGCATTTAGCGATGCATATAGCGTTGTTGTCTTGCCACTACCGGTTGGTCCTGTGATTAGAATAATGCCATGGGGTCTTTTTAAGGCTTTTTTTAAGGCATTCAGACCATAGAATGAAAGATCAAGCGTGTCGAGATCTAACTGAACGGACTGTTGGCCTAATAATCGAATAACAATGGACTCCCCTTGAAGCGAAGGGAATGTGGCTATACGCAGGTCTATACTCCTTCCTCTGGACGTAAACCGGATTCTTCCATCTTGAGGTACACGTCTTTCCGCGATATCAAGTTTAGCCATCAGCTTGATTCTGGAGGCGACAGGATCGGCCCAGCGAGCGGATAGTGTTTCAACTTTCTGTAACAAGCCGTCAATCCGGAAGCGGATAGAAAAGGCGCTGCTCTCAGGTTCAAAATGAATATCCGAGGCACCTAAATCACTGGCTTCCATGATAAGTCGATTGACTAATCGAATCACCGGTGCATCCGATGCAAGATCACTGAGTTTTGTAATATCCTCCTGCGTGATACTTGTTTCATCGACAGCGGACAATGCAACTGACTCTTCTATCTCGGTATTTGCGGCGTCCAGCTTATAAAAAAAATCTTCCAGTTCAGATTCAAGAACCGCGTATCGTTTAACAGGTAAGCCGGATGCAAACGCAAAGCAGGCGGCAGCAACATCATCCGAAGGATCGGCCATGGCCAGTGCCAAAGTTTGTTGATCAATCCGTAAAGGCAGTACTTTTTTAGTCCTTAGAAAATGCGGATTGAGACGTTTGATGGTTAAGATTCCTTCCGGAAAATCAGCTCTACGCACAACTTCGATATTTAACATTTCCGCAAAAACCACTGCCATTTCATGCTCAGTGACAAATCCTAATTTGGTGGCTACGGCAGAAAATGGGGTTTTTGACGTCAGCGCAGCAGACTGAACTCTCTCAATGGCTTCAGCAGTCATCAACCGCTTTTTGAGTAAGAGTTCAACCAAATTTTCTTTAACAACACCAGTAGCAAGAGCGTTATCAGTCATGATTGTAGCGTTATTAAATATTGAAATATCGGCATAAAGGCAAGCAAAAGCCAATGTTCATAATGCGTAGGACTTGAAATTTTTATTAGTTTGTTGACCCTTGAGAAGGCCTCACTAAATTGAGGTGCTATGTAATTTCTCAA
>CAZGUM010000122.1:2938-12548 GCA_964529085.1 uncultured Methylomonas sp. | reverse complement strand
CGATGTGTTTGACCACATACGGCTCGCCGTTGATTTCGATGGCGGTTCCCTGTTTCAGTTCGTTGGCTTTTGGCACGGCTTAATCCTCGTTGAATGTTTGAGTTGAAATGGTTTGCCACTGTCCGCTTATCAGGCCGGACAACGGTTGATAATCGATTTTGTAGCGCATTTTACGACAGTCTTTAATCCAGTAGCCCAGATAAAGATATTCCAGACCGAATTGCTTGGCGGTTTCGATCTGCCATAACACCGCGTAAACGCCGGGGCTGTAGTCGGCAAAGTCCGGGTCGAAAAAGGTGTATACCGCCGACAAACCATCCGCTACTACATCGACTACCGCCACCGCCGCCAGTTGTCCGCCAATCAGAAATTCCACGAACTTCGTGTCGCACCAGCTACTACCCAGGAATTTGATGTAGTCGTCCGGACTGGCCGGTTCTTCGCCGGGCTTATCATGGCGGGCGTTTAGATAGCGTTGATACAGCTGGAAATGGCGCGGATCGAAATCGGCGTCCTTGATCACCACCCGGGTTTGCGCGTTACGCCTGGCGCAACGCTTTTGTTTGCGGTCCGGCTGAAATGCATAGACCGGCAAGCGGGTTGGCACGCAGGCCCGACAATCCTGGCAATAGGGCTTGTAGACGTGATTGCCGCTACGGCGGAAGCCCTGTGCGATCAATTGCGAATATAGCGGCGTGTCCATATCCACGGAGGGATGCACAAAACCGGATTGCGACAGGCGTCCCTCAAGATAGCCGCAGGCGTGTTCGACGCTCAACCAAAGCGGCAGCGACATCATCGTTGCCAGGCCGCCGGGTCCGGCTGGTGGTCGCAGTAGTCGTTCAGCAATTGTGCGAAACGTTGGCGCGGAATCTCTTCGGCGCCGAGGCTGAGCAAATGCTCGCTGCTGACCTGACAATCGATCAAGTGATAACCCCAGGCGCTGAGTTGTTGAACCAGATGCACGAACACCACTTTCGACGCATCGGTTTTACGATGAAACATCGATTCGCCGAAAAACACCCGGCCAATCGCAATGCCGTATAGGCCGCCGGCCAGTTCGCCGTCATGCCAGGCTTCGCAGCTGTGGGCGATGCCGAGATGATGTAGCGTCAAATAGGCTTGCAACATATCGTCGGTGATCCAGGTGCCGCCGCTTCCACTACGCGGTGCCGCGCAAGCCGTTATCACTTGCCGAAAAGCGTTGTCGAAACGAATTTCGAACAATTGTTTGCGCAGGGTTTTCGCCAGGCTGCGGGAAATTTTCAGATGTTCTGGAAACAACACCAGACGCGGATCGGGCGACCACCACAGAATCGGTTCGCCGGGGTTAAACCAAGGGAACACGCCATGCCGGTAGGCATTGACAATGCGCTGCGGAGACAGGCAGCCGCCAAACGCCAGCAAGCCGTTGGGCTGTTGCAAGGCCTTGTGCAACGGCGGAAAGGCTTGGTGCGGATGGTCCGGATCGAGCAGGGTCAGTTGCATAAATGGTGCGTAATGGTGAGCTTGGCGCTCCAGTATTCGGTTATATGTATGCAGTATAAAAACGCAATATATTCCGTTGTTAGGTCAAGACGCATCCATTTTGTAACCGAAACCGCGTACGGTCTTTAACAGCTTCAGCTCGAAATCGTCATCGATTTTTCGCCGCAATTGACGGATATAAACGTCCACCACATTGGTCAGCGGATCGGCGCTATAGCCCCAAACTTGTTCCAAAATCCGGGTCCGACTCAATACTTTGCCCGGCATGCGCATAAAGCATTCCAATAAGGCAAATTCCTTGGGGGTCAGGTCGATCACGGTATCGCCGCGCCGCACTTCGTGGGTCTCGCCGTTCAATACCAAGTCTTCGATGCGTAATTCCTTGTCGTCCTGTTTGACTTCGCCGCCGCGCCGCCGCAACAACACCTCGATACGCGCCAGCAATTCCTCAAACGCGAACGGCTTGGTCATGTAGTCGTCGGCGCCGGAACGCAAGCCCGACACTTTGTCTTGCACGGTATCGCGGGCCGTCAGCATCAACACCGGCGTGTCGATGCCGTTGCTGCGCAAGCGCTCGCAAATCTGCCTGCCGTTCATGTCCGGCAGACCCAGGTCCAGAATGATTACCTGGAACGTCCCCTCGGTACCCAAGGCAATCGCTTCTTGACCGCTGCGGGCCACTTCCACGGCATAGCCTTCGGCTTTCAAGCCGCGTTGTACGAAATCGATGATGCGTTCATCGTCTTCAACCATTAGCACACGCATATAACCTATCCCCGTCAGAGTATTGGATGTCATGTATTTCTCATGTATATGAAAATCGGCCCTATGCTACCGTAAGCAGGGGCAAGGTAACCGTAAATGTCGAGCCCGAGTTTTCGACGCTACGCACGGCAATCTGGCCGCCGTGCGCTTGCAGGATGGATTTGGCCATCGGCAAGCCCAGGCCCGAGCCGTCGTCTCGCGAATGTTGGGCGTTACTGCTGCGGAAATGACGTTCGAAGATCCGCTCCAGATCTCCCGCAGGTATGCCTATGCCCTGGTCAGTCAGGCTGAAACAGGCTTGTTTGCCGTCGCGCCACAATGCTACAGCTATATGGCCGAGCGGTTTGGAGTAACGGCAAGCGTTTTCACCCAAAATAAATAAAACTTGCCGTAGCCGTTGTTTATCGCCGCGCACCCATAACGGTGCGGCCGGGGCGTCCAAGCTGACCGCAATCGAATATTCTTCCGCCATCACCTGAAAGTCCTCGACGCTGCTGGCGACCAAGTCGGCCAAATCCACTTTATTCCATTCGAACTGCAGATTGGCGGTGTCGGCTCGGGCCAGGAACAGCAGGTCGTTGACGTATTTACCCAATTGCATCGACAGTTCGACGATGCGCTGCAACGCGTCCTTATACTCGTCGGCGTCCCGGTCCTGGCCGCGCAGCGTAACTTCCGCCTCGCCGCGAATCACGGTAATCGGCGTACGTAGCTCATGACTGATGTCCGCCAAAAATTCACGGCGGGCATTATCCATGCGCTTTAATTCCTGGTTCAACAAATTCAGCTCGGAAGTGCGCTCCGCAACCCTTTTTTCCAGCACGGCCCGGCCTTCGCGCAGTTTATCCTGTTGAACTTCCAGTTCCTTGGCCATTTGATTGAAATGGCTAGCCAGATAGGCGAATTCGTCACGGCTGTCCAGCGCGATCCGGTATTCCAGATTGCCGGAGGCGATTTCGTCGGTGCCTTTCATCAGGGCCTCGATCGGCTTTTTAAAGGCGCGTAACAACAGGATGCCGGATACCAGGCTGAACAGCGCAGCGGTCAAGGAGGCCAGAATGGCGGTCCAGCGCGAGCGCTCGACCAATACTTCCAGTTCCTGCTTGGCTTTCTTGGCTTTCTCCCGTTCGGCTTCGATGGCGGCATCAATCAAGGGTTGGAACTTGCCGTCGATTTCTTCCTCGGTAAATTTTGCCAGCGCTTGTACAGCGGTTGTCAGCTTGCCTTGCAAGCGCAGCCGCTCAACTTCTTCAAAGCGATATTCGCTGGCCTCCAAAAACGCGGTGAGATGAGCGACTTTCTCCAGCTCGGCTGGTTTATTGGTCCATTCTTCGCTGGCGCCGTCTTTACTTGGTGTTTTTACCGCAGAATCTCTCAGCTCGTGCATGGCATCGAACAGACGGCGCTTGGAGGATTCCACGCCGGTTTCGGAATTGGGATTGGCGGTAATCAGCCTGTCCATGCGCTGTTTGAAGTGGCGATAGGCCTCCTGCGACAGTTGTTCGTAATCGTCGAAGGTTTCGTAGGCGGTTTGGCTGTGTTGGAAATATCGGGCTACCTCGTTGGAACCCCAATACAAGGCGATGCCCAAGCTCAAGACGAAGCCGAAGGAAACAACGATGACTATCGCCAACCGGAAACGAAACATCGGCTTTATTTTCCGTCGCTAGTCTCGTCCAGCTGTTTTTCCATGGAACGAATGGCTTCCAGTTTTTCGCGCAGCAGCCGCGATTCTTCTTTTTTCGAGCCGGCGGCGTCCTTGGTTTCCAGGACGTTTTGCACGGTTTTTTGTTTGCGTTCCAGTGCGCCGAGTTTTTTGGTCGTGCTGCCGATGCGCTTTAGCGCTTCGCTGTGGATGTCTATCAATTTCCGCATGCGGTCATCGGACAAACTGCCGGGCGAGATTGCCGCCAGTTCGTCCAAGATTTTTGGGATGTCGCCGCAGGCGTCGGACAGCAAGCGGCCTATCATTAGATGCAGTAACACCCCGGTATCCGGTGCGTCTTTTTGCCGTTTCACCAGGGATCGGCAGGTCTCGGTGCGCGACGAAGCGGTCATATTGACCATGTTGACACCGAAATCCAGCAGTTCGTCGGCATCGGAATGGCTGGCGGGTGCGCTGTAAACGGTCGGAAATTTTTCCCGAACGCCCGGATCGACCTCGGCACAACCGCTGAGCAGCACCCAAAATCCCGCCAGCGCCAAGCAACGCATAAATAATGACTGCATGTCTTTCAAATCTCCCCGTCTAATGGAATTTGAACCCGGATGCGGGCTCCATGTTGATCTTGGCGGGCATCGATAACTTCGACCTTGCCCTGATGGTTGGCGACGTATTCCTTGACGATGGCCAAGCCCAAGCCCGGTCCGTCTTGATTTGTCGCTTCGGCATGTTTGCCCCGGTAAAACGGCTCGAACACATGAGGGCGCTCGTCGGCGGCAATGCCGGGGCCTTCGTCTTCCACTTCCAGTTCCATCAGGGCTCCGGCGTCGCGCAACATGATGCGGATTTCGCCTTCCTCCGGCGAGTACTTCACCGCATTGGCCAGCAATTGTTCGATAATGCCCCGCAACTGTTCGGCAATGCCGGAAACTTCGACCGGGCGTACCAGCATGCGTAGCGCCAAAGCCTTTTCGGTCAATGCCGGTTGAAACTCGTCCACCACCGTTTCCAGCAGGTCTTTGACGTTGACGCTTTCCTTGCGCTTTATATCGGGCAGGGAATTAATCTGACTGTAGCGCAATAGTTCTGCAGATACAGCGCTCAGTTTTTCAATGCCGGCGCACAGCTGCAGCGCGGTTTGCTGCCGTTTGCTATGCGGGTCGTAATCGGTTTCTTCCGCAAGCAGTTCGGCATCACGGCGCAGACTTGCAAGCGGCAGTTCGATCTCGCGGGCCACGTTTTGCATAAACTGCTGTTTGGAGACTTCCAGTTCCAGCAGATGGGTGCGCAGCCACTCCAGACGGTTGCCCAGATAGCGCAAATCCGACGGGCCGTTGACCAGAATCGGTTCGACTAAATCGCCCGATCCCAGGCGCCGAATCGACAGGTCGAGTTGCCGCATCGAACGCGACAGCACGATCAACAGAATCGCGATCACGCTGAACGAGATCACGAGTAAGGCGGCGCCCTTGACCAACAGGCCGTGTTCCATCGATTCGGATAATTGCCGCAGTTCGTTGAATTCGTGGTCGACATGGTTCTCGAATTCGCGCGACAGTGTCGCGGCGGATTCGCGCAAGCCCTGGAAAGCCTCGTCTATCGGTAGCTCCAGATTGTTTTCGTCGTCGGAGCCAATGATTTGTTGATAAATCAGGTTTTCCTTTTCCGATAATTCGTTGACCAGCAGTGCGATCCGGTTATCGACGTGCAGTTTCAGTAAGTCGTTCAAAGCCTGTTTGAACGAAGCCCGCACCGTTTCGTAGGATTGCCGCTCGTACGGTTGGCGTAGCGTCGGGTCGGATAGCAGCACGAACAGCTTGGCCTTGCGTTCGATATCGGAGGCTTTTTGTAATACCAGACGGATGGTCTTGGTTTGTTCGAAGACGTGGGAGTTCACCGTGCGGCCGAGCGCCGAGGTTTCGCGCATGCCGAATGCGGCGTACATTACGGCCAGAAACAGCGGAATCACGGCAATGACAAATCCCAGAACGATCAGGGTCTTTAGCGATAATAAATTTTTAAATTTCATCCGTGGGCTAAGAGCAATAAATCATCCCATAGTATAGATGAAACGACCTTGTTAAAAATGTTCATAAAACAGTCACAAACTGTTTCGAAGTTGTCGGTCACGAAAGATCGATGCTCCAAATGCCAGTCAATGCGAATTTCGACTATCGGGATACGACAAGGCTTCGACCGTGCGCGTTTCCGAATGGCGGCTGGATAGCGCACCGCGCGGATGCAGATGCCAAGTCCAGCGCGATAAGCAATCGGCCTTTTGCTGAAAATCTTGGAGTAAGGGGCGATGGTCTACGCTGCCGATAAGGCTGCCGTTGCGATCGAAATGTTGCTCTTCAACTTCGGTAATAAGACATGTCCGGACTTGCCAGCCCATCAACCAGTTCAGGTGGTCTTGAATCAACGCTCGGTAAAATTCGTCCAAGCTGCGATCTTCGATCCCACAATGTTGCAACCATCGCACCGGCAAAATCGGCAATTGGGTTAAACAGTTGACCGAGGCTACCCAGCAGACGGGCGGCATCTTGGCGTTGGGCTGCTGAAATGCGCTCAGGCGTTCGATTGGGGGTAAACAACGGTATTTCGCTAAGCTATCGATAACGCCGGTCACATCGTAATAGCAACACAAGATGCGGTCTGGCCAACGTTGGGCGAGGCGCCGGGCTTGATAAGTAAACACGATGTCGAGGAGGATAATACATTCAAAACGTTCTAATAATTCCGAAACCGGCAAATCTTGTACGATGCCGCCTCCTAGAATCAATGCCGTGCCGCGCGTGTCGATGTTTGCAGCAGCCAACAGTGCTTGACGCGTGGCATGAAGATGCGGACGCCATGCCGTCCGGTATCGGCGATGTTTGGCCTGCAGCGCGGCCGTTTCGTAAACATAGCCCAATCGTCGCGCGGCAGGGCTTTGAGTTTTGGCGCCAAGGTAGTAAACCAATTCCTCAATCATGGCTTTGATCGGTCTTGCCGCGGGTTTTTTGACCGATGCCCACAACGAGTAATGCGGCTAACGCCGTCCACAGCAGTCCCGGCATCAAGCCAAAATGACGCTGATAAAAAGTAGTCTGCGGTTTGGTTTGATAGCTAATCTGGTAAACCCCGGTCCAGCGGGTGGCGGTGGGCGACAAGGATAAGACCTCGCCGTTCGCCAATGAGGCGGTCGAAACGCCGGTGTTCGTCACCCGCAACACCGGGCGTCTGAATTCTATGCCGCGGGCTAAAGTCATGTACAAATGTTGATAAGGCTCCTGCCAGGTGCCGTACCAGGAATCGTTGGTGACGTTGACAATAAACTGCGCGTCCAAATCGGCTAAGCCTTTGGAAAACTCAGGGAATAAACTCTCGTAACAGACTTGGGGGCCCATCGCATAACCATTAAAGTGCAATAACATGGTCGGCCCTGGGCCGCGGCCGAAATGGCCCACCATGGGCAGCAGGGTTCTCAGCCAAGGAAATGTCTCTTCGAAGGGAATATATTCGCCCAAAGCCAGCAGAATGGTCTTGCTGTAATGCGGCTCGGTCACTGTTCCCTGTTGGTCGACGGCAAATAGCGAATTGGTGATTAGCCCGGATTTTTCGTCCTTGGCGTACGCGCCGGTAATCAAGGCCACCTGATGGGCTTGCAAAAATTCCCGTAGCGATTGCGCATAAACCGATTGGTTGAAATCCCCGCCCAGCAAGGAAGGGAATGCTGTCTCCGACCACATCACAAAATCGACTTGCGGATTTTGCGCGAGACCTTCAGCGGTGACCTGGAGATATTTTTTTAAGATTTCACCGCGAAAACCCTTGCCATGCTCCATTCCCTGTTTTTCCAGATTGCTGATATCCGCCTGCACCATCAGTGCACTAACGGCGGCATCCGGCGCCGGCAAGCGGTTTTTTAGCCAGACACCGCCGGCATTCAGACCCAAAAATCCCAGCAATATGGCAAGAAAACCGAGTTTGCCGGCAATCCGGGCCCGCAACCGCCAAGTCGCCAACACCAGCAGATTGGCCAAGATCGTCAACATGCTCAAACCGGTGAAGCCGATAAACTCTGCCCACTGGAAAATCGGGATGCCGGCACCGAACCAACTATAGCCGAAGTTCCATTTAAACAGCATCGGCACATACAGTTCCGCCAACGCGGTGAACACAGCCATCAACGCAAACGACAAGCATGCGGAACCGGCGTAGAGCTTGCGGCTCCAGAACCACAGCGCCCCGGCAACCGGCACAAACACATGGCCGAATAAGGCAAATACAGCCATGCCCACACCCGCCACCAACCAATTCACCATAGCGAATTCATGCAAGGTATACGTCACCCAGTTGAAGCCGATTAAGGTATAAATAAAGCTGGTCAGCAGGCCGCTGAATAAAACATTTTTCAGGGTCTGCTGTTGCTGCCAGAACAGCCACAACGGTACAAAACAGAATAAAGACGCCCACGGCGGAAACGGAATGTAACTGGTGCCGATAAAAATACCGGACCAAACCGGCAACAGCCATTGAGAATATTTCGCCCGCCACGGATTTTTCATGCTTAGCCAACTCGCCCTAACTGCCAAAAGCGCGATTGTACTTGCTTGACTTACGCAATGCTCTCGAAAGCCTTTAGGGCTGAGTCGATCCGGCTATATCGACGTTGGGCTGGGTTTACATCCGCAATGGCTTGGAACGATAGAAACAAGCCGAGCGGACAAACAACAATTGAAGCTTCATAGCTAATCGATCAAGCGCTACCGCACCCCAATTGCCGTTCAAAATATTTTCTCGATGGTCTAATTTTGTAGAAAACTGACGATCGAAAAATGGAAATCGTATATCATCCACTTCGGGATTTTTTATTCGTTGGGAGTATATTTCTTGCGGAGTTTTATCAAGCATTTCAGCGCGATTATTGTCGTATTAAACGCGTCCTGCGTCTTCGCGGACGGTGCCGCTAGCCCGCTTCCTTCCATTCAGTGCGGCGCTACGCGAATTGTTGTCTCTCCGGCCAGAACGAAAGGTGGCGATGTTGTCTTACAGAACTTTAGGGTTGAGTTGTATGCAACTGGCCGCCATAAAGTATTTGAGTACAGTGCGGAGAACGATTTTCTGTCTGTCGGTTGCGAACCAAGAGGGCAATTGGAGCCCTATTTGGTAATTAACCATCTTTGCGGGGGTAGCGGATGCGCCGAAGGAAATTACAGCATAATCGATCTATCTTCATTGACGGAAATTCTCAAAGCAAATGAACGCTGGCGTGGAAATGCAAACGAAGCGGCTATTGTGCTTCAAAAGCCCCCGGCGCGGGCTAACTGCAGTCTTGTACAGGGGGCGAACGCTTGCTTTCATGCGGAGCAGGAATAGCGCGCTCGCTACCCTATGCGTTAGGGCTAAAGCTCTTGCCTGTCAATAATCTGGAATGGCTGATCGGCTAGTACTGGTCGAAACTGCTCTGGCAGAATTGAAGGAGTAAAACCGACTCCAAGCGCACCTCCATCAATATCTGAAGACTAGTTCTACAGTGTTTCAATTAGCGGCCATTCTACATTGTTATTGATCCATACCCATTCAGATCAAACGGCGTAGCGGTTGTAAAAAGAAAGGTAAAACCGCAAAACCCGAAGCCTAGAATACCAAGGCCTCGCTAATGCAATTGGCGTTGGTCTGCGCACACAAAAGGCTGGCTATGCTGGAGTC
>CAZGUM010000122.1:0-2838 GCA_964529085.1 uncultured Methylomonas sp. | reverse complement strand
CGCTAATGCAATTGGCGTTGGTCTGCGCACACAAAAGGCTGGCTATGCTGGAGTCGGGCACTTATCTAGCATGAAATAACGCCCCCACCTCGCAATTGTCCGATTGAGGGCAATGAATACACTTCTCTACCGATTCGGAAAAGAGATTAGTCCGCCGGTCCTCTGCAATCTGCTGCACCAATTGTTCAGTAAATGTATTGTTGGGTAACTGCCGAAAACTTGGATTGTCGAGTTCGTAAAGCAAAACGCCTGCGAACTGAGCTTTTAGAGTGCTTCCATCTGACATCGATATTTCTTTCAAATATCGCGTAAGCGGGCACTTTCCGCCCAAGGCTATTTTTCTCATTATCAATAAATTGCGGCTAACCCTATAAAAGTAGGTACAGCCTACGATAATGAAACAAAAAAAGAACCACCACTCTGTGGCAATTATTTAGTGCATATATGCCAAATATAATTATTTAACGGGTTTGGTTGCAAGCAGACCGTGATCGATGGCAAAGCGTGTGACTTCAGCCGTGCTGTGAAGATCTAGCTTTGCCATCAGATTGCGGCGATGAGAGATCACCGTCGGCGTGGCCAGGTGCAGTTGCTTCCCGATTTCCGCCGAGGTCATCCCGATAGCGATCATCCCGAGAATCTGCCTCTGCCGCTTCGTCAGGCTATCAACTGCTTTACCTTCTTCTACTTTGACTGGCGAGTGCAATGAACTCTCGCGTATGAGCGATTCAATCCGCTTTAGCAAATCCATGCCTTCTTCATTCAGGCGCTTGCGTTGAGTGATATCCAGTACCGTGCCTACCATGCGCAATGGCGTGTTGTCTTTATCCCAGAGGGTGATCTTGCCTTTTGCTTCCACCCAAACCCAATGACCAAGTTTATGCCTTAACCGGAGTTCGATCTCGAAACCGGCGGTTTCACCCTGTAAATGCAATGACTGTTTCTGTTTGAAACGTTCAAAGTCATTGGGATGGATCAATGTCATCCAGTTATCTTCGTCGTCGCCGAGTTCCTCGTTCGTATAGCCGAGCAATTCGAACCAGCGATTTCCTGCCATAACTTTACGTTCAGGAATGTTCCAGTCCCACAAGACCAGTTCCGATCCCCTTAGCGCCAATTCGAGCCGTTCATCGCTTTCGCGAAGGTCTGACTCGACTTGTTTGAAGTAGGAGATATCTTGTACTGTTCCAACAGCTTTGGTCAGTTCTCCATGATCATCGAATTGCAGTTCAGCCAGGGCCCGGATCCAACGGATCTGGCCTTGCACCTCAATGCGATAGGTGATGTCATACGGCGCGCCCTGCAAAGCAGCTCGCCAAGCAGTTTCGACTTTGCCTTGGTCGTCGGCATGTACGCGAGAGAACCATTCAGCAAACGTCGTTACCCTCTTATCGTCAAGATCGAACAGTCGGGCCGTCTCTTGGGTGATTCCGAAAGTTTGGGTGTCATTGCCCATCGTGAAGCTGCCGATGCGTCCTACCACCTGGGCACGTTGCAGCATTTCCTCGCTCTCTCGCAAGTTTGACTCGATTTGCTTGAGGTAAGTGATATCCCGACCAACTGCCTGAATTTCCTTGAGGGTGCCGTCAACCTCGTAAAACCCCCTATTGACGAATTGCATCCAGCGTAACTCATCCCCGGCGACAAACACCCGGTTCTCGATCGTTACAACGGGGTGATCCGGCGACATCTTGCTCAGCCTGGCCTCGATCATGGAAAGGTCATTGGGATGGGCAACCGGATGCCAGCGATGACCGATTAGTTCCTCGGCGGATTTTCCGAATAGCCGGCAAAAGACGTCATTGACGAACACAAAAGTTCCGTCCGGCAAAAACCGGCTGATAACCTCGGTTTGGTCTTCTACGACAGACCGATAACGTGACTCGCTCTCTACATTCAGGTAGTTTGCGGTTCTGTCAACAATGGCGCCAACCACCGCATCAGGAGAACCGGATAGATTTGAAAGGTTAAATTCGTACCAGCCCGTTGTGCCATTCTTACGTTTCTGTGGAATAGTTCCGCCATAGCTCGAGCCTTCCGCGATGATGGAGTGAACCTCACGGTCGAATGTCTCGTAGCTCTCTTGATCGAGAAACAAGTTTCGGGTGGCTTGCCCAATCAATTCATTCGGCTCGTAACCAAAAATGCGATGCATGGTCGCGTTAGCCCAAACGATACGCCCGTCCTTGAGGATTCCGATAGCGATAAAGTCACTATTCAAGATTACGGCTGATTGGCGAATTGAATTTTCGAACATAGAGCGGATTCGACGTGCGGATAATTGTGTATTGTGACAGAAGGCGATACTTTTTGAGTGTCGAGTAGTTGCTTCCTAATGTCGCTCAACGCATGAGCCTGGATTTTGCCGCCTCATATCGCTGATATCACGAATTGAGTTCCCGCGAAGAAGGGATATTCTGGGATATGACTGCTTAGAGCAACCGAGCGAACCTTGGATGATTGACTTTTGTTTGCAGGGAATTTCTGAATTTGGCCGAAACCGAGAGTTCACCGATCTCGAAAAATTAGTATCGATAACTGCCATTTAAAGATCAATGGCTTTGGAAAAATCAAGGTCAGCTCTTGGCTGGTCGCCATTTATTCTAGTCATTTTCCGCAGAGACCGAGCTTTTTTCTTGGCCGTTGCACAAAATAACGCCAGCGTTTTAAGTCGGCGCTCGAATAATGAGGCTCTGAGGCGGAATGATGGAGAAAATAGCTTGAACGATCGAGCTCGGAACATGAACATCCAAGAAAATTTCTTGGCCGTTGCAGCTCGGAGCCCTGACAGCGACGTTTGCAAAGAACCGCCACTGTCAGGCTGGGATTGACTCAATT
>CAZGUM010000121.1:6881-12594 GCA_964529085.1 uncultured Methylomonas sp. | reverse complement strand
TCTCGGCTGTCGGGCCGAGACCCGACACCAAAACAACCCGTCGCGCCAGCGACACAATTACTTAACGATCCTGCCCGTAAATACGGTAAACAAAGCGCCCCACATAGTTCGTGAACAGCGCGATTCGTAAACTCACCCCAACCTTAATTCAACATTGTTTTCCAATCTCAGCAACTCAAAAATACAAGCAGCCGCTCAGGAAATAGCTGTTAACGATAGCCCATTAACCCAAACAACCTTCAGAATACGTCCCCACCTCACCCCGAAACACTCCCATCAGGCAACACAAACTTAATATCCAAACTGCGCAAATAAGTCTGCAAGCCGGCGTCTTGCAGCGGAAGCAAATGCGCTTCTTGGTCCGACTCGTTGTAATGCGCGTGCCAGTAACCTGACGGGGTGATGAAGGCTGAGTAGGGTTGCCAATCGACCCGGGTCGGATTGACGATCTGGCCGCTTGCCGAAATCCGCGGCCCAACCAAGGTGTAACAACCCGGCGCGCAATCCAGAATCAAATCCAAGGCCACCGATTGATGCCGATGCGGCAATTGCACAGCGCCTTTGGGCAACACACCCAGCATCGCCCATAGCGTGTGGGTGACAGTCAAGGTTTGATCCATGGCTTTATTGGCCAGCAACACGCTGATGCGGTTGCGATTCACGGTCTCCGCCGCTTTTTGCACCGCCGCCAATTCGCGGAGCGAATCTTCCGCGGTATAGAGCGTCGGTTTAAAGCATTGTCTCTCAGCTTTGACGCCCAGGTAAGTCAACAGCGGCTGATCGTGCACCAGATAAAAGGCCGCATCGCTGTCAGCAAAATGGCGGGTATCCTTGCCTATCGGCAGCACTACAAAATCGCCGGTTTGCCAAGGGATAGTCAGGTCGTCGAAGTCGGTGCGGCCACTGCCGTACATCACGTAAAACAACAGCGAGGTGGCATTGAAATTGGTAGCCAACGAATCGCCTGCCAGAATTCTGACAAAGTTCGCGCTCAGCGCCGGGCTGGTGGCCGGACCGGGACAATTTAACTGCGCGCTGACATCGAGCGGGATAATCCGGGTGCCGCCGGTTTGATGCAACTCGCTGCCGAAATTAGCAAACGGCAGCTTAGATATAGCGCCGGAACCAAGCGGATCGGCGGCTTGGGTATATTCAAAATAGCGGCAATTTTCCTGTAACTGCTCTAGCGGGTTTTGCGGTTGGTTTACGGTCATGGCTGGCACCTTTTTAAAATTAAGCAATCCATGTAAACGGCGTTATTTCCTAAATTGTACGCTCGGTAATTCGGAAAGGTTGGTTTGTTAAGTGGGATATTCCGCCTATCAACAAAAAGATGCATTTTCGATCCGCACAGTAGATGAAATACTTAGTGCAAGGGTTCCACAATTAGCCTACAACCGTTAGAATCGCGTCATATATCCAAGGCAAATCGGCTATGGCTCTGGCAGAGAAATTAAAACTAAGCGCGGACGACTACCTGCAAGGCGAGGCGTCTGCTCAGGTCAAACACGAATACCTCGACGGTGACGTCTGGGCCATGGTTGGCGCTAGCGATGCGCATGTTTCGATTGCGATGAATCTGGCGTTTATTTTGAAACAGGCTCTAAAGGATACGCCCTGCCGCGCCTACATTTCCGACATGAAAGTCAATGTCGCCAAAGCCAACGCATTTTTTTACCCCGACGTGCTGGTGACCTGCGAAGCCAAAGATCGCGACAATCGCCTGTTCAAACAGTATCCGCTATTCATCGCCGAAGTGCTGTCGCCTTCCACCGAAGCGTTCGATCGCGGCGCCAAATTCGCCGCCTACCGCCAACTCGACAGCCTGCAACATTATTGGCTGATCGACAGCCAAAGCCAAGCCATCGATTGTTTCAAGCGCACTGCGCAAGGCTGGTTGCTACACAGTTTTACCAACACCGCCGACCGTCTGCCGCTATCCGGCTTGGACATCAATCTCGATCTAAGTGCGATTTACGAGGACGTAATGCTGGACGTCGCCGATCAGGTATGATGTACGGCTTTGTGACAGCGCAATAACCTGCCCTGGCTTGATTGCCGCTTTAGCCTAACCCCGTTTCTTTTAACTTCCAAAGTGCCACCCATTGAATAACACCATGAAATTAGCAAAATCTTCCCGTTTTCCCGCCTGCCCTGGCCCTGTCGTCACCATCGTCCTGGACGGCGTGGGTATTTCGCCGCGCGAAGACGGCGATGCAGTGAAAGCCGCGCGCACACCCAACCTGGACCGCTACATGGCCAGCTATCCGATGACCAAACTGCTGGCGCACGGCACCGCAGTGGGCATGCCCAGCGACGAGGACATGGGCAACAGCGAAGTCGGCCACAATGCTTTCGGCGCCGGCCGGGTGTTTGCGCAAGGCGCCAAATTGGTCGCCGAATCCATCAGCAGCGGCCATCTCTGGCAAGGTCATGCCTGGCACGATGTGGTCACCACCGCCAAACAAGGCGGCACTTTGCATTTCCTGGGTTTATTCTCCGACGGCAACGTCCATTCGCACATCGATCATTTGAAAGCGATGATCGAACGAGCCAAGCAAGAAGGCGTAGCCAAAGTGAGGCTTCACATCCTGCTGGACGGCCGCGACGTCGGCGAGACTTCCGCATTGGATTACGTCGATCCGTTCGAAGCCTATCTGGACGGCTTGCGCAGCGCGGCATTCGACGTGGCGATTGCTTCCGGCGGCGGCCGCATGCAAATCACCATGGACCGCTACGAAGCCGACTGGAGTATGGTCAAACGCGGCTGGGACATTCATGTACTGGGCTTAGGCAGACAATTTGCCAGTGCCCACGAAGCGATTGCAACCTTCCGCAATGAAGCCAACGTCATCGACCAGGATTTGCCCGGTTTCGTGATTGCCAAAGACGGCAAACCGCTGGGCACTATCGTCGACGGCGATGCGGTGGTGTTTTTTAACTTCCGTGGTGACCGGGCCATCGAAATTTCCCGCGCCTTTACCGAAGAGCAATTCAGCCCGTTCGAGCGCGGCCCGCTGCCGAAAGTGACTTACGCCGGCATGATGCAATACGACGGCGATACCAAATTGCCGCCGCGCTTTTTGGTCGAACCACCTACCATAGACCGCACTCTGGGCGAATATTTAGCCAAGAACGGCGTGTCGCAATACGCGATCAGCGAAACCCAAAAATTCGGTCACGTAACCTATTTTTGGAACGGCAACCGCTCCGGCAAGTTTGACGAAGCTTCCGAAACTTACGTAGAAATCCCCAGCGACGTGGTGCCGTTCGAACAACGGCCGTGGATGAAATGCGCCGAGATTACCGATGCGCTGATCGACGCGGTGCGCAGCGGCAAATACAAATATCTGCGAGTCAATTACGCCAACGGCGACATGGTCGGCCACACCGGTAATTTCGAAGCAGCGGTTACCGCTATGCAGGGTCTGGATCTACAATTGGCGCGCTTGATTCCTGTGATTTTGGAAATGAACGGCACGGCGATCATTACCGCCGACCACGGCAATGCCGACGAAATGTACGAGCTGGATAAAAAAGGCAATGTCACGCGCAATGCCGAAGGCCGCACCAAGGCCAAAACCTCGCACACCTTGAATCCCGTCCCTTTCGTGCTAATTTCCGGGGAAAACTCGGGTTACACCTTGCGCCAGGATTTACCGAAAGCGGGTCTGTCAAACGTGGCGGCAACCATTTTGAATCTGCTGGGCTATGACGCGCCGGAAGATTACGATCCGAGTCTGATCGAAGTACGCTAAGTCGTCTTGCTAACGGCTGCGGTTTGTTCACACATCCGCAGCCGTTAGGATACCGGCGCATGCTGTGCCGCCGCGAGAATACGGCAACTTGCCGGGCCACCCAGCTGCCGAACGCTACATACCGCATAAAACAACTATATTTTTGCTACGGTTTGACGCAGTTTTACGCCTGTCGGTCTGGTTAGACTGGCACCAGTTTTAGGCAACCTTAAGGTGGTGAAAGTGGAAAACAAAATTCTGATTCAAGCAGCGGCGGGCATTGGCGCGTTAGTGATAGCCTGGCTAGGCACGAGCGTATACGTGGGCAGCAATGCCGAAAGGAATTTGGCGGCGCAGGTGCAAAAAACCGCCGCCGATTGCAGTGTGCGCCTAACCAATTTGCAACAGCAATCCGGACTTCTGTCGGGTAGCGGCAAGTTGGAATTGCATGTCGGCGATCTGTGCAATAGCGAGCAATCCGGCAAATACTGGGTGGTGGCGGACGTGGAATACAACATCAACCATCTGATTCTGCCGAACACGCTGATGCGGTTTAACTGGACTTTAAAGCAACCGCCGGCACCAAATACCGCCGGGCCGACCCTGCAATTGCATGGATCCGGGGGCACGGCATTTTCCGGTGCCGTGTATTCGGACATTAACTCTCAGGATATTTCCGGGCAGGCCGAGGATGAGAGTTGGCATTTGGAGCCTATCGCCGGCCGTTTCGAAACCAAGGGTGATACCTTGGAACTGTACCTGAAGGGATCGCGTTTCACCTCGCGCGGTGGCGGCAAGGCCATAGACCTGCAAGGCATCGGGCTGCAGGTGAGCCTGTCCGATCTTGAGCTGGGCTTGGGCAAATCCGCGTTCACTATCGATAAAGTCGGCACCGGCACGGGCAGCGGCGAAAACCTGAGATTCAGCAGCGAGACCGTGCAAAATGGCGACCGTATCGACGCCAAAATGCTGTATGCATTGGGCGGCCTGAATTCGATGGGATATTCTGCCCAGGATTTGGCCTTGGAAATCGCCATAAATGGTTTATATGCCGAAGGCGTGCGCACCCTAGCCGCTATCGCCAAGCAAACCAAGTCCCTGCAAAATTTAACCCTGGCGGATAACAAACGTTATCGCACGGCATTGAAGCAGGTTCTCAATCAAGGCTTTTCCACCGGCATCACCAAGTTGAGCGGCACTATCGGCAATGCGGCGGCGAAAAGCGCTCTCAATGGCCAAATTGTGATCGACCTTAAACCCAACGGCAATCCGCAGGGAAATATCGAACTGGCCAAAATGCTTCGGTCATCCGGTCAAGTCTCCTTCACCGGCAATGCCCTGGATCAAACGCAATTGACCCAACTGGTGCAAATGGGTTTTGCCAAAGCGACGCCTGAAGGTTTGCAGGCTGCTTACGATTATTCGGCCGGCATCCTGAAAGCCAACGACCGGATTATTGACGAGCCGCAGATACAACAAACGCTGATGAGCGCCGATTCGGAAATCAATAACTTTCTGAACGAACCGCAGGCTGGCGCGGCCCCGGAACCGGGACTGGAACATGTGATGACGAGCCCGACCGAAGACGATGCCGATCCGGCACAAAACGCCTCTACACCGGAATCCGCTCCGGCCCAAGACCTTCTGAGCGTTAGCATGACCGGCCGGGTGAGCTACTCGGATACCGACGCGGTAATCGAAGACCAAACCGGCCAAACGCTTCATTTCATGCCCGACTCCGATATTGGCCGATTAATCGCAAGCCAATGTGCGAAAGGCGATACTTGCGCGCTGATAGCGTTGACGGATGGCAGCCGTGAAATTAAAGCCTTACAACAATTAAAGACAATTTCCGTGGTGCCAGCCGCGCCAACCCGTTAATTACTTCTTCAAAACCGCGCGCAATACCGTCTCGCTGTACCGTATTTGACCGTTGGCTTATCGAACCTGAATCGACCGATTGCCGAGGTAAGCGT
>CAZGUM010000121.1:0-6781 GCA_964529085.1 uncultured Methylomonas sp. | reverse complement strand
CGTCTTTCCCGGGCTTCTTCTATTTTGGGCGATAGCCTGGCGACAAAATTCCATATACGGCTCACTGAGCCAGCACTTTCTGCGCATCGATTCCAGCCTGCTCCGCATCGCAATCTCGGACCGGTTTAAAACCCTTCTCATTCAAATCCTCCAATTCTTCTTTCGCGTCACTCAAATCGTCCTGGAACTGCGAATCGGCGTGTAGTTTAGCGACCGTGTAAGCACCCAGGTAGCGCCCCCAAACCGTATCGCTGTACCAATGCACGTTACAAACGACGCGGCTAAGGCCGAATGTCTGGGCGCGAGCCAGTATCGCGTTGGCCCGTGCCGGGACGAGTTCGGCCAGGATCAACCCCCAGGCCATTCCAATGGCATTGTGTCCGGACGGGTAAGAGCCGCCGGCTGCCAGTCGCGCGCGGTCATCCGGGGTGCAAAACTTGGCATCGTTGACCATGAAGGGTCGCGGCCGCTTATAGCGATCCTTCGCCGCGCCTGTAGCCGCGCCGGCATCTTGTTTAACTTTCTTCAACAAGGCGTAAAGATGCGGGGTATGTTTCTCGTCCAACGGTAAGCCGATTGCGCAGGAATAAGCCCCGGCCGCATTCGGAAAACTCAGGTCGGCATCCTGAATCGCCAATGCCCAAGCCGGCGTATTGCGCAGGCTAAAGCTTTTTTGGCTATAGGTCAGATCCAGCGCAAAGTTCGCCGAACCTTCGGCTGGCGGGGGCGGTAGCAAGCTTAGACTGTCCGGCACATCGTCGGCGGGCAAATAGCCGCGTTCTTTATTGCCGCCGATTTCCGGCGGCATCAGCACTGCCGCGCTGTCCGCCAGCGCGCCGTGCAACGCGCTGCTTAACAACAATAAACCGCACAGCCGGCCAAATTGAGTGTTTAACTTATTTTTCATGGATTTGCTCCCTGTAAGCGAATGAACGACCAGTGCATTATGCATCGAATTGTTATCGCTATTGCAGGAGGCTAAATAAATTGACACGGGGCGAAACTATCAGCTATCGATTGGGAACCTCGCAGTTTGCAATGCTGTGTTTGGTTACAGGAATTAGCGCAGCGTCATGGGGTGCATCGTTACGGCCAGAGAAATTCGGCCAAAGCCCGCTCTACCCGGCAAAAACTTGGGGCGAGATAATGCCTCGTCCCAAGCCATGCCAACCAGCACGAAATTACCGCGAACCGGCGTTGCGCGGATAGCTGTAAATCGCCTGCCCGACCGCTTTGTCAACGTAAAGGATATTTCCCCGTTCCACCGGCACCGAAGGTACGAGGTTGGGATAACCGTGGATGCCGCGATTATAAGCCGGGTCGTCGTAGACCACCTCCATCACCTGGGTTTTCGCCAAATTGACAGCAGTGAGTTGATCGCCGTGGGCACTAACCGCGCCCGATACGATGACGGATACAATGGCAACGATAGTTTGAATGTTTGCTTGAGTTTTCATGATCAGTCTCCTGGTAATTGTTGTTAAACCGCCGGCGATGCGCTTGAGATTGCGACCTTTCCGGCTTGGAGACTATTGTGAAGAACCTCTTTCAATAAATAAAATTGATTGTTTTTATTAAGTCTATAGGTTTTTTATATTTATAGATTGCAGATTTATCCCGCTGCTTTTGCCTTATCGCATCGGATACAAGCACCGAACTTTGCGTATGGTTTTCCAGCAAACTTAACTATTCAAATCCGTCTGCCGGCTTATGTCGGCTTCCCGCTAAAGATACCGGCCCGGGTCGATGCCCCAACGCGACGGCACTTCAAACGAAGCAATCCGGTCATGGCAACCCGGGCTGGACAAATCATAATCACGTGGCGGCATGTAACTGCGGGATCGGCTATTAAAAACCGCGCGGACCCTGGGATGCAGTAGGTTTTCATGATGCTGCTCAACCACGACGGCCAAATAGCCGCTATCCAGCCGCACCAGGGTGCCGACCGGATAAATACCGATGGTACGGATAAATTGGTGTACCAGCGTCAGATTGAAATGGTGATTGCCCCACTCCAGTAATTTTCTTAATACTTCGGTGGGTTCGATACCGACATGATAGATACGCGTCGAGGTGAGCGCGTCGTAGACATCCACCACCGATGCCATTTGCCCGTAAAGACTGATTTCGTCGCCTTTCAAGCCGCGAGGATAGCCGCTGCCGTCGTAGCATTCATGATGTTCGGCGGCCACATTCAGCGCGATCGTCGACATGCCCGGTGTTTTTTCCAAGGTTAGACAACCATAGCGCACATGGTTTTTCATAATCTCGAATTCGCTTTCGGTCAGTTTGCCGGGCTTGTTAAGAATGTTATTGGGCACCTGCATTTTGCCGATGTCGTGCAACAAACCGCCCAGGCCAACCAATTCAATAGTTTTACGCTCGATCTCCATCGCTCGGCAAAAACTGATCAACAGGGTGCCGACAGCCACCGAATGCTGAAAGGTGTATTTGTCGGCCTGCTTGATTCTGAGCAAACTGACGATGGCATCGGGGTTGCGGAAAATCGAATCGACGATATCGGAAACAACCGGCTCCACTTGCTCCAGCTCAACCTGCTTGCCCAGCCGGCAATCCAGCAAAACATTGTGTACGATGCGACCCGCTTCGCGGCAGATTTGTTTGGCTTTGACACGTTCCTTTTCGACACCGACCAGCGGCGGAGGCGCGCGCTTGAGGGTTCGTCCCAAATGCTGCAGATGGTCGTCAAGCTGCCGATGCACCTCATTGACTGTGGGCGCGTGCGGCATATCCGGCCCGCGCTCGGTATCGATGTAGACCTGCCGAATACCGTAGGCAGCGATTTTTTCGATGTCACGAACCGACTCGACCAGAAAACTGTCGCGCAAGAAGGGATGATCTATCCACGGGCAATTGATGTCGTGAATAAACATCCTGGGCTTAAGATCGGTCACATCGATTTTTTTGATCATCGCTTGGTTTGCCGATGGCGATAGCGCCAGGATTGTCTCCGGCGCACGAGAAGTGTGGCTGGTTAATTTACTTCAGCTTACCCGCTATCGGCAATGCGTTGGTCACGAGTTTTAATTTATCTCACGCCTAAGCTGCATTAACCGGAAGAGGCCGACACATATCTCACTGCCGAGAGCCGGCAAAGCTCAACACCATTGGCATTTGCCGGCACTTGGGCTAGGCTAGCCGCCTTTTTCGACCAACCACCCAATGTGGAGTGATTAAGCATGTTGCGCTATAACCGATCCCGATATCTGGCCATGGGACTGCCTGGCATCATCAATGCCATATTACTGCCGTTATACGCGCTCAAGATTAACACCGGCGGCTCGCACGACGAATACGCCGCACCTTTTTATCTGGCTATTGCAATGGTATGCGCGCTGCTCGGCGCAACCGCCATGATTAAACGGGCGCGCGACATAGGCTCTTCAGCTTGGGGCATTTTATTAGGCTTTCTGTTCGCACCGCCGCTGATGGCCTTAGTCGCATTGGTCCTAATCTTTGTGCCTAGCAATCCGGTGGCGAACCAACTTGAAGCCCCGTCCTCGACGCCTTCATGGGATACATGGCTCACTGGCTTGATACTGCTGTTATTACCCTGGTTACCGGTGTTGATCCTGCGGATTTGGTAGGCAATACCGGTATGCGAACCAAAAACGCATGGATCGCGCCTGTCGTCTAAACGACATTTAACGCGCAACAGCCAGGGTTTTCCGACAAATAGCCCGCTCGCTCCGAAGAGATGATCTATCCGTCCTGTCGGTGAGCCGGGGCTAATCGACGGCAAAACACCAAAGCTAAATCAAAAGGTTATCCGCCAAAACAACAAGATTCCCGGCCAAATCCATGCTGCGGAACCATTACTTTGGTTCATGGCATCATAATTGAAAGACTGTCGGGAAAGGATTGCCTAAGCCGGCTCAAGACTACGGATTAGCGCCGCCCGATTTCTTTGAATCCAACATAATTGGGAAACCAAATCTCTATGACTACCTACGCCATCGGCAATGTAAAAGGCGATTTTGAGTCCCTGATGAAGTTATTGGAAGCAATCCGCTTCGATCCGGAACAAGATCGTCTATGGTTTCCCGGCAATCTGGTAAATGAGGGAGCCGATTCTTTACAAGTCCTCCGTTATGTCAAAAATTTGGGCAAATCAGCAGTTACGGTTTTAGGCTCGCAGGAACTGCGCTTGTTGGCGCTGGCACAGGACTTTTGCCCGCCGGATACCGGCGACAAGCTGGAAGAATTGCTCAATGCTCCGGATCGAGAGGAGTTGTTAAACTGGCTGCGTCGGCGCAGCCTGATTCATCACGACTCTAAACTGAATTTCACATTGGTGCATGCCGGCATTCCCGGCGAATGGACATTTAGCCAGGCCTTGACCTTTGGCTATGAAGTGGAATCGGTACTTTCGGGCAGCAATTACGCGACTTTTCTGGAAAATCGGAAACAAGATCAATCGCGTTGGCACGCCAAATTGCGGGGCTGGAAACGGCTGAATTTTATCGCCAACGCGTATACCCTGATGAAATATTGCAACGAACAAGGCAAACTGGACTTTAACGCGACCGGCGCTGCGGATTCGCAAGCCGCCGGTTTACTACCCTGGTATCGCCTGCCCAATCGTTCGACAACGCAATTGAACGTGGTGTTTGCCGACACGGCCGCTTTTGCCGACACACCCTATCCGGGTATTTATCCATTGCCTACGCAAGGCACAATATCGGGCTTGAAATTATCGGCGCAACCTGAAACTATCAGCGTTGCTACTTAACGCCACGCAGCAGCCGGTCCTATTTATTGTCTAAAACCCAACGCGGTATCCGCACCGAGTATATTGTCCAAATTCGCGCCGTCGAGCTTGGCGCTTCTGAAATCGGCGTCGGTAATATTGGCGCCGTTTAAATTGGCGTCCGTCAAATCAACCCAGATAAGCTGAGCGCCATGCAAATCGGCGTTGCGAAATGAGGTATTGGTCATCAGCGCGTAGTTCAAATTGGCTCCGCTCAAATTGGCGTTGTTCAAAACGGCATTTTGCATTTCCAACAAAGCCAACCCTTTGCGAGGACTCTCGGAATTAGCGCCTAAATTGGCCCGATGAAGTTTGGCGCCGGTTAAATTGACATTGTTCAATGAGCCAGTGATACGGCTACCACTAAGATCCGCGCCGGACAAATCGGAATTATCCATCGTCACCCCGTACAGACTGGCACCCGACAGATCGGCGTTCTGCAAATTCACGTGCCGGATACGCGCAAGATTTAGATTCACACCGGTCAACCCGGCCTGTTTCAGATTGGCGCCATCGAGATTGGCGGAGAATAAATCGGCTTTGTTAAACGCGATTCCGGATAAGTCCAATCCCGATAAGTCTTTTTTAGCCAATTTGGGCTGTTCAATGCCGGCTTTGGCAATAATGCCGATAACATCCTGGCGAGTAAGCTCAGCGGATGAGCAAGGCAATAGCCAAAAACACAGACTGAAACCTATCAATGCTCGGCAACTACCGGAATCGTCTTGCATAACTACTCCCCAAAGCGGGCTAGGCTGTCAAAACAACAGCTATTTGTGGATTTTAGCGAATCGCAATCCAACTGGTTAGATTTAGGCACAATTACCCCAACATAAAAACGCCGCACTTGGCCGCCGATCATGCGGTTTGCGCGTCAAACTGCATTAATATCGAGTTAAAGGCTATTCTTCCCGAGAACATACCCAGGATTTTAGCTATGAACGACCTTAGTCACAAATTATTAATGTTGGCCCTGATAGTAGCGCTACCGAGCTTAGGCTGCTTCAGCTATTACACGGCAGAAGACGCCGACCCCAGCACCACGCTGCCGGCGCTAGCAATCCTCTTGGCCTATCCGGCATTACTGATTTCCCTGGCCGCCATCATCGCGTTACGGGTATCCAAAAAAACATCGCGCCTGGGATCGTGGCTGGCAGGAAGCTGTTTAATTGTATCGGCGGCAATCTTGCTGATCGCACGCCTTTAGCTCATCCCAATGATTAGCGACCGTAATGCCACCGATTAAATTTACTAGAATGGCTTACACCAAACAACATAATGCAACTATAGTTGCCGATACGCTCGCCTCAACAACATCGCCAGGATCTTAGCCATGGATTTTCTAATTTCGCCTGCAATCGCTTTGATGGATAGACTACGCTATCCGGCCAAATTCGCGCTACTGTTCACTGTCGTGCTGATTCCCATGCTGCTCATGGCCGGCGCCTTGATTAAACAATTTCAGGCGGAAACCAACTCCTTGCAACAAGAACGCCTAGGCTTACGCTACATCGCCGCCCTGAGACGGCCTATCGAACATATTCAACAACACCGGGGTATGACCAACGCGTTTCGGAACGGCGCAACCCAATTTAAGGAACGCATTTTTAACAAACGCGCCGAGATCGACGGCTATTTTGCGGAACTTGAAAAAGTGGACGGCGAACTGCGGGACACATTACAAACCGACAGCATGCTCGCCAAGCTCAACCAGCAATGGAACGACATCAAAACCCACTCTATGGAACAAGAATTAAGCAAAACGATAGCCGCTCACAATCTGTTAATTGCCGATGGCTTAAAGCTGCTAAACCATATTTCAAATACATCCGGCATTATTCTCGACCCACAGCTCGACAGTTTTCATATGGGTTTTGCACTGACATCCGATTTACCCGAGTTAATCGAAGTAATGGGACAAACGCGGGCCCTGGCATCCGGAATCGCCGCCAAAGGCAGCTACACTCCGCAATTATTGACGAAATTGTTGATCTTGATCGCCAATATAGA